>NZ_CP109446.1:657500-999166 GCF_036227265.1 Streptomyces sp. NBC_01476 | reverse complement strand
TGGACCGGCGCGACCTCATGCGGGTTCGAGCCGTCGGCGTCCGCCACCCAGACCGCCGACGACCCGGCGGTGGTCCGGGTGAAGGCGAAACGGGTGCGGTCCGGCGACCACTGCGGCAGCTCGTCGCAGCTCCCGCCGGAGACCAGCCGCCGGGGGTCGTCGCGGCCCGGGGCCCGGACCGCGATCACCCCGTGGCAGGTCTGCGGGAAGCCGGGCGCGGTGTCCTCACGGACCAGCAGCGGCTGGGCCGGCAGGGCGGCCGGAGCCGCGGGGGCGCTCGTGGAGCCGGTACTGGACGGGGACCCGGTGCCCGCGGCGTGGCTTCCGTTGCCCGCGGTGCCGGCATCGCCGGACCACGGCTGCGCCACCAGCAGGCCGGCGGCGGTCCCGGCGACCACCAGTACGGCGAGCGCGACCAGCAGCGCGCGCCGCCGCCGGGGCCGCACTGTCCCCGCGCTGTAGGGGGCCGCCGGCGGGCCGAAGGCGCTCGGCGTGCCGCCCTGACCCCCGGGCGGCGGCGGGGTGTCCGGCGCTTGCGGATAGGCCGAGCCGGGGAACGCGGCGGCGCCCACCGCCCCGCCGGCACCGGCGGCACCGTCGGAGGCCGGACCGGTGGGGCCGGGAGCAGGGTCGGCGTGCGCCGCCCTGACCGTCTGCGGGTGTTCCGGTGGGGGAGTGGCCTTGACCGTCTCCGGGTGGGCCGCCCCGCCGGCCGCCGCGGAGGCAGCCGCCTGGTAGGTGTCCGGGGTGTTCGTCGGCAGCGGCTCGATCCGCCGCAGCATCGCCGTCGCGGCGGCCGGCAGCCAGTCGCCGTCGGGGAGGTGCTGGACCGTCAGCCGGGCGAGGAAGTCCGCGGGGGACGGCCGGTCGGCCGGGATCTTCGCCAGGCAGTCGGCGATCAGCGGGCGCAGCTCGGGCGGAACGGCGGCCAGGTCGGGTTCCTCGTGGACGACGCGGTAGTGCCGGGCGGCCGAGGGCCCGTCGCCGAACGGGAACGCGCCGACGGCCTGGCTCAGCACCACCCCGAGCGCGAACATGTCCACCGCGGGCGTGACCGCGCCACCGGTCAGCTGCTCGGGCGCCAGATAGCCGGGCGTACCGATCTGCAGGCCGGTCTGGGTCAGTGCGGTGCCGTCCAGTGCCCGGGCGATGCCGAAGTCGATGACCCGCGGGCCGTCCTCGGCCACGATGATGTTGGCCGGCTTGAGGTCGCGGTGCATCACCCCGACCCGGTGGATCGCCTCCAGCGCCTCGGCGAGACCGGCCGCCAGCACGGTGACCGTACCGACCGGCAGCACCCCCACGTTCAGCAGTACCGACTGCAGGGTGGGTCCGGGGACGAAGGCGGTGACCAGCCAGGCCGGATCGCCGTCGGGGTCCGCGTCCACCACCGGCGCGGTGTGGAAGCCGCCCACCTTGCGGGCCGCGGCCACCTCGTCGGCGAAGCGGCGCCGGAAGCCCGGCTCGGTGCTCAGCTCCGGCCGCACCACCTTGACCGCGACCGCCCGCCCGGACAGCGACCGGCCGAAGTACACCACCCCCATGCCGCCCTGGCCGAGCCGTCCGACCAGGCGGTAACGCCCCTGTCCCACCGACGTGGGATCGCCCGTTTCCAGCGGTCTCATGCCGCCCCCCATTCCAGCACCGCCCGAGAGACGGCCCCTTGCCGTCCCAGACCGCGGAACACCGTGACGGCGGGCTATCGCGCCGTCCGCAGCCGCCGCCGGGCGACCATCAGCAGCATCCCCGCCAGGAGCAGGGTGCTGCCCCCGGTCAGGAAGGCGATCCGGGTCGTTCCGCCGCCCGTCACCGCCAGGGTATTGGGCGTATCGGCCGGTTGCACGTGCTTCGGCGCAGCCGCCGGGCGGGCGGCCGGCGAGGCGGGGCCGGTGGGCGGTCCCGTGGTCGCGGTCATCGGGTGCACGGGCAGTGCGGCGGGCAGCGGAGTGGGGGCGGCCGGGGTTGGCGTCGGCGTGGGGGTCGGTGACGGTACGTCGATCCGCCGGCTGAGCCCTCCGGTCGCCACGACGTCGAGATAAGGGTCGGCCGGTCCGTCGACGCTCGCGGTCACCGTGCCGGCCACGGCGGCCGGGAAGGTCACCGAGAAGCCTCCGTCGGAGCCGGTGGTGGCCTTCTCGACCAGCAGCGGGAGTCCGGCGGCCCGGTAGGTCACCCGGACGTCCGCGCCGGGGACGGGCAACGGGCCGAGCCCGCTGTCCCGTTGGAGGGTGCCCCGCGCGGTCACCGGCCGGCCGGCCGCCGAGACCGCGCCCACCTGGTAGTCCACGGTCAGCCGGGCGGTGCTCGGCGTGGCGGTGATCTCGACGCGGGCCTCGGCGTTCTGCGCCGGCGGCGTCGGTGAGGCGGTGCTCCCGGGGCCGCCGGGGCCGCCCGGGCCTTCGGGGGTGCCGGGCCGCAGCACCGCGCGGACCACCACCGTGCGCGGGCCCGGTACGGTGCCCGGCGCGGCCGGCAGGGCGATCGGGACGTCGTCCAGCCGGAAGGCGCCCTGCGCGTCGGTGGTCACGGTGCCCAGCGAATCGCCGTCGTCCGCCGGGACGGCGGCGGACCGCAGCAGCTCCACCGTCTCCCCGGCGGCGGCTTCCTCCGGACCGCCGCTGTTGAGGCGCCGCAGCAGCTCACCGGTGAGCGTCACCGTGCGGTGGTCGTAGTCGGTCGCCGCGGGCGCCGCGGTGAAGCCGGCGAACACGTAGGTCCAGGCGCGGTGTTCCGGCGGCGCCGGGTACGCCGTCGCGATCCCGGGCACGGCCGCGAGCAGCGCGAGCACGACGATCGCGGCTGCGCGCCCGCGCACGGCTGCGGCGATGGGTGACACCGGTCCCCTCCCCCTGACATCTGTTGGACCGCCGACCACGTACCGACGTTGTGCCCGGGAAAAGGGAATTTCGTGTGATCCGGGCATGAACCACCGCCCAACACGGGTGGCTGTCGGCTGCCCGTGCGGTGCGTACCGAGGGTATCGGCCGACTGGCCGTACCCGGTGACGCGGCCCGAATCATCACCGTTGGTGCGGGTAGACGCGATGCGACGCCGGGCCGGCGGGCGCGGGGCCCCTGCCGACGCCGCATCGCGAACCGGCCCGCAGGGTCCACCGTCGCGAGGGAGACACCAGCATGTCCGACACACCGGCCGATACGGCAGCACCGTCCACCGGGCCCCGCGACACCCCCGGGCAACCGGCCGGGACCGACGGGCCCGTCACCCGGACGGGCGTCATCGCGCCGGATCCGGCCACCACGGGCGGCGGAGCCCCGGAGCGGTCCGACACCGGCCGGCAGAGCACGGAGAGCCCCGAGAACACGGAGAGCGCCGGAAGCACCGGGAGGCCCGGGAGCCCCGAGAACGCGAAGAGCGGCAGAAGCACCGGAAGCCCCGGGGCCGCGGACGCCGACAGCAAGGACGACGCCGAGCGCAAGGACGACACCGAGAGCACCGTCCGCCCGGCCCGGCCGGCCGGCCGCTGGGTGCGCCGGCCGGCCGCGGCACTGGCGGCCCAGGGCTCCTCCTGGTTCCGGATCGGTTTCGGGCTCGGACTCGGCGCGGTGCTCGCCTGGCTGCTGGTGCAGACGGTCCTGCAGATCAGCGAGTTGCTGACGCTGCTGCTGCTCTCCTTCTTCATCGCCGTCAGCCTGGAGCCCGCGGTCGCCCTGCTCTGCCGGCTCGGGCTGCGCCGCGGCTGGTCGGTGGCGGCGGTGCTGGTGGCCTTCGCCGGAGTGCTGGCCGGCTTCGTGGCACTGGTCATCCCACCGGTCACCGCCGCCGTCAACGCGCTCTCGAACGGGGTGCCGCGCTGGCGCGACCAGCTACACGACCACCACTCCACGCTCGGCCGGCTGGAGGACCACTACCACGTCATCGAGAAGGTGCAGGCCCAACTCGGCTCCGGCGGCGCCTCCCAGGTGGCCGGCGGGGTGCTGGGCGCGGGGCAGATGGTGATCAGCCTGGTCACCTCGACGGTGATCGTCATCACCGTCACGCTGTACGTGATGGCCGCGCTGCCGGCGATCAAGCGGTTCGGCTACCGCTTCGTGCCCGGCACCCGCCGGGATCGGGTGGAGTCGGTCACCGAGGAGATCCTCAGCCGGGTCGGCCGGTACATGCTCGGCAACATCGCCACCTCGGCGATCGCGGGCGTGGCCACCTTCGTGTGGTGCGAGGCGATCGGTGTGCCGTACCCGGCCGCGCTCGGCTTCTTCGTGGCGCTGATGGACATGGTGCCGGTGGTCGGCTCGACCGTCGGGGGAGTGGTGGTCAGCCTGGTGGCGCTGGCCGCCTCGCTGCCGGTGGCGATCGCCACAGCGGTCTTCTACGTCGGCTTCCGGGTCGCCGAGGACTACCTGATCATGCCGCGGGCGATGAAGTTCGCGGTGGACGTGCACCCTGTGGTGACGGTGGTCGCGGTGCTGGCCGGCGGTTCGCTGCTCGGCATCATCGGCGGCCTGGTCGCCATCCCGGCGGCCGTCGCGCTCGGCATCGTGCTGGACGAGTACGTCTTCCCCCGCACCGACGCGTCCTGACCGGGCGGCCCGGGCGGCCCGGGCGCGGACAGCCGGTTTGGCGGCGCCGTCCGGGGCAAGGCGCACTGATGCGGCTCGCCCGCGTCTCCGCCTTCCCCGGGCGTGGGCGAGCACCCGACGCATCCCCTACGACGGAGGAGGCCCTGATGCGGACGACCTTGGGTGTGGTGCTGGCGCTGTGGGGCGTCTTCTTCGTACTGTTCAGCGGCCGGGTGGCCCGCGGGCAGTATCCGCGGGGCCGGGTGGCCGCGACCGAAGCCCCCGCCGGGGGCGCCGGGCCGCACCGCGCGACCACCGCGTTCAACGCGGTCGTCGGCTGCGTGCTGACCGCCTGCGGTATCGCCCTCGCGGTCGGCGCCTTCTAGCCCGCGCCTTGTTGGCCCGCGCCTGTGACCGTGCGGTGCGCCTTCCGGCCCCGCGTCTTCGGGCCCCCGCGTCTACGGACCCCGCGTCCTTCCGGCCCCGTGCGGAAGCCGGCCGGCCGGTGTGATCCACGGCGCTGACAACTCCTGTTGTCGCCCGGGCGGCGGCATCTCTAGGATTCGGTATCTGTCCCACCCCGGGCCGCGCCTCCGCGCGGCCCGGGTTTCCGTGTCCACGGCACCAGGAGCCACCCGATGAACGGCCTCAACCAGTCCCGTAGCTACAGCGTCCTGCTGGTCGAGGACGACCCCGCCGACGCCCTGCTCATCGAGGACGCACTGAGCGAAGGCGGCGTGGCCCGGACCCTGGTCCACGTGGAGGACGGCATCGAGGCGCTGGAGTACCTGCGCGACCCCGAGCGGGAGCGCCCCGACCTGATCGTGCTCGACCTCAACATGCCGCGGATGAACGGCCGGGAGCTCCTCGCGGTCCTGCGGGACGACGAGGAGCTCAGCTCCATTCCGCTGGTCGTGCTCACCACCTCGGCGGCGCCCGACGACATCACCGACGCCTACCAGAAGCACGCCAACGCCTACGTCACCAAGCCGGTCAACCTGGACGACTTCCTGCTGGCGGTGCAGCGCATCGACGCCTTCTTCCTCGACACCTCCGCGCCGCTGCCCCGCGACCGCAGGTGACCGCCCGGCCGGTCAGGACCGCTCGCCGTCCTCCCGGATCAGCACCACGGTGGCCCGCGCCGTCACTTTCACCGTCTCACCGGTGCTGAAAGCCGCTGACGGCTCGCTGCCCGCCGCGGTGTCCACCACGGCCCGCCAGCGCTTCCCGTAGGCGGCGGCAGGCAGGGTGAAGGCCACCGGCTCCCAGTGCGCGTTCAGCAGCACCAGGAAGGAGTCGTCGCGCACCGCGTTCCCGTGCGCGTCCGGCTCGGCGATCGCGTCGCCGTTGAGGTGTACGGCCACCGCGTGCGCGTCACCGCGCCGCCAGTCCGCGTCCGCCATCTCCCGGCCGTCCGGGCGCAGCCAGGTCAGCTCGGCGGTGCCCGGGGCGGCGCCCGCCGCGTGGCCGAGGAAGAACCGGCGGCGGCGCAGCACCGGGTGATCGCGTCGCAGGGCGATCAGCCGGCGGGTGAAGTCGAGCAGTTCGCGTTGTTCGGCGCCGAGGTTCCAGTCGGTCCAGGAGGTCTCGTTGTCCTGGCAGTAGGCGTTGTTGTTGCCGTGCTGGGTGCGGCCGAGTTCGTCGCCGTGGGAGATCATCGGGACGCCCTGGGAGATGAGCAGGGTGGTCAGCAGGTTGCGCTGCTGCCGGGCCCGCAGCGCCAGGATCTCCGGGTCGTCGCTCTCGCCCTCCGCCCCGCAGTTCCAGGACCGGTTGTGGCTCTCGCCGTCCTGGTTCTCCTCGCCGTTGGCCTCGTTGTGCTTGTCGTTGTACGACACCAGGTCGCGCAGCGTGAAACCGTCGTGGGCGGTGACGAAGTTGACGCCGGCCCGCGGTCTGCGGAAGTCCCCCTGGTACAGGTCGGAGGAGCCGGTCAGCCGCGAGGCGAACTCCGGCAGGGTGCCGTCCTGGGCCCGCCAGAAGTCCCGCACGCTGTCGCGGTACTTGCCGTTCCATTCGCTCCACAGCGGGGGGAAGTTGCCGACCTGGTAGCCGCCGTCGCCGACGTCCCAGGGCTCCGCGATCAGCTTCACCCGCGAGACCACCGGATCCTGCTGCACCAGATCGAAGAACGCCGACAACCGGTCCACCTCGTGGAACTGCCGCGCCAGCGTCGCCGCCAGATCGAACCGGAAGCCGTCCACATGCATCTCGGTCACCCAGTACCGCAGACTGTCCATGATCAGCTGCAGCACATGCGGATGCCGCATCAGCAGACTGTTGCCCGTCCCCGTCGTATCGAAATAATGCGCCGGATCATCATCCACCAGCCGGTAGTACGACGCGTTGTCGATCCCCCGGAACGACAGCGTCGGACCCATGTGATTGCCCTCCGCGGTGTGGTTGTACACCACATCCAGGATCACCTCGATCCCCGCCGCGTGCAGCGCCTTCACCATCGCCTTGAACTCCTGCACCTGCCCACCCCGGCCACCCGCCGACGCGTAACCATTGTGCGGAGCGAAGAACCCGATCGTGTTGTAACCCCAGTAGTTCGACAGCCCCCGGTCCAGCAGATGCCCGTCCTGCACGAACTGATGCACCGGCATCAGCTCCACCGCCGTCACCCCCAGACCCGACAGATGCTCCACCACCGCCGGATGCGCCAACCCCGCATACGTCCCCCGCAACCCCTCCGGCAACCCCGGATGCAACCGCGTCAACCCCCGCACATGCGCCTCGTACATCACCGACTCGTGGTAGGGGCGCTTGGGTTGGCGGTCGCCCTCCCAGTCGAAGGCCGGGTCGACGACCACCGAGAGCATCGCGTGCTTCAGGTTGTCGGTGGTGCTGGGCAGTTCGGGCGCCTCCGGGCGGTAGCCGAGCAGCGACGGGTCGCCGTCGGCCTGGCCGTCGACGGCCTTGGCGTACGGGTCGAGCAGCAGCTTCGCCGGGTTGCACCGGTGCCCGCGGGCCGGGTCGTAGGGGCCGTGCACCCGGAACCCGTACCGCTGCCCCGGCCCCACCCCCGGCAGATACGCGTGCCGGATGAATCCGTCGACCTCGTCGAGGGTGACGCGTTCCTCCCGCCCGGAATCGTCGATGAGGGCGAGCTCGACCTTCTCCGCGACTTCCGAGAAGAGAGCGAAATTCGTTCCCGCGCCGTCGTAATGGGCGCCCAGGGGAAACGGATGACCGGTCCATTTCTGCATTCCGCGAGCCTATCCGCGGGAGCCGGTCTCCCATTCCACGTAGCGGCCCGACTCGCGGATTATTCCGGTGAGGAACCACAGCGCGACCGCGCCGTCGTCGGTCCAGCCCAGCACCGGGATGAAGTCGGGGATGGCGTCGATCGGGGAGAGCACGTACAGCACCGCCACCGCGGCGAACGCCAGCAACTTGCTGCGGGACAGGCCCGGGTAACGGCGGGTCAGCACCGACGCCACCAGTCGCGGCACGGCGAACAGCCGGCGGAACAGTCCGGGGGAGCCCGGGCGGCGGGTCTCCCGGTACAGGCCCCAGGCCGAGCGGCCGCGGCTCCATGTGGCCGGCGCCTGCCCTGCCTTGATCACTTCGGTCTTGCGCACGGTGCTCCGCCTTCCTTCACGGTCCTCACTCGATCCTGACGTTGGCCCCGCCGCTGAGCGGGCAGGCGCCACGGTGAAGCGCCGAGGACGCGCGTCCCCCGTAAACCACCCATGGAAGGCGGAATCCCCGTGAGCTGGCAACAACAGGCTGCCTGCCGGACCGAAGACCCCGAACTCTTCTTCCCCGTCGGCCAGTCCGGCCCGGCGAAGCTGCAGGAGCGCCGTGCCAAGGAGGTCTGCGCGCGCTGCCCGGTCACTGAGACATGCCTGCGCGACGCCCTCGCCGCGGGCGACATCGGCGGAGTGTGGGGCGGTACGACGGAGGAGGAACGGCGCGCCATCCGGCGCCGGACCGGCCGCCGGCGCTCCACCACCGGCCCTAAGGGGCACAGCGGCGGATGACGCCGGACAGCCGGACCGCAGTGCGCCGGCATCCGCCTCACCGGCGGTGCAGGCGCCTGTTGTCCAGGGCCGCGATACCGAGGGCGGCCAGGCCGATCTGGATCAGCCACTCGATCCAGTCCACGCCCTTGGTGCTCTGGACGTCGAAACCGGCGGCGATGGCGGAGCCGATGAAGGCGGCCACGATGCCGACCAGGATCGTCCAGATCACGCCGACGTGCTGGCGGCCGGGCACCACGAGGCGTCCCAGTACGCCGATCACGATGCCGATGATGATGGCGCTGATGATTCCGGAAATCTCCATGACGTCCTCTCCTGTTCACAGTTCTTCGCGGTCGTGCCTGCGACTGCGTCGCTGGTGGCTGCGCCCGGGCCTGCGCGGTCCGGGGCTTTCAGCGGAACGTGTGCCCGCCGGTGGCATGCGCACGCACGGTCAGCGGTCCTGGTGCCGAGCTGTTACGTATCAGTGTTCGATCGCGACATTCTGAGCGGTGATCAGCTCGATCACGCCCTTCACCCCGTCCCGGGCGAACGCCCTCAACTGCCGCTGCGCCGGGCCCCCTTCGGCCGGCAGCCGGTGCGTCAGCGCGAGGACCTGCCGGGTGTCGCCTGCCGCGTCGAAGGCCGGCGTGAGGTGGTCCACCAGATCCGACACCACGTCATGAGCAGGGCGGGAGACACCCTCCGTGTCGATCAGGGTGCCGGTGAGCCCATAGCGGGCCGCAGCAGATGCCCGGCCACCTCGTCCGGGTGCGGGCAGACCGGTGTCAGGGTCCAGCAGGAAGTATTCCTCTTCCACGCCCAGCGTGATCATGCGGGTCGGCTGCCCGGTGCCGGCGGACGCAACTCCGGCACTCCCGCGCCCCCGCCCCCCGGTATCCAGGTGCCCGGGCGGCCGGATCACGGGCCGGTGTCGGCGCGCTCCGCCCGCTGCGCCTCGTCCACCGTCGGGTACAGCGCGATGATCCGGTCCGCCCCGGTGATGCCCAGCAGCCGCAGCAGCTGCGGCGGGGCGCCCGCGATCCGCAGGTCGGTCAGCTGCCGGATGGTCAGCAGCACCGACAGAAAACTCGAGTCCGCGAAGGTGACGCCGGAGGCGTCGAGCACGACCGCGGGCGCCTCGGCCGCGGTCTCCAGGGCGTGCCGCAGCGGCCCGAGGCTCTCGATGTCGAGATCGCCGTGCGCCGCCACGACGCGTACCGGACCGGCGGACGGGCCGCGCTGCGGGGAATCATCATGCGTGGGCATGGCGGAAGTATGCACGAGTGTTCGGTCCGCCCGGAGCAGGTCGGGGATCGTTTACCCCGGGGGGTGTACGCCTCGGAAGCCGGGGTATGCGGTCGATCGGTCGTGAACGGCGACCGGACAGGGGAAGCGGAGATGGAAACAGGGACGGCAACCGGCCGCAGCAGCCGGCGTGGGCCGGCGGGCCAGGGCATCTGGGCCGGATCGGCGTACGACGGTCAGACCGGCGCCATCGCGGAGGCGCGTGCCTTCACCGCGGCCTTCCTGGAGCGGGCCAGAACGCTGCACGGCGCCCGGGTCCCCGAGCAGGCGGACGCCGACGCGCAGCTGGTGGTGAGCGAACTGGTCACCAACGCCTTCAAGTACGCCCCCGGGCCCTGCGCGCTCGACCTGGAGATCCGCGGCCCTGTGCTGGAGATCACGCTGTGGGACACCAACACCGCGCTCCCCATCGCCAGGGCGGCTGAGCCGGGACGGATCGGCCAGCACGGACTGGAGATCGTCTTCGCGCTCGCCGACGGCTTCGACGTACGGCGCGAGCCGGTCGGCAAACGGATCACCGTGACGCTGGCACTGGGTCCGATCGGCCCCTTCGACCTCTAACCGGAGGGCGGATCCGGGTGCTTCCGGCCGCATCCGGAGCCGGCACTCTTTCGAACACCTGCGCACTTACCGGGGCGACATGTGCCGTAACCTCAGGGCTCAACGAGCCGCGATCACCACGGAGGGGCCCGCACATGGCGGAGGAAACACCGGCACAGGGGCTTGAGCGCCTCCTCACCGAGCGGCGGGAGGAGTTCCTCGCCAGCTGGACCGGCGTCGTCACGACGACGCTGGCCGGGCGCCTCACGGCGGCCGAAGCGGAGCGTGAACTCACCGCGCTCTACGACTCCATCACCGCGGCCCTGGCCAAGGGCGGACTCGCCACCCGCGGCGACCACTTCGCGGAGACCCGCGGGCTGCTGGCGGAGCTGTCCCGCAACCGCGCCCGCCAGGGGTTCAGCCCCACCGAGACCGCCTTCGGCGTCTTCGCCCTCAAGGACGTGCTGGAGCCGGCCCTGACCGGCGACCCGGCGGACACCGCCGCGGGCCTGCGTTTCTTCCACGCCCTGGACGACCTCGGCCTCTACACGGTCGAGACGCACGCCAAGACCCGGGAGGAGATCATCGCCGCCCAGGCCGAGCAGCTGCTGGAACTCTCCACCCCGGTGGTGAAGCTCTGGGACGGCGTGGTCGGCGTACCGCTGGTCGGCACCCTGGACTCGGCGCGCACCCAGGTGGTGATGGAGAAGCTGCTCCAGTCGCTGATCGACCTCAACGCCACGCACGCCATCATCGACATCACCGGCGTGCCCGCGGTGGACACCCAGGTCGCCCAGCACCTGCTGAAGACCGTGGTCGCGGCACGGATGATGGGCGCCGAGTGCACCATCTCCGGTATCCGCCCGCAGATCGCGCAGACCATCGTGGCGCTCGGCATCGAGTTCGGCGACATCGCCACCAAGGCCACCCTCGCCGACGCGCTGCGGCACGCCCTGACCCGGATCGACCAGCGCAGGGCCGCCGACGAGCGGTCCGGAGGACTGGTATGACCGAGCGGGTGCCGGTACTGAAGATCGGCGACGTCCTCCTGGTCTCCATCCAGATCGACCTGGAGGACCAGATGGTGCTCGACCTCCAGGACGACCTCTCCGAGCGGATCGTCGCCACCGGGGCGCACGGCGTGGTGATCGACATCTCCGCGCTGGAGATCGTGGACTCCTTCGTCGGCCGGATGCTGGCCACGATCGCGGCCATCTCGCGGGTGCTCGGCGCCGAGACCGTCGTCGTCGGCATGCGGCCCGCCGTCGCGATGACGCTGGTGGAACTCGGCCTGTCGCTGGGCGGGGTGCGTACGGCGCTCAACCTGGAGCAGGGGCTGGCCAAGCTCGGACGGGCCAAGGCCGACCCGTCGGGCCTGCTGTGAGGACGGAGACCGGGCACGCCGGCGAGGCCGACGAGGCCGGCGAGTCGTCGGTGCAGGAACTGTCCATCGTGGCGAGCGCCGACGTGGTCAAGGCCCGCCAGGTGGTACGGATACTGGCCCAGCAGGCCCGGCTCTCCCTGGTCGACCAGACGAAACTCGTCACCGCCGCCAGCGAACTGGCCCGTAACACGCTCTCCTACGGCGGCGGCGGAAGCATGCGCGGCAGCCTGCTGGCGCGCGGACTCAAAGGAGGGGTCAGAGTGCGGTTCAGTGACCAGGGCCCCGGCATACCCGATCTGGACCTGGCCCTCACCGACGGCTGGTCCTCGGGCAAGGGCATGGGCCTGGGCCTCAGCGGCGCCCGCCGGCTGGTCGACGAGTTCGACCTCGTCTCCGAGGCCGGCAAGGGGACCACGGTCACCGTCGTCAAGTGGGCCAGATGACCCCCGCCCCCGCCACCGAGGCGGGCGACGTGGTGTGGCTGCGGGTCGGTGAGGCGATGCCGTCGGCCGCCCGCCGCGAGGCCGGACGGCTGGCCGCCCGGATCGCGCTGGGCACCGACCGCGCCAACGACCTGGCGCTGGCCGTCACCGAAGCGGCCACCAACCTGCAACGGCACAGCTCCGACGGCGCTCTCGCGCTGCGGATCGAGAGCCGCGGCCGGCCCGCCGGGGTGGAGTTCCTCGCCCTGGACAGCGGACCCGGCATCACCGACATCCGGGCCGCGCTGACCGACGGCATCTCAAGCGCCGGCACGCTCGGTCTGGGCCTCGGCGCCATCAACCGGCTCGCGGACACCTTCGGCATCCACTCGCTGCCCGGCCGCGGCACCGCGCTGCTGGCCCGCTTCTACCCGCGCGGCGCCGCGGCGCCCGCCGCCGGCGGCGCGGTGGGCGGGCTCACCCGGCCGATCACCGGCGAGGAGCTGTGCGGCGACACCTGGGCGACCCGGGAGGGGAGCACCGGCACCCTGGTGATGATGTGTGACGGGCTGGGCCACGGCCCGCTCGCCGCGCGCGTCGCCGAGACCGCCCGGCTGGCCTTCCGGGAGAGCCGGGCCACCGCACCGGCGCAGATCGTGCAGGACCTGCACGTCCGCCTCAAGGGTTCCCGCGGCGCGGCCGTCGCGGTGGCCCGGGTGGACGGGCCGGGCCACCGGGTGGAGTTGTCCGGAGCCGGGAACATCAGCGGCTTCGTGCTCGGCCCCGACATCCGCCGCACCCTGCTCTCCACCCCCGGGATCGTCGGTCACAGCATCTCCCGGCTGCAGACCTTCGAGGCGGAACTCCCGCCCGGCGCCGCGCTGGTGCTGCACTCCGACGGCCTGAGCAACCGGTGGACGCCCACCGACTTCCCCGGGCTGCTCGCCCTCGACCCGGTACTGATCGCCGGACAGCTGCTCTGGCAGGCCGGTACCCGTGGCGACGACGCAGGGATCGTCGTGGTGAAGGCGGACCGATGAGCGCCGGAGCGACCCCGGCCGGCGCGGGTGGAGCGGGTGGAGTGGGTGGAGCGGGTGGAGTGGGTGACGCGGCTGACGCGGCACGGTCCGCCGGTCCGCCGGCGGTGCTGACCATCCCGCTGCTCGGTGAGCGCGAGGTGTTCGCGCTGCGCCGCGACGCCAGCGCCGCCTTCCGGCTGCTCGGTCTGCCGGAAGCCGAGACGGTACGGCTCACCACCGTGCTCAGCGAGGTGGGCCGCGACCTGCTCGGCGCCCCCGGCCTCACCGCCCGCCTCGGGGTGGAGGCCGCGGACCCGCCGCGGGTCACCGTCCGGCTGGACTGGAGCGGGGACCTCGAACCGTCCGGGGACATCCTGCGGGCGGCGGACCGGCTGCTCGACCAGTGCGACTGGACCCCGGGGACGCGCTCGGTCCTGGTGCTGGGGCAGCCACTGGCCCGCACATCCCTATCCCCGGCGGAGCTGGCCGCCCGCGCCCGAGAGGAACTGGTCGGACTGAGCGGTATCAGCATGAGCGAGGAGCTGCGCAACCAGAATCACCACCTGCTGGCGGCGCTTGAGCAGGCCCGCGCCCACCAGGAGGAACTCCAGCGGCTCAACACCGAGCTGGAGGAGACCAACCAGGGCGTCATGGCGCTGTACTCCGAACTGTCCAAGGAACTGGAGGAGACCAACAGCGGCGTGGTGGCGCTCTACGCGGAACTGGACGAGAAGAGCCGCCAGCTGGCCCTGGTCAGTGAGGCGAAGACCCGGTTCTGGGCCAACGTCAGCCATGAGCTGCGCTCCCCGGCGAACGCCGTGATCGGCCTGACCCGGCTGCTGCTGGCGGCGGGCGCGGATCCGCTCAGCGCCGAGCAGCGGCAGCAGATCGCCCTGATCGCGGCCTCCGGCAGTACGCTGCTGGCCCTGGTCGAGGAGCTCCTGGACGTCGCCAAGGCCGAATCCGGCCGGCTCGAACCCGAACTCGTCGACACCGACCTGCGCTCCCTGCTGCACCAGTTGCGCGGCACCCTGGGCGGGACCGCCCGCCCCGGCGTGCGCCTGGTCGTCCCCGACGACAGCCGGCCGCAGCCGCTGGTCACCGACGAGGTGATGCTCACCCGGATCCTGCGCAACGTCCTGTCCAACAGCCTGAAGTACACCGAGACCGGCGAGGTGCGCCTCGACGTCGGCACCGAGGACCGCCGCGGCCGGCCCTGGTACGTCTTCACCATCACCGACACCGGCGTGGGCATCCCCGCCGACCAGCAGGAACGGGTCTTCGAGGAGTTCTACCAGGTGCGCGGCCCGCACCAGCGCGCGGTCGGCGGCACCGGCCTCGGTCTGCCGTACGCCCGCAAGCTCACCGAACTCCTCGGCGGCCGGCTGTCGCTGTCCAGCGCCCCCGGCGAGGGCACCCGGGTGGTGGTCGAACTCCCGGCGGAGACCCGGATCCCGCTGCCCGGGCCCGCGGCCGGCGACAGCGACGAGGGCGACGGGGTGCCGCCGCTCGGCTCCCTGGTGGTGATCGACGACGACCCGGCGTTCCTGGTCTCGGTACGGCCCGTGCTGGCCGCGGTGGCCCGCGGCGTCACCGAAGTGGTCGACAGCTCGCAGGCGATGGCGGCGGTACGCGCCCAGCGGCCCGACGCCGTCCTGCTGGACCTGTCGATGCCGCCGCCGGACGGCTACCAGCTCCTCGAACACCTCGCCCGCGACCGGGCGCTGGCCGGCATCCCGGTGGTGGTGCTCACCGCGGGCGACCACGAGGGCATCGACCGGTCACGGCTGACCCACGCCCGGGCCGTGCTCGGCAAGACCCACCTCACCCCCGGCCGGCTGGCCGGGGTACTGCACCGGCAGCCGGCCACCGGCCGTGGCCAGGAGGGCGGTACCCAGCCATGAACAGCGAAGCGGCAGCCGACACCGATCCGGCACTGGTCCTCGTGGTGGACGACAATCCCACCAACCGCTACATCCTCAGCGCCTGCCTGCAGCGGGCCGGCCACGCGGTGGTGGAGGCGGCGGACGGCGCGGGCGCGCTGGCCCTGCTGCACGGCGGCGGCCCGCTGCCCGAGGCGGCCGTGGTGGACGTACGGCTGCCGGACATGACCGGGTTCGAGGTGTGCGAGCGGATCAAGTCCGACCCGCACACCGCCGCCGTACCGGTGATCCACATCTCGGCCTCCGCGATCACCGTCACCGACCGCGCCCACGGCCTCAACCGCGGTGCGGACGCCTACCTGACCGAGCCGATCGCCCCCGACGAACTGCTGGCCACCGTCACCGCCACGCTGCGCTACGCCCGGGCCAGACGGCGCGCCGAGACCCTCGCCGACCGGCTCAGGCGCCTGAACCAGGCCACCTTGGCGCTGTACAGCGCGGGCAACGCCGCCGCGCTGGCCCGCGGCACCGCGCTCGGCGCGGTCGGGATCTTCGGGTCCGCGGCCACCGTCCTGCTCACCGCGCCGCAGGGCCGCCTCGTCCACGCGGCCGGCGCCGCGGACGGCCCGGTGGAGGTCACGGAACCGGCCGCCGCCCAGGTGCAGGCGCTCGTCCAGCGGCACCCGCTGGGCGTCACCACCGGGGTACGGGTGCACACCGTCCCGGCGGCCGGCGGCGCGCCGGTGCTCGCGGTCGCCATGGCCCGGGTCAAGGCCGGCCGGCCGCCGCTGTGCATAGCGGTGCCCGACGAGGGCCTGACCGCCGACGACCACGAACTGCTCACCCAGCTCGCCCACGCCAGCGCGCTGTCGCTTGAGGCGCTGCGCTCGTACAGCGAGGAGCACATCCTGGCGCTGACCTTGCAGCGGACCTTCCTGCCGGCCTCGCTGCCGGAGACCGGCCACGCCGAACTCGCCGTGCGCTACCTGCCGGCCAGCGAGACGACCGAGATCGGCGGCGACTTCTACGAGGCGCTGGCGGTACGCGACGGGCTGATCGTCGCGGTCGGCGACGTGGCGGGGCACTCGCTGGACGCGGCCGTGGTGATGGGCGAACTGCGGCACGCGCTGCGGGCGTACGCCCTGGAGGGGCACCCCCCGGACGTCATCGCCGCCCATCTGGAGCACCTGATCCGCACGCTGAACCCCCATGTGTGCGCCACGCTGTGCATCATGCTCATCGAGAACGGCGGTGACACCCTGCGGATCGCCAACGCCGGCCACCTGCCGCCGGTGCTGCGCGCACCCGACGGGCACACCTGGTTCGTCCGCGAGCACGGCCCGATGCTGGGGCTCGGGCTGCCGCACCCGCCGGCCGTCCGGGTCGGCGTGCCGGCCGGCTCGCAGATCGTGATGGTCACCGACGGGCTGCTGGAACGGCGCGGCACCGACATCGGCGACAGCCTCACCGAACTGGAGCAGGCCCTGGCGCAGGCACCCACCGGGGCCGAGGAGGTCTGCGACTACCTGCTGGAGCGCTTCCCGCCGGACGGCAACGACGACGTCGCGCTGCTGGTGGTGCGGCTGCGATGACACCGGCCGTCCGGAGCGTAGGGTGCACCGCAGTGGTCCGTAGGATGAAGCAGGCACCAACCGGTGACTTCAGGGTACGAGCATGCTGAGCACGCAGTGGCCCGTCCACCGGACCACGGCGGGGAACCACCGCTCACCGACCATGAGGAGCACCGGTGCCAGATCTGACCCTCACCGTCTCGGCCAGGCCCACCGGCAGTTGCGTTCTCGAGGTCGCGGGGGATCTGGACCTGCACACCGCGAGCCGGCTGCAGCACGCGGTGGAGGACGTGACCCTCGGCAGCGGCCTGGTGATCGACCTGTCCGGCGTCACGTACTGCGACTCCACCGGTCTCACCGCGCTGATCACGGGTTACCGCCGTACCCAGGAGGCGCACACCGGCTTCGCGCTGAGCGGGGTGTCCCGGGAGCTGGCCCGGATCTTCCAGATCGTCGGCATCGATCAGATCGTCTCGGTGTACGGCTCGGTGGACGAAGCGGCGACCGCTCTCGCGGAGCTCTCCGGCCGCCCCCGGTAATCTCGTCGTACGGTCCACCGACCAGGACGGGTACAGGTGTCCGAACGAAGAATGTGTCCGAACGGAGGGGGGAACGCGTGTCGGAGACCGGCGAGCTGATAACGGTGCTGGCCGAGGGTGACACGGTGGTGGTCCGGGTCACGGACGAGATCGACGCCGATTCCGCCCCGCTGCTGGAGCGGACCCTGGCACAGGCCGTGCTCAGTGCCCCGGTGCGCACGGTGATCGATCTGTCCGCGGTGCCGTTCGCCGATTCCTCGATCCTGCACACGCTGCTGACCGCGCAGCACCGGCACCGGGAGGCCGGCGGGAAACTCGTACTGGCCGGCCCGTTCAGCGACATCGTGCAACGGCTCTTCGACATCACCGGTACCGCCGGGCTGTTCACCATTGCCGCCACGTTCGACCAGGCGTTGGAGGCGTGACCGGATGGGTGACCGGATGACCGAGTACCGCAGGAGCCGGGGACGGAGTCCGCTGCCCGCGACGGGCGCGGCCGCCCGGCCCGGTGAGCGGCCGTGACGACGATGGAGCCGCCCTGTGACGCCGGGTACGCGCTGCCGACCAGCGCGGCCGCGGCCCGCGACCTCGTACGCGCTCTGCTGGAACGGCAGCCGGCGCCGCCCGCCGGCCGGCCGGCTCCCGCCGAACAGACCGTCACCGACGTGCTGTTGGTGACCTCGGAACTGGTCACCAACGCGATCCGGCACGCCGGCGGGGTCACCGCCTTCACCGCCGTCGTCGAGGACGGCTTCGTGTACGTCATGGTCGGCGACGCCAGCAGCGCGCCGCCGGTACGCTCCCCGGCCGCCGCCCCCGGCCGGCCCGGCGGCTACGGCTGGCCGCTGGTGTGCTCGGTGGCCGAGGACGTCACCGTCACCACGCACCGCTCGGGCGGCAAGGACATCCGCGTCCGGGTGCGGCTGAACTGACGGGCTGAGCTGAGGAGCTGAGCTGACGGGCCGACCGGCCGGCCGGCCCGGCCGGACCGGCTCTCCTGGCCGCCGGAAGACCCCTTGCGGGGGCCGGCACCCCAGGCCGGCGGGCCGGGAAAAATCTCCCCGCCGAAGGTGCATGGGACCCCGGACCCCGGGCAGGCGGAAGTCATCCCCCGCAGGGGACTCGCAGGGGACACGGTCCAGCCGGTGGTTGTCCGGCAAACGGCTGGACCACGCCCGGCGGCGCCACCCCCCCCCGGCGCTTCCGGGCCGCGCCCGGCCACCGACACGCCCCCCAGCACGGTGGCCGGGCGCCTGCCGTCCTCCGCCCTCCGGCGAGAGCCCGCGGCGGCCCGCACGGAGACTGTCCGGACGCTCACCACCGCGGTGCGAAGAGGAAGCGAGATGCCAGTGAAGGCCGTCGGCTGGGCGCGATCGTTCCCCGTTTCCGAAGGAGTGAAGGCGGGCCGTGACTGGGCCCGTACCCACCTGGACATGCTCGGCTGGACCCAGCGGGCACCGGACACCGCGGACGACGTGCTGCTGGCCGTCTCGGAACTGATCACCAACGCCCATGTGCACGCGCACAGCGACGCCCATGTCGTCCTGGTCTGGGACGGGAAGTGCCTGCGGGTGAGCGTCGGTGACTCCTCCGCGCAGCTGCCCGCGCCCCGGTCCCCTGACCCCGAGCGGACCTCGGGGCGCGGAATGGCGCTGATCGAGGCGCTCGCCGACGACTGGGAGGCGCACACCAAACCGGACGGGAAGACGGTCACAGCCGCCTTCTCCTTCGCGCTGCCGGACTGCCCCGACTGACCCGCGGGTCACGGCCGCTCGGCGCCGACCCGTGTTCCCATCCGGAGAGAACGGCGCATACGGTGAATGCCTGATCCACTTCGAGGAGGCATCCACATGCGGTACACCCGACTGGGCTCCACCGGCCTTGAGGTTTCGGCCCTGAGCCTGGGGTGCATGAGCTTCGGTGAGTCGGCCCGCGGCAACCACCGCTGGTCACTGGACGAGGAGAGCAGCCGTACGATCATCCGCCAGGCCCTGGAGGCCGGCGTGAACTTCTTCGACACCGCGAACGTCTACTCCGACGGCAGCAGCGAGGAGATCACCGGCCGGGCGCTGCGCGACTTCGCGTCCCGTGACGACGTGGTGATCGCCACCAAGGTGCACGGCCGGATGCGCCCCGGTGCCAACGGCGGCGGGCTCTCCCGCAAGGCGATCCTGACCGAGATCGACCACAGCCTGCGCCGGCTCGGGGTCGACTACGTGGACCTCTACCAGATCCACCGCTGGGACCCGCAGACCCCGCTGGAGGAGACCCTGGAGGCGCTGCACGACGTGGTGAAGGCCGGCAAGGCCCGCTACATCGGAGCCTCCTCGATGCACTCCTGGCAGTTCGCCCAGGCGCTCTACACCGCTGATCTGCACGGCTGGACCCGCTTCGCGTCCATGCAGAACCACTACAACCTCCTCTACCGCGAGGAGGAGCGCGAGATGCTGCCGCTCTGCGCCGACCAGGGCATCGGCGTCATCCCGTGGAGCCCGCTGGCCCGCGGCCGGCTCACCCGGCCCTGGGACGCCACCACCGCGCGGACCGAGACCGACGAGTTCGGCGCCACCCTCTACCACGAGGATGACCGGGTCATCGTGGAGCGGGTCGCCGAGATCGCCGGGAACCGTGGTATCCCGGCCGCCCAGGTCGCACTGGCCTGGCTGAACCGCAACCCGGTGGTGACCGCGCCGATCGTCGGTGTCACCAAGGCACACCACCTGACCGACGCGGTGGCCTCGCTCGACGTGGAACTGGACGACGCCGAGGTCGAGCGCCTGGAGGAGCCGTACCAGCCGCACCGGGTGGCCGGCTTCCGCTGAGCCGCGACGGATCCCCGCGATCTCTGACGGTGGGTCACTTCCGGTCCCCGCACCGGCCGCAGCCGTATGAAGGCCCGGTGCGGGGGCAGAAGGTCCGGCAGGCCAACTGAGGAGATCACCATGCCGATGACATTCCGGAAGTCGTTCCACATCCTGCCGGGCGTCCGGCTCAATGTGAACCGCAAGTCCCTGTCGCTGACGCTCGGCCGCAAGGGCGCGCACCGCACCTGGTCCACCACGGGCCGCCGCACCACCTCCGCGGACCTGCCGGGTCCCTTCGGCTACCGCCACACCGACCGCCGCGACTGAACCGGCACCGGCACGCTCGCAAGAAATCCGCAGAGCCGAGGGCTGAAGAGGTGAAGGGGCTCGCCCGCGAGCCCCGTGAAGGTGGCGAATCCCGCGAGGCAAGGCATCGAGACGGCCGGTGACACCGCGCCGGGCACCGGATGGCAGCGCATTCCCTTTCCGGTGCTGCTGGTGGACTCCGGCGGCGTGGTGCGCCGCGCCAACGACGCGGCGGTGCGGCTGCTGCCGCGGGCCCGGACCGGCGCCGAACTGGCGCAGGCCGCGCCGTCCTGGCTCGCCGAAGGACACCGGCGGCTGACCGGAGCCACGCCGGGCCCGGACCGCTCCGGGCCGGTGCACGGACCGGTCGGTGACCGCAGTTTCGAAGCGCACCCGTCGGCGCCCGACGAGACCGGCGCGGTGGCCTGGTGGCTGGTGGACGACACCGAACGCCGCCTGGCCGCCGACGCGTTGACCCGGGAGCGGGAGCGCACCGCCTTCCTCGCGGAGGCGTCGAACCTGCTGCTGGCGTCGCTGGACCTGGCCCGCTGCATGGACGAGGCCGCCCGGCTCGCCGCGACCCATCTGGCCGGCGTGGCCCTGGTGGTCGCCACCGGCAGCGGCCGCCGCCTGACCGTCAGCTCCTGCGTACGCGGCGCAGAGCCGGTCCGCCGGCAGGTCACGGGCGGCTCGACCACGGTGCCGGGACTCGCCGAGGCACTGGGCGGACTGCTGCCGGAGCCCTGCCGCCGGATCGAACCGGCCGACCTCCCCGCGTGGGTGGTGCCGGACGGTTTCGGCCCGGTGGGCGCGGCGGCAGTCACCTCGCTGCCCGGCCAGGGCGTGCCGGCCGGCGCGCTGATCCTGCTCCGCCCCGCGGGCGGCGCCGGGGACCGCGGGCTCGGCGCCGCCGACGAGAACCTCGCCAAGCTCTTCGCCGACCGGGCAGGCGCCGCCCTGTGCGCCGCGCGGCTGCACACCGAGCAGACCTCGATCACCGAGACCCTGATGCGGGAGCTGATGCCGCCGCGGCTGGGACATGTGGGAGGGGTGGAGTTCGCGGCGGACTACCGGGCGGCCCGGCCCGGCGACCGGATCGGCGGCGACTTCTACGATCTGCACCCCGGCCCGGGCCCCGGCGCGGAATCACTGGTGGTGCTCGGCGACGTCTGCGGCAAGGGCCTGGACGCCGCGGTGCTCACCGGCAAGATCCGTAACACCCTGCATGCCCTGCTGCCGTTGGCCGGCGACCACCAGCGGGTGCTCAGCCTGCTCAACGGCGCCCTGCTGAACTCCCGGCACACCCGCTTCGCCACGCTGCTGCTGGCCTCCACCGTCCGCCACGGCCCCGACGTACGGGTGCGGGTCACCAGCGCCGGGCACCCGGCGCCGCTGGTGGTCAGGGCGGACGGCCAGGTGGAGCCGGTGCCCACCCGCGGGAATCTGGTCGGGGCGATGCCGACGGTGGCGGCCAGGACCGAGCGGGTCACCCTGGCGCCGGGGGACACCTGTGTGCTCTTCACCGATGGCATCACCGAGGCCAAGGGCGGGCCGGGCGGCGGGGAGTTCTACGGGGAGACACGGCTGGCCGGGGCGCTCGCGCAGTGCGCGGGCGAACCGCCGGAGGCGGTGGTGGAACGGCTGATGACGCTGGCCGCCCAGTGGGTGAGCGGCGGACCGCACGACGACATGGCCGCGGTGGCGATCACCGCCCCGCGCGGTACCCACCTCAGCGCGGTGGGAGGGCACGGACCCGGGAGGTTCACCGGATGAGCACGGAAAGCATGCAAAGCACGGAAAGCACGGAAAGCACGGAAAGCACAGAAAGTACGGCAAGCGCATCCAGCACGACCGGCACGCCGGGCATACCGGCGGCAGCGCCAACGACCAGCACACCGACCGCATCAGCAGCCGGCGGCCCGCACCGGGCCGCCCACGCACCCCGTACCGGACGGCCCGTATGAGCACACTTCCCGAGACGCCGCTGATCCTCACCACCGTCGTGGTGGACGCGGCCACCGCCCGCACCGTGATCGACGGCGACCTCGACTTCGACACCGCCGGGGAACTGGTGACCGCGGTCGAGGACGGACTGGCCGCGCAGCCCGGGCTCCGCGACCTGCACCTGGACTGCGGGCGGCTCGGGGTCTGTGACTCGGTGGGCCTGTCGGTGCTGCTGACGGTCCATCGGCGGACGTCAGCGGCCGGCGTACGGCTGCACCTGGACGACCGGCCGCCGGCGCTCGACCGGCTGCTGGAGGTGACCGGGACCCTGGAGTTCCTGACCGCGGACCCGGCCGCCGGGGCCGAGGAACGGGCGGACCCCCGCGAGCGGCAGACCGGCCGGCCCTCGGCCGGCCCGCCGAACGCCTGACGCGCGTCCGGCCGGACCTCCGATGCCCGTCCGCCGGAGCCTGACGCGCCCGCTCAACACCTGACGTGTCCACCGGGGACCCCACGCCCGTCCCCGGGACGCCAGGCCGCACGCGCCGGACACCGACCCGCGGCCTGACGATCTGTGTGAAGTGGCGATGCCCGGGCACACGCCCCCTCCCGGGCACCGTCAGGCGCCCGTCGAGAAGGGGAGGCCGGGCGCCATGTCGTCGCACGTACAGTCGAAGGGCCGACGGGCAGCCGGAGCGGCCGCCCGCCGCTCACCGCGCGAGGTGCTCACCTCCGCGGGACGCGCGGGATTCGTCGCCCGTGGAGTCATCTACGTCCTTGTCGGTGTTCTGGCCATCCGTATCGCGTTCGGCGACGGCGGTCAGGAGGCCGACCGGCAGGGCGCGTTGCAGTCCATCGCGGCCAAGCCCTTCGGGACCGCGCTGCTGTGGGTCCTGGTGGCGGGCTTCGCCTGCATGACACTGTGGCGCACCGCGCAGGCCGTCATCGGCACCGACGAGCCCGGTGAGTCCGGCAGCGGCGGGTCCGCGGGCAGCGGCAGCGGCACCGGCAAACGGCTGATGAACGCCGGCCGGGCCGTCTTCTACGGCTTCGTCTGCTGGGGAACCGCCACCTTCGCGGCCGGCGGCGGCGGTTCCGGCAGCAGCGACCAGAAGTCCAGGGACTGGACCCGGTCCGCGCTCGACCTGCCCGCCGGCCGCTGGCTGGTCGGCGCGGTGGGCATCGGCCTGGTGGCGGCGGGCGCGACCATCGCGGTCCGCGCCGCCCGCCGCACCTATATGAAGAAGCTGTCCACCGCCGGGATGGGCCGCCGGACCCGGCAGGCGGTCACCGTCACCGGCACCGGCGGCGGGATCGCCCGCGGCACGGTCTTCGCCGGAGCCGGCGTCTTCGTCGTGGTGGCGGCGGTCCGCTTCGACCCGGGCCGGGCGAAGGGCATCGACGACACACTGCGCTCCTTCACGCACACCGCGGCCGGTCCCTGGCTGCTGGTCCTGGTGGCGGTCGGCCTGGTGCTCTTCGGCTGCTTCTCCTTCGCCTCCGCCCGCTGGCGCCGGGTCTGACCCACCGCCAGATCCACCGCCAGATCCGCGGCCGGATCCGCGGGCGGATCAGGTCCCGGGCCGGCTCGGCGGCGTAGCCGGGGCCGGCCTGGGCATAAGGCCGCCATGGGAATCGTGAGCTGGATCATCCTCGGCCTGCTGGCCGGAGGCATCGCGAAGATACTGCTGCCCGGCCGTGACCCCGGGGGCCTGCTCGGCACCCTCTTCTTCGGCGTGGCCGGCGCCTTCGTCGGCGGCTGGCTGTCGGCGAAGTTCCTCGACCGGCCGGTGCGGCACGACTTCTTCGACGGCGCCAACTGGCTGGCGGCGATCGGCGGCGCGCTGGTGCTGCTGATCGCCTACCGCCTGGTCTTCGGCAATTCGCGGAACAGCCGGCGCTGACGGCGCGTTGTCAGTCGGTGTTCTGTCCTGCCGCCGCCCCGCCCCGATCGGCCGCTTCAACAGGCCGCGCGGGCCGGGCGGCGGCAGACTGACCACCGGAGCCGAAGCGTGAGCACCCAGGAGCACCGCATGAGCGAGAAGGCCGACATCGGAGTGACCGGGCTGGCCGTTATGGGCAGCAACCTGGCCCGGAACTTCGCCCGCCACGGCTACACCGTGGCACTGCACAACCGGACCAAGGCCAAGACCGACGCCCTGATGGAGCAGCACGGCGAGGAGGGCGCCTTCATTCCGACCGGCAGTGCAGAGGAGTTCGTCGCGGCGCTGGAGCGGCCCCGCCGGCTGCTGATCATGGTGAAGGCCGGCAAGCCCACCGACGCGGTGATCGCCGAGTTCGCGCCGCTGCTGGAAGAGGGCGACGTCATCATCGACGGCGGCAACGCCCACTTCGAGGACACCCGCCGCCGCGAGCGCGAACTGCGCGAGCAGGGCATCCACTTCGTCGGCACCGGCGTCTCCGGCGGCGAGGAGGGCGCGCTCAACGGCCCGTCCATCATGCCCGGCGGTTCCCCCGAGTCGTACCAGTCCCTCGGCCCGATGCTGGAGAAGATCGCCGCCAAGGCCAAGGACGGCAAGCCCTGTACCACCCACATCGGGCCGGACGGCGCCGGGCACTTCGTGAAGATGGTGCACAACGGCATCGAGTACGCCGACATGCAGCTGATCGCCGAGGCGTACCACCTGCTGCGGACGGTGGCCGGCTACACCCCGCAGCAGATCGCGGAGACCTTCCGCACCTGGAACAACGGGCGGCTCGACTCGTATCTCATCGAGATCACCGCCGAGGTGCTTGCCCACACCGACGCCGCCACCGGTAAGCCGTTCGTGGATGTCGTCGAGGACCAGGCGGAGCAGAAGGGCACCGGTCGCTGGACCGTACAGACCGCGCTCGACCTCGGCGTCCCGGTCTCCGGTATCGCCGAGGCGGTCTTCGCCCGTGCGGTCTCCGGCCACGCCGACCTGCGGGCCGCCTCCCGGGACCTGGCCGGGCCGCAGGGCACGCCGCTGGACGAGAAGGCCGCGGCCGCCTTCGCCGACCAGGTGGAACAGGCGCTCTACGCGTCGAAGATCGTCTCCTACACCCAGGGCTTCCACCAGATCCAGGCCGGCAGTGACGAGTACGGCTGGAACGTCGACCTCGGTGCCATCGCCTCCATCTGGCGCGGTGGCTGCATCATCAGGGCGGCCTTCCTCGACCGGATCACCGCCGCCTACGACGGCCGCCCCGACCTGCCGAGCCTGCTGTCCGACCAGCGCTTCGCCGACGAGATCGGCGCCGCCCAGGACGACTGGCGGGCGGTGGTCGGCGCCGCCGTGCAGCAGGGCGTCCCGGTGCCCGGCTTCTCCGCGGCGCTGGCGTACTACGACGCGCTGCGCGCCGAACGGCTGCCCGCCGCCCTCACCCAGGCGCAGCGGGACTTCTTCGGTGCCCACACCTACCGCCGCACCGACCGCCCGGGCAGCTTCCACACGCTGTGGGGCGGCGACCGCAGCGAGACCGAGGTCTGAGGGCGCGCGTACCGCGTCAGGACCGGGGCAGGCGACAGGGTGAACAGGACGTCGAACGAGCCACGGTGAGAGGACCGGCCATGATCGAACCCGCTGATCTCCGCGAGTGGCGAGACCACGATGTGGTGGATGAAGAAGGCCACAAAATCGGCGCCCTGGAGGCGGTCTATGTGGACACCGTGACGGACCAGCCTTCCATGGCGACGGTCCGGATCGGTGTGCCCACCCGGCACCGGCTGGTGTTCGTACCGGTCGGTTCGGTGATCGCCGGACCGGGTTACGTACGAGTGCCGTATGCGAAGACACTGGTCAAGTCGGCCCCCTCGATCGGAACGGACGATGTCCTGCCGATCGAGGACGAGGAGGCGGTCTTCCAGCACTACGGCCTGCCGTACAAGCCCGGGGCGGACGGCGCGCGTCAACTCGCCCGCCGCTGAGCGTGGGCGCCGCGGGGGAGACCCCGACTCCGCGGCGCCCGGCAGCGCCTGACGCATGGCACATCAGCAGAGCAACGCACCATCCCAGCGGCGCACCGGTTCGCACCGGGGCCGACCGGCCGGGAAAGGAGATCAGACCATGAGCGTGTTCCTCTTTCTCATCCTCGTCGCGATCGTGCTCGGTCTGATCGGCGCGGTCGCCGGCGGACTCGGCTACCTGCTGGTGATCGCCGTCGTGCTCTTCGCCGCCGACCTGGTGTTCGGCTGGTGGCGACTGCTGCGCAAGTCGCGCCCGGCGCGATAGGCGCGCATGCACGCCATCACCGACTGGCTGACACGATCCTCCGGGCCCGCGGTCTACGCCATCGTCTTCGCCCTGGTCTTCTGCGAGGACGCGCTCTTCTTCGGTTTTGTGCTGCCCGGTGAGACCGCGGCCGTCCTCGGCGGCGTGGTGGCCGGGCAGGGCCATGTCTCGGTGTACCTGCTGGCCGCCCTCGTCGTACTCGCCGCGATCAGCGGCGACTCGGTGGGTTACGAGATCGGCCGCCGCTACGGCACCCGCATCCTGGAGACCAAGGCGCTGCGCGGCCACCACAACCGGATCGACCGGGCCCAGCAGCTGATCCGCCGGCGCGGCCCGGCCGCCGTCTTCCTCGGCCGCTTCATCGCCTTCTTCCGCGCCCTGATGCCGGCGCTGGCCGGCATCAGCCGGATGCCGTACCGCGTCTTCCTGCTCTTCAACTCGCTCGGCGGCCTGGTCTGGGGCGTCGGCTTCGTGCTGCTCGGCTACTTCGCCGGCGCCGCCTACCAGCAGGTCGAACGCACCGCGGGCACCGCGGTGGCGGTGGTCGTCGCGGTCGTCGTGGTGGCCGCCTTCATCGTCTGGCAGATCCGCCGCAGGCGCCGCGAGCACGCCCCGGAGGAGGAGCAGGACAGCGGCGAGTCCCACGAGGAGAAGACCCGGCACTGAACGCGCGGGCCGGCGCCGGGCGGTACCGGCCCGCCCCGAGCAGATCGGGCGGGGCCCGTTCGGGCGCACTTCGGTGCCGGGCGGCGTGAGCCGGGGGCCGGGGGGAAACCGCTCAGGCATGGCGAACCCCGCAAGCCTTCCCGGCACCGACGAGTCGTACTGGGTGCACACCACCGACAGCAGCCGTTTCGCCCCGCTGACCGACGACCTCACGGTGGACGTCGCCGTCGTCGGCGGCGGCATCGCCGGGCTCAGTACGGCCTGGGAGGTGGTCCGCACCGGACGCTCGGTGGTGGTCCTGGAGGCCGACCGCATCGCCGTAGGCGTCAGCGGCTACACCTCCGCCAAGGTCACCGCGCAGCACACGCTGATCTACGACCGGCTGCGCCGCAGACACGGCGAGGAGGCCGCCCGGCTCTACGCCGAGTCCCAGCAGGGCGCGGTCGGGCGGATCGCCGCCGTCACCGCCGAACTCGGCCTGGCCTGCGACCTGGAACAGCGCCCGGCGGTCACCTACTCGCTCGACCCGGCCGACCGCACCGAACTGCGGGCCGAGGCCCGTGCCGCGCGCGACGCCGGGCTCGACGCGGAGTACACCGAGACGACCGGCCTGCCGTTCGCGGTGGCGGCAGCGGTCCGGGTGAACGGGCAGGCGCAGTTCCACCCCCGGCACTACCTGCTGGGCGTGGCCGCCGATCTCGCCAAGCGCGGCGGCCGGATCCACGAGCGCACCCGGGTGACCGGCCTGCACGAGGGCGAGCCGTGCCGGGTCACCACCGAGACCGGTGCCACCGTCACCGCCCGCGACGTGGTGGTCGCCACCCACTACCCGGTCTTCGACCGCGCGCTGCTCTTCGCCCGGATGGCCCCGCGCCGCGAACTCGTGGTGGCCGCGCCCATCGACGCGAGCGCCGACCCGCAGGGCATGTACATCAGCCGCAGCGAGGGCAAGCGCTCGGTGCGCACCGCGCCGCTCCCGGGCGGCCGGCGGCTGCTGATCGTCACCGGAGAGGACTTCACCCCCGGCGCGGGCGGCGTCGCCGACCGCTACCGCCGGCTCGACCGGTGGATGCACGAGCGCTTCCCGGCCGCCGCGACCAGCTACCGCTGGGCCGCCCAGGACAACGACCCCAGCGACAAGATCGCCCTGGTCGGCCCGCTGCACCCCGGTGCCCGGCACACCTATGTGGCCACCGGTTTCGGCGGCTGGGGCATGACCGGCGGCGTCATGGCCGGCGCACTGCTCAGCGAACTCATCGCCGGCCGCTCCCCGGCCTGGGCCGGGCTCTACGACCCGCGCCGCCTGTGGTCCACCCTCAAGGAGGCGCCGACGCTGCTGAAACAGCAGGCCGAGGTGGGCCTGCACTTCGTCGGCGACCGGCTGCGTACCACCCACGCCGACTCGGTCGCCGACATCCCACCGGGCAGCGGAGCCGTGGTCAGGGCCGGCGGCCGGCGGCTGGCGGTCTACCGGGACGAAGACGGCGCCGCGCACGCGGTGTCCGCCCGCTGCACCCACCTCGGCTGCCTGGTCGCCTTCAACGACGCAGAACGCAGCTGGGACTGCCCCTGCCACGGCTCCCGCTTCGGGATCGACGGCACGGTGACACACGGGCCGGCGGTCCGGCCGCTGGAGCCGCACGACCTCGACGGTCACGCAGAGTGAAACGCATGGGGTCCCGTCGGCCGGCCGCGGAATGTGCGGGTACGGCAACAATCGTGACGTGTGGGGTTCGAACGACCCCTGGCTGAGCACCTGAAGAGTATGCGTACTACGCCAGAGCAGGTAAGCACCCCGTCGACATCCGGACCCGCCGCTGTCGTACGCCGTCGTCACCGAGTGGCACCACTCGGCGCGGCGGCGGTGGCCGTGCTGGCCCTCGCCGCGGCCGGCTGCGGCAGCAGCGGCACCTCCAACGCCTCCGCTTCCGCCACCCCGGCACCCACCACGACGGCCCCGGCATCGTCCCCGGACACCACCACGCCACCCGCGGGCCTGGCGCCCAGCGCCACCTCGGCCCCGCCGGTGACCACCGCGCCGCCGAGCGCCACCGGCGCGCCCGCCTCCGGCAGCCCGCAGGCAGCCTCCAGCCGGTGCACCGTCACCAGCCTGAAGATGCGGCTCGGCCGCGGCGACCCGGGCGCGGGCAACGTCTACTACCCGCTGCAGTTCACCAACACCGGCAAGAGCGCCTGCGTACTGAACGGCTTCCCCGGCGTGTCGCTCATCCAGCGCGACGGCAGCGTCATCGGCAAGCCCGCCGCCCGGCAGGGCGGCGCCGGAAAACCGGTGACCATCGCCCCCGGGAAGACCGTCCAGTCCGACCTGCACACCCTCAACAAGGGGATAAAGGGCAACAGTTGCTGGAAACAGCCCGCCTATCTGATGGTGTACCCTCCTGGGTCCACCGAGTCCATGACGCTGGCCACCAGCAGTCCGCTCGTCTGCGGTGACACCTTCGACGTCAGCGCCGTGCACTGAATCCCTTCCGGCCGGCCGCCTGCCCGTAGCACTCAAGGACACCCATGACCGTCAACGGAATCGACGTCGCCTCGTATCAGGACACCGCGTACGCCACCTCGGGGCTGGGCTTCGTCATCGTCAAGGCCACCGAGGGCACCAGCTACGTCAACCCCAAGCACGCCGCGCAGATCGCCACCGGCCGGCAGCACGGCCTGGTCATCGGCCACTACCACTTCGCCAGGCCCGGGTCGGTGAGCGCCCAGGTGTCGTACTTCCTCCAGCACGCCGCCCCGAAGGCCGGGGACATCCTGGCGTTCGACTGGGAGGACACCGGGGTGCCCGACGAGGACAAGGACGCCTGGATCAAGCAGGCGCAGAAGGCCGCGCCGGGCCACCGGGTGCTGCTCTACTGCAACCGCGACTTCTGGCTCAACCGCGACCACACCTCCTTCGCCGGCGACGGCCTGTGGATCGCCGACCCGGGTGCGCCCGCGGGCAAACCGCGGGTGGAGCACGCCTGGCTCATCCACCAGTACAGCGAGGCCGGCGGTATCGACCACGACGTGGCCGACTTCGCCGGCAAGGCCGCCATGCAGACCTGGGCAGGCAAGGGCGCGGGAGCACCCGCGTACGAGCCGTTCCCCGGCGCGGCCTGGTTCACCACCGGCCGCCGCTCGCCGATCGTCGCCGCCATGCACGACCGGCTGGTCGCGGTCGGCTGCAACCACTACACCACCACCGCCAACAAGGACGTCATCGGCTCCGGGGACGTGGCCTCGTACGAGGCCTGGCAGCGCAAGTACAACACCGACCACCACAAGGGCTGGAGCGGCTCGGCGCTGAAGTGGCCGCCCGGGAAGGAGACCTGGGACGCGCTGAAGGTGCCCAACGTCTGACCGCCGCGGCGCCGGCTCCTGACGGGTGACGGGTCCTCACGGGTGACCCGGACCCGCCCCGGCGTTAGCGCCCGCCCACCGCGGGAAGAGCGCTGACCATGGGACCGATCGAGGCACTGGAACGGATCGCGTTCCTGCTGGAGCGCTCCGGCGCCCCCACCTACCGGGTGCGGGCCTTCCGCAACGCCGCCGGGGTGCTGGCGGCGCTGCCCCCGCAGGAGCTGGAGCGCCGGACCGCGGCCGGCCGCTTCACCGACCTCAAGGGCATCGGCGACACGACCGGCCAGGTCATCGCCGAGGCCTGCGCGGGCCGGGTGCCGGAGTACCTGGCCGCCCTGGAGGAGCGGGCCCGCACCCCGCTCACCGAGGGCGGCCGGGAACTGCGGGCCGCGCTGCGCGGCGACTGCCACCTGCACTCGGACTGGTCCGACGGCGGCAGCCCCATCGAGACGATGGCGTTCACCGCCCGCGAACTCGGTCACCAGTGGGCGGTGCTCACCGACCACAGCCCGCGGCTCAAGGTGGCCCGCGGGCTGTCCGCCGACCGGCTGCGCCGCCAGCTCGACGTGATCGACGAGCTCCGCCCCCGGCTGGCGCCCTTCCGGCTGCTCACCGGGATCGAGTGCGACATCCTCGCCGACGGGTCCCTCGACCAGGAGGACGCCCTGCTCGACCGGCTGGACGTGGTGGTCGCCTCCGCCCACTCGGAGCTGCGGATGCCGGCCCCGGCCTTCACCCGCCGCCTGGTGGCCGCGGTCTCCAACCCGCTGGTCGACATCCTCGGCCACTGCACCGGCCGGCTGCTGGGCCCCAAGACCCGCCCCGAGTCACAGTTCGACGCCGAGGCGGTCTTCGCCGCCTGCGCCGCGGCGGGCACCGCGGTCGAGATCAACAGCCGTCCGGAGCGTCTCGACCCGCCCCGCAGGCTGCTGAGGGCCGCCCGTGACGCCGGCGTGCTCTTCAGCATCGACACCGACGCGCACGCGCCCGGCCAGCTCGGCTGGCAGATCTACGGCTGCGCGCGGGCCGAGGAGGCCGCCATCGCGCCGGAGCGGGTCGTCACCACCTGGACCGCCGACCAGGTGCTGGAGTGGACCAGGACCCGGCAGCCGCCCGCGGGGCGGTGAGAGCGGCTGAGAGCGGCCAGCGGGGGAGGTGTCATGCGGGGACGGCCGGGTGGGACCGCCCCGGTGGAAGTGCCGCGGGCAGCCGGGGTCAGTGCGTCATGGCCGCCTGGTCGATGACCCGCCGCGCCGCCAGCACCAGGGTGGCGTTGTCGGGGGCCGGCGTGCCGTCCGGGAGCCGCAGGGTGTCCTCCAGGCCGATACGGGTGTCAAGACCGCCGGCCGCGGCCAGCTCAAGCACCGGCCAGCAGGCGGCGTCCTCGCCGTGCAGCAGCACCGGGTGCCGCCCGGCCGTGTCGAGGCCGTCGAGTTCGGCGAGTTCCGCGAGCAGCCGGTCCGCGGAGGCCGGGGCGGTGTGCGGGTCGGTGTCGGTGACCTCGGCGAGAATCCGCAGCACCCGCTCCGCGCGGGGCCAGGCCCGTAGCCGCGAGGCCGCGCCGGTGCCGGAGAAGATACCGGCCTCGATGCCGATGCCGGTGTCCAGCAGGGCGTCGGCGACCTTGTCGGCGCCCGGCTCGTGCCAGTTCACCGACGCGTGGTCGGGCAGCACCGACCAGGCGCGTACGAGCGACGCGCGGCGCATCGGGTCGGATTCGGTCCACGCCCCGGTGGTCACCCCGATGGGGATGCCGGGGGCACTGGCCCGTACCGCGGCGACGGCGGCGTCCACGAAAACGGGTTCCATCGTGTCGGCGCCGGTGTCGTCCTTGGGGTGGAGGTGAACGGCCCGGGCGCCCGCGGCCACGGATTCGGCGGCGGCGTCGCCCAGTTCCTGGGGTGTCACCGGGAGACGTTCGCAGTCCGAACGGTCCCGGGAGCCGTTGAGGCATACCTGCAGCATGGCTGCGATCATGGCATCCGCAGCCTGCCCTGTCGCTCAGCGGCGGCGGTCGGCCGCCGCCGGATCAGTCTTTCGAGGGGCCGGCCGAGCGTTCGCCTGATGCTCGGCCGGCGGCTTTTCCCGGCGGGGTCCGCCCTCGCCGGGCAGCTCGGGAGCCGCTACCAGCGGCGGCAGATCACGTACCAGATGTTCGGGGTTGTCATCCGTCATGAACTTCGCATACCCCACATCAGCGATTCACCCGGACGAGCGACGAGAAGACTGAAATCGTTCGCGCGTTCGTCTGCATGCGCCTTTCACGAGGGGGCAAGCGGCGGTCAGGAGGTTGATAATCATGGGTCCCCTGCTTCTGGTACTTCTGCTCGCACTGGTCCTCTTCGGCGTCGGATTCGCCGTGAAGATCCTCTGGTGGGTCGCGGTCGTCGTCCTTGTCGTCTGGCTGCTCGGTTTCGTGATGCGCGGCACCGGCTCCGGCGGTTCCAGGGGACGGTGGTACCGCTGGTGAACGGCGCTCGCGCGCAGCACGACGGGCCGGGGGCCCGGCCGGAATCCGGCCGGGCCCCCGGCCCGTAGGGGCGTCACTTCCCGGTGGGCCCGCCGTGCAGGTCGGCCACCAGTCCGGTGAGGCCGCGGACCCCGAGTTCGGCGAGCCTGGAGCGGGCGACGACCGCGGCGGTCTCCCTTTCCCGGCGGGCGGCCCGCAGGTCGCGCTGGATCCGCCGCCGGAGCTCCCGCAGCTCTCGCTGGGCGCCCGAGCGGCGCCGCTCGGCGGAGGCGCGCACCCGGTGGTCCTCCCACCGGGTGCGGGCAGCGTGCGGCGAGGTTCCCTGATCCGGCATGTCCGTGCCCGATTCTGCGGGACGCGGCTGCGGCAGCGGCCGGGCCGCCTCGGCGGGAAGGACACCGACGGTGTCGAGGTAGGCGGTGATGGCGTCGAGGCCGGTGGCGCCGGTCACCGCGGCGATGTAGCCGTCCGGGCGGACCAGCACCCACTGCCCGGGCGCCAGGCCGTAGGCGCTGCGCACATGGCCGCCGCTGTCGCGGATGTCGCCCCGCACGCCGATGGTGTGCATGTGCAGGCCGCCGCGCGGCTCTGGTGCCGCGGCGCTGTCGACGCCGTAGCCGAGCAGGGTCCAGTGGGGGCCCTGGAAGAGGCTGAACAGCCGGGTGGGCAGGCCGCCGGCGCCGGTCACCGGGGCGTCGGGCGCGCGGTCACCGGCCGGCAGGCCGGTGTACTCCGGGTCGTCGGGCAGGGTCAGGGGCGAGTCCGGGTAGCCGAGGTCGAGCTGGCTGACCTCGCGCCCGCGGTGGGTGTGGCGGGTCCTGGCGGCCTCCAGCAGCTTCTCGGACAGGCCGAGCACCGCCTCGGCGACCGGCCGGCGCTCCTGCTCGTAGGTCTCCAGCAGCGATTCCGGAGCGCCGTCGAGCACCGCGGCCAGCTTCCAGCCGAGGTTGTAGGCGTCCTGGACGCTGGTGTTCAGACCCTGGCCACCGGTCGGCGGGTGGCAGTGCGCCGCGTCTCCGGTCAGGAGCACCCGATCGCGCCGGTACGTCTCGGCCAGCCGGGCGTTCATCGAGAACGCGGAGGCCCAGGAGACCGAGCGGATCACGATGTCGTCCCGGCCGGTGCGCTCACGCAGCAGCGCGGTGAGCCCCTGCGCGGAGAGGTCGGCCTCGATGTCGAAGGGGATCGGGGCCTGGAACTGGAACAGGCCGGTGCCCGGCAGCGGGCAGAGCGACACCTGGGAGGAACCCCCCTGGCCCCAGCGGTGCCAGGCGTCCGCCGGGACGCCGTCGACCAGTACGTCGGCCACGATCGCCCGCACGCCGAGGGTCTTTCCGGGGAAGCCGATGCCCAGGGACTTGCGCACGAAGCTCGATCCGCCGTCGGCGCCGACCAGATAGGCCGCCCGTACGGTCCGCTCGCCGTCCGGGGCCGCGATCCGCGCGGTGACGCCGTCGGGGTCCTGCTCGAAGCCGACGAGTTCGCAGCCGTAGGACGGGGTGTGGCCGAGCTCGGCCAGCCGCTCGCGCAGCCGGCTCTCGGTGCGGAACTGCGGGACGAGCAGCGGGATCTGGTACGGCTCGTCCGGCGTCGGCTCCGCCAGCACGACGGCCGCCCGGTCGACCGGCCCGTCGGCGGTGTACACGCGCTCAACGGGGTACTCACCCCCCGAGGCGACGATCCGGTCGATCACCCCCAGATCCTCGAACACCTCCTGGCTGCGCGGCTGGATGCCCTTTCCGCGCGAGCCGGTGAACGGGTGCGGTGCCTTGTCGATCAGCAGGAACTCGATCTCCCGGCGGGCGAGGTCGATGGCGAGGGTCAGCCCCGCCGCGCCCGTTCCGCAGATGATCACTTCGGTGTCAGCGGTGTGCGTCATAACGCGGTCTCCGGCGGTGGCAGGTGTCCGGGCGGTACGGCCCGCCCGGGATGTCGGCTGCGGGGTGATCAGGCGGACATGGTGAACACCAGGCGCCGGCCCGGCTCGGTGGGTGCTCCCCATGCCTCCTCGACCTCGGTCAGGGGCACCGGCTGGGCCGCGGCGGTCAGCGTGCCGGCCGAGAACTCATCGATCAGGGACGGCAGTTCGGCGACGATGCCGGCGGCGGTGACCGAGCCCTGCCCGCTGCCCATGATCCGCAGATTGGCCGCCCGCAGGACGAAGGAGGGCAAGGTGAGGTCGAGCCCGGCCGTCGAGCCGATCTGGATCCAGTCCAGCGGGGCGCTGCGGTCGGCGCGGTGGGTGAGCAGCGCGGGGATGGCCCGTTCGGTGGGCGCGCCCCAGGTGTAGTCGATCACGACGTCGACGTCCGCGGCGGCCTTGCCGAGCTGGTCGGCGGCGTGTTCCGGGTCGCCGGCCAGGGAGACCAGGCCGGTGGCCCCGAGGCCGGTGAGCAGGTCCAGGCGCTGCGGGTCGCGGCCGGCGGCGACGATCCGGTCGGCGCCGAGGCGGCGGGCGATCTGCACGGCCATCCGGCCGGCGTTGCCGGTCGCGCCGAGCACCAGCACGCTCTGCCCGGGCTGGAAGGAGATCCGGCGGCGCAGCGCCACCCACGAGGACATCGCGGGGTTCATGGCGGCCGCGATGACGGCCGCGTCGGCGTCGTCCGGCAGGGGGACGGCGCGGCGGGGGTCGACCACCGCCTGCTCGGCCATCGTGCCGGGGTCGTCGTCGTCCGCCACGAAGTACACGCGCTGTCCGTCGGGCAGCTGTCCCACGCCGTCGACGCCGGGGATCAGGGGCAGCTGCCCCTCGCTGGTGTAGTGGGTGCCATTGGCGCCCGAGCGGACCCGGGGGTGCAGGCCGGCGGCGAGCATCCGCACCAGGACCCGGCCCTCGGCGGGCTGCGGGGCGGCGGTCTCCTCGTAGCGGGGCGGACGGTCGAACGAGCTGACCACGGCGGCGTACATGGTGACTCCTCTCGGCATGGCGGGCCCGTTGCCAGGGCCGCCGGCCAGGTTTAGTTCGTGACACCAACCAAATTAGTTGGTGCCGCGTACTACGTCAAGTACGATGGGGTCATGCCCGATGACGCCACGCTGCCGCCGACCCGACCCGACGCACCCGTTCCCGGAGGGCCGCCGGGGCAGGGCAGGGCCGCGGGGCCGGCGCGGACACAGGACCTGGGGATCGTGGACAGCCTCGCCCAGCTGTCCTTCGCGGTGCAGGGCGCGCTGGGGAAGGTCGCCGCCCAGCAGGGCCTTTCGGTCATCCAGCTGCGGCTGCTCGGGGTGCTGCGTGATCGCACCCCCGGCATGCAGGAGCTCGCCCGTCATCTGGGGCTGGACAAATCCAGCATGACCGGGCTGGTCGACCGGGCCGAGCGCCGCGGTCTGGTCCGCCGCACCGCGGCGCCGCACGACGGGCGGGCCGTGCGGGTGTCGCTGACCGAGCAGGGGCACGAGGTGGCCCGTGCGCTCACCGAGGACGCCGACCGGGAGGTCCAGGCCCTCGCGGCGCATCTCACCGGACCGCAGCGCGCCCAGCTGTCGCTGCTGGCGAGCCTGCTGGTGGGCGGCGACGCCACGATCTGACGGCCGGCTGTCCGGGTGTCCGGGTGCCGCGCCCCTGCGGCTGCCGTGCCACCGTCAGCGGTGCCTTGCCGGCCGGGGCGGTCCGGGCGCGGCTCGGGCGCGGTCGGGCGCGGTTCAGGACAGCGCGTCGTACCCGACGAAGGTGAACATCCGCTCCCCGGGGCCCAGCGGTTCCGGCGAGCCGGTGAAGCGGTGGACACCGACCCCCTGCTGGGCCGCCGGGTCGTTGAGCCAGACCCGGGTGAAACCGCGGTCCTCCAGCAGGCCGCAGATCCACGGGAAGCGGTCCGGCGCCTTGCGGTTGCGGGTCCAGATCAGCGTGCCGCCGGTGGCGCACAGCCGGCTGCCGTAGGACACCGTCCGCTCGATGTCCTCGTCCGTGATGTTGCCGAACAGACCGCAGAGCAGCACCAGTTGGGCCGGGGCCAGGTCTGTGTAGTGGTCGGTGAGCGCCGCGTCGCCGACCACCGCCTCGATGCCGTCAAGACCGAGCACCGAAGCGTCCTCGCGCGCCCTGGCCGCGTTGCGCGGGTCGAGTTCCACCAGCCGGGCGGTGACATCGTGCCGGCGCGGATGGTCCTCCAGTGCGCCCAGCAGGTCCCGGCCCTGCCCGGCACACACGCTCAGTACGCGCACCCGGCCCGGCGGCAGATCGTCCAGCGCGATGGCGACCCGCTGCTGCACGGTCCGCAGCTGGTTGACGAGCGGTGATTGGGGGGAGTCGTACGCGCCGTGCCAGGCATGCCAGTCCATGCCCGCACCCTAAGGAGCGGCACCCCGCGGGCGCAGCCACTTTCACCGGCCCGGCCGCGCCGGCCGCCCGGCCAGGGCGAGGGCTCAGCCGTCCATCCGGTCGATCTGCCGGATCTTGTTGGTGACGTCCAGCGCCGCGACCTTGTAGGACTCGGCCAGCGTCGGGTAGTTGAAGACCGCGTCCACCAGGTAGTCCACCGTGCCGCCGCAGCCCATCACCGCGTGGCCGATGTGGATCAGCTCGGTGGCGCCGGTGCCGAAGCAGTGCACGCCGAGCAGTTTGCGGTCGGTGGGGGAGACCAGCAGTTTGAGCATGCCGTGCGCGTCCCCGATGATCTGGCCCCGGGCCAGCTCGCGGTAGCGCGAGACGCCCACCTCGAACGGGATCAGGTCGTCGGTCAGCTGATCCTCGGTCCGGCCGATGAAGCTGATCTCGGGAATGGTGTAGATGCCGATCGGCTGCAGGTCCTGCAGGCCCTCGGCGGGTTCGCCGAAGGCGTGGTAAGCCGCGCAGCGGCCCTGCTCCATCGAGGTGGCGGCCAGCGCCGGGAAGCCGATGACGTCACCGACCGCGTAGATGTGCTCCACCGCCGTGCGGTAGTCGTCGTCCACCGCGATGCGGCCGCGCTTGTCCGCGCTCAGTCCGGCCTTGTCCAGGTCGAGGCCGTCGGTGAGGCCCTGCCGGCCCGCGGAGTACATCACCGCGTCCGCGGCGATCTTCTTGCCGCTCGCCAGGACGGTGAGCGTCCCGCGGGCGTGCCGTTCGACGGCCGCGACGGTCTCGCCGAAGCGGAAGGTCACCGCCAGGTCCCTCAGGTGGTACTTGAGCGCCTCGGTGACCTCGCCGTCGCAGAAGTCCAGCATCCCGGCCCGCTGTTCGACCACCGTGACCTTGCTGCCGAGAGCGGCGAACATGGAGGCGTACTCCATGCCTATCACCCCGGCGCCCACGATCACCATGGACCGCGGCACCCGCTCCAGATTCAGCACACTGTCCGAGTCCATCACCGTGACGTCGTCGAACTCCACGCTCGCCGGGCGGGCCGGCCGGGTGCCGGTGGCGATCACGATGTGCTCGGCGGTCACCAGCCGGTCCTGCCCCGAGGCGTCGCGCACCGCCACCGTGTGGTCGTCCATGAACCGCCCGACGCCGGGCAGCATGGCGACCTGGTTCCGCGAGAGCTGATTGCGGATCACATCCACCTCGCGGGTGACCACGTGCTGGGTGCGCGCGGTCAGGTCGGCGATGGTGATGTCCTCCTTCAGCCGGTAGCTCTGCCCGTACAGATCGCGCTGGTTGAGCCCGGTGAGATAGAGCACCGCCTCGCGCAGGGTCTTGGAGGGGATGGTGCCGGTGTGCAGCGACACCCCGCCCAGCCGGTCCGGGACATCCACGATCGCCGCCCGGCGGCCGAGCTTCGCCGCGGCGATCGCGGCCTTCTGCCCGCCGGGGCCTGAACCTATGACCAGCATGTCGAAATCGGGCACACCGCGAGTGTGGCATCCGCCCGCGCGGTCCCGGAAGAGCGGACCGGGACCCGTTACCGGCTTGGTGCGCCGCGCACCGCGCCGTTCACCGCGCCGTTCCCCGGACTCCCCGCCGGACTCCCTGGGCAGCCGGTGTCCCCTGACGGATTCTCAGGGCCGGAAGACCACCTTGATCGCACCGTCCTCCTTCTTCTGGAACATCGCGTACGCGTCCGGCGCCTCGTCCAGCGGTACGTGATGGGTGGCGAAGGAGTCGACGCCCAGCGGGTCCTCGTCGGTGAGCAGCGGCAGGATCTCGTCGCTCCAGCGCCGTACGTTGGCCTGGCCCATCCGCAGCTGGACCTGCTTGTCGAACATCGTCATCATCGGCAGCGGATCGGCGGCGCCGCCGTACACCCCGCTCACCGAGATGGTGCCGCCGCGCCGCACCAGTGAGATCGCCAGCTCCAGCGCCCCGAGCCGGTCCATGCCCGCCGTCTCGGTGAGCCTGCTGCCCAGGCTGCGCGGCAGCAGCCCCGCCGCGGCCTGCGCCAGCTTCGCCACCGTGCTGCCGTGCGCCTCGGTGCCGACCGCGTCGATCACGCTGTCCGGGCCGCGGCCGTGGGTGAGGTCCTGCACCGCGCTCTTCAGCGCGTCCGCCGAGTCGAAGGCGGTCAGATCCAGCGCGATCACCCCGTCCTGGCGGGCCCGGTCGAGGCGTTCGGGCACCAGATCCACCGCGATCACCGGACCGGCGCCCAGATGCCGGGCCACCCGGCAGGCCATCGCGCCGATCGGCCCGAGACCGAGCACCAGCAAGGTGCCGTCCTGCGGCAGGTCCGCGTACCGCACCGCCTGCCACGCGGTCGGCAGTACGTCGGAGAGGTAGACGAAGCGGTCGTCCGGCGGGCCCTCGGGCACCTTGATCGGACCGAACTGGGCCTGCGGCACCCGCAGATACTCCGCCTGCGCGCCCGGCACCGAGCCGTACAGCTTCGTGTAGCCGAAGAGCTGCGCGCCCATTCCGTACGCGGTCACCTGGGTGGTCTCGCACTGCGTCGGCAGCCCCTGGGCGCACATCCAGCAGTGGCCGCAGGCGATCTGGAAGGGCACCACCACGCGGTCGCCGGGCGCCAGGTTCCGCACCGCAGGGCCGACCTCCTCCACGATGCCCATCGGCTCGTGGCCGAGGATGTCGCCCGGGGTCATGAACGGCGCGAGCACCTCGTAGAGGTGCAGGTCGGAGCCGCACAGACCGGAGGAGGTGATCCTGATGACGGCGTCCGTCTCCTCCTGGATGGCGGGGTCCGGTACGTGCTCGACACGTACGTCCCGCCTGCCGTGCCACACGGTAGCCCGCATAAGTGCACCTCTTCCGTCCGCTGGGGCGCTGATGCCTTGTCCGTCAGGCTGCGGCTGCCCGGGACGCATCCGGGCAAACGGAACCCGCCGGCCGCGGTCACCCGTCCGGCCACGCCCGGGGCGCGGCGCCCGGCGGGCCGGGACAGCCTGGGAACTGCGGGCCGGCGGTGGCCGGCCCACGCCGGGGCAGGCGGCAGCGACCGGAGCGGAGAGGAAGGGTGCGGGACTGTGGACTCCACCCACCGGCGGGCAGCCGTCACCGCGCCGCGGCCGGACCGGGACGCGCGGCACGCGGGGATTCCGGCCGGGCGCCGTCGAGCCGGCTCCCGCCGCCGGCCGTACGAAGGAGCGGAGTGAGCGCCGGCCGGCCGCTGCGACGGCCAGGCGAGCGCGTCCCCGCGACGAGAGGACACGTCATGCGCCGTCCCCGGCTGAGCGGCACGGCCCTCCGGGGCCGCACCGAGGCGGTCGCGCCCGTGTGCCGCCCCGGCCGCCACCGCACCGGCCCGGGTGCCGGAGCCTGCGGCCCGGCCACGGCGGGGGACCGCCGGTGACCGCCCCGTCGCGGTATCCCGCCGCCGTGCAGCCGGTGGGGTCACGGACCGACGAGGACGTGGCCGGCGCGGTGGAGCGGGTACTGGCCGAGGTGTTCCGGGACCGGCGCGCGGAGGCGGCCGCGGTCGACCCGGTCTTCGCCGGGCACATCGCCCGGCGGCTTGCCGACTTCGCCCTGGACGGCGGGGCCCGCCGCCGGCCCGCCCTGGTGTGGTGGGGGTGGCGCGCCTGCGGCGGGCTCGGCGGCCCGGAGAGCGTACGGTCCGTGCTGGAGGTCGCCGCCTCGCTGGAACTGATCCAGTGCGCCGCACTGATCCACGACGACGTGATGGACGGCTCGGCGGTCCGCCGCGGGCAGCCGGCCGTGCATGTGGACCTCGCCGACCGCTACGGCGGCGCCGAACCGCCCGGGCCGCTCACCGCGCGGGCCGCGGCGCCCTTCGGCTGGTCCGCGGCCGTCCTGGTCGGCGACCTCGCGCTCGCCTGGGCCGACGACATGATCGCCGACGCGGACCTCACGCTCGCCGCCCGCTACCGGCTGCAGCAGGTGTGGCGGGCGATGCGCACCGAGATGGTGGCCGGCCAGTACCTGGACCTGCAGGCCCAGGTGACCGGCTCCCGCTCGCCGGCCCGGGCGATGCGGATCGCCTACCTCAAAAGCGCCCGCTACTCGGTGGAACGCCCGCTCGCGCTGGGCGCCGCCCTCGCCGGGGCGGACGCCGCCACCCGCCGGGCGCTGCGCGACGCCGGCCTCTGCGCGGGCCTCGCCTTCCAGCTCCGCGACGATCTGCTCGGCGTCTTCGGCGACCCGCTGCGTACCGGCAAACCGGCCGGCGACGACATCCGCGAGGGCAAGGTCACCTATCTGGTGACCACCGCCCGCCGGCTCGCCCGGCAGAACCCGGCGGCGCTGCGGGTGCTCGACACCGCCCTGGGCGACCGCGAACTGACCCCGGCCGCCCTCGACCGGGTCCGCGAGGTACTGGTCAGCACCGGCGGCAGACGGTACGTCGAAGCCCGGATCGACCGGCTGGCCGACGCCTGCCGGACCCGGCTGCGTGCGGTCCGGCTCGAACCGGCCGCCAGGGAACGGCTGCTGGCGGTCCTGGAGGACGCGGCGGGACGCACCGGTCAGCAGCAGAACCGCCCCGGCGGAGGCCCCGGATGAGAACGGTCCCCGGCCCCACAGGGCACACCGTCGTCGTCGGCGCCGGCCTCTCCGGGCTCGCCGCCGCCCTGCATCTGCTCGGCGCGGGGCGCCGGGTCACCGTGGTGGAGCGCGCCGCGCAGCCCGGCGGGCGGGCCGGCCGGATCGAACAGGGCGGCTACCACTTCGACACCGGGCCCACCGTGCTCACCATGCCGGACCTGCTGGAGGAGCCGCTGGCAGCGGTCGGCCGGACACTGCGGGACCACCTGGAGCTGATCGAACTCCACCCCGCCTACCGCGCCAGGTTCGCCGACGGCAGCAGCCTCGATGTGCACACCCGCGCCGAGGAGATGGAAGAGGCGGTCCGCGCCTTCGCCGGACCCGCCGAGGCGGCCGGCTACCGGCGGCTGCGCGGCTGGCTGGAAGCCCTCTACCGCGCCCAGTTGCGCCACTTCATCGACACCAACTTCGACTCGCCGCTGCAACTCCTCCACCCCGACCTCGCCCGGCTGGCCGCCCTGGGCGGCTTCGGCCGCCTCGACGCCGGGATCGGCCGCCACCTCCACGACGAGCGGCTGCGCCGGGTCTTCTCCTTCCAGGCGCTGTACGCGGGGGTGCCGCCGGCCCGCGCGCTGGCCGCGTACGCCGTGATCGCCTACATGGACACCGTCGCCGGCGTCTACTTCCCGCGCGGCGGCATGCACGCCGTCCCCCGGGCACTGGCCGGCGCGGCCGAGGCGGCCGGCGCGGACTTCCGCTACCGGCAGGAGGTGACCGGCCTGGAGCAGCGCTCCGGCCGGGTCACCGCGGTGCTCACCGCACACGACCGCATCCCCTGCGACGCGGTGGTCCTCAGCTGCGAACTCCCGCACGCCTACCGGCTGCTGGGCCGGACCCCGCGCCGCCCGGTGCGGCTGCGCCGCTCGCCGTCCGCGGTGGTCCTGCACGCGGGCACCGACCGCACCTGGCCCGAACTGGCCCATCACACCATCTCCTTCGGGGCCGCGTGGGAGCAGACCTTCGAGGAACTCACCTCCTCGGGACAGCTGATGACCGACCCCTCACTGCTCATCACCCGGCCCACCACCCACGACCCGGACCTCGCGCCCCCCGGCCGTCATCTGCACTACGTCCTGGCGCCCTGCCCCAACACCGACATCGGCCCCGGCCCGGCGGACTGGCGTGAACTCGGCCCGGGCTACCGGGACTCGATCCTGACCGAACTGGAAAAGCGCGGCCTGGCCGGGCTCGGCGCCGCCATCGAGCAGCAGCGCCTGGTCACCCCCGCCGACTGGTCCGACCAGGGGCACGCCGCCGGCACGCCCTTCTCCCTGGCCCACACCTTCGCGCAGACCGGCCCGTTCCGCCCCGCCAACCTGGTCCGCGGCGCCGACAACGTGGTGCTGGCCGGCTGCGGCACGACCCCCGGGGTGGGCGTACCGACCGTCCTGATCTCCGGGAAGCTCGCCGCCGCCCGCATCACCGGGGCGCCGCCCCGGCGCCGCCTGCCCGGACGTCCGGTCCGCACCCGGCCACCGGCCGCCGACGAGGGATAACGCGCATGCCCCGACACGAACTCGACGCCGCCGGAATCCACGACCCCGCGCTGCGGGCCGACTATCTGGCCTGCCGGCTGCTCAACTCCCGCCACGGCCGGACGTACTTCCTCGCCACCCGGCTGCTGCCCGCCGCCCGCCGCCCCGCCGTGCACGCGCTCTACGGCTTCGCCCGCCGGGCCGACGACATCGTGGACGACCTCGGCAGCGGCGCCACCGCCGCCGAGCGGGAAGCCGCCCTCACCGGACTCGGCCGCCGGCTCGACCGCTGCCTGCACGGCGAACCCGGCACCGAACCGGTGGTGCGGGCACTGGCGCACACCGCCGCCTCCTACGGCATCGCCCACCGGTACTTCACCGACTTCATGGCCTCGATGCGGGCCGACCTGCACGTCACCGACTACCCGGCCTTCGCCGACCTGCGCGCCTACATGCACGGCTCGGCCGCCGTCATCGGCCTGCAGATGCTCCCGGTACTCGGTCATGTCGTCCCCCGCGAGGAGGCCGAGCCGCACGCCGCCGCGCTCGGGATCGCCTTCCAGCTCACCAACTTCCTGCGGGACGTGGGCGAGGACCTCGACCGCGGCCGGGTCTATCTGCCCGCCGACCTGCTCGCCGCGCACGGGGTCGACCGGGCCCGTCTGGAGTGGAGCCGCGGCACCGGCCGCCGCGACCGCCGGATCACCGCCGCGCTCGCCGACTTCGCCGCCCTGACCCGCGGCTTCTACCACCGGGCACTGCCCGGCATCCCGATGCTCGACCCGGTGGCCCGGCCCTGCGTCCGGACCGCGTGCGTGCTGTACGGCGGCATCGTCACCGCGGTGGCGGACGACGGCTACGCGGCCTTGCACCGGCGCTCCGCGGTGCCCCGGCGGGTACGCGCCTCGGTGGCGCTGGACGGCCTGGTCCGGGTCGGCGCGGCCCGGCTGCGGGCCGCCCGGGCCGCCGAACCGCCCGGCACGGGAGGGCCGTTCGCCCTGGCGGAGGCTGCCGCATGATCCGGATCCCGCTCAGCTTGCGCCGGGGTGCGGTCCGGTGGGAGGAGCAGCGACCCACCTGGCAGGACGCCAGACCCGCGCTGATCGCGGCGGCCCTGAAGCGCGCCCAGGACCGCCCGTCCGGCAACTGGTACGTGCTCGGTGCGTCCAGCGCGGTCACCGCCGACCGCCCCTTCGGCCGTACCGTCGCCGGCGCCGAGGTGGTGGCCTGGCGCGACGCCCGCGGCCGGCTGGTCGCGGGGCCCGGCGCCTGCCCGCACCTGGGCGCACCCCTCAAGGACGCGGTGGTGCGCTGCGGCACCCTGCGCTGCCACTGGCACGGGCTGGCCCTGGGCGGCACCCGGCCGGTGGCCGGCTGGTCCGCCTTCCCCGCCCACGACGACGGTGTCCTGGCGTGGGTGCGGCTCGACGCGGCCGGCGGCGGGGAACCGCTGGACCGGCCGGTCGTCCCGGCCCGCCCGCAGCCTGCCGCGACCGTCGCCGCCGTCTACAGCGCCACCGGAACCTGCGAACCCGAGGATGTCGTCGCCAACCGCCTCGACCCCTGGCACGGCGCCTGGTTCCACCCCTACTCCTTCGTGGACCTCACCGTGGTGGACCCCGGGGCCGAGGACTCCTTCACCGTCCAGGTCTCCTTCAAGGTCGCCGGGCGCCTGGTGGTCCCGGTGCGGGCGGTCTTCAGCGCGCCCGAACCCCGTACCGTCGTCATGCACATCACCGACGGCGAGGGGCGCGGCTCCGCCGTCGAGACCCACGCCACCCCGCTGGGCCCCGACGGCACCGGCCGGCCGCGCACCGAGGTGACCGAAGCGGTGCTCGCCACGTCCGCCCGCCGCGGCTTCGCCGCCGCCCGCGCCGCGGCTCCCCTGCTGCGCCCGCTGATGCGGGCCGCGGCCGGGCGGCTGTGGCGCGACGACCTCGCCTACGCCGAAAGGCGCTGGGCGCTGCGCAGTTCGGGCCGCTTCCCGGGCTGAGCGGCGGCGCCGGTCAGCGGGCGGCCAGCGCGCCGAGCGCGCGCAGGGCCGCCGTCCGTCCCCGTGCCGGGACCGTCCACAGGGTCTGACCGCGCACCCCCCACCGTGCCAGCAGGGCGTTGGCGGCGAGGAAACCGGTCGTGGCGGCCCGCTCCATCAGCGCCACCGGGAGGCCGGTGCGGACCAGGTCGCCGGCCAGCATCACGCTGGGCGCCGGGGTGCGCACCCCGGGCCGGTCCCGGTAACCACCGACCGGGAAGAGCGGGCAGTCGGCGCGCCACTCGTGGCGGGCGTCGATGATCCTGGCGTCCCGGGTCTCGGGGTGGACCCGGTGCAGTTCGCCGACCAGCCGGTCCTGGAGCGCGGCGCGGTCGGCGGCCGGATCGACGGCGTAGGCGTGGAGTTCGAGCACCGAGCCGCCGGAGGCCGCCGCCCAGCGGGCCGCCTCGCCCTCCCAGGTGTGCAGGGCGCTGACGTTGTCCAGCGGGCCGTAGCCGCTGGTGCCGAGGAAGCCGGGCCGGCCGGGCTCGGTCGGGCGGTCGAGCCAGAGCCGGGAGACGAGGAACGGCGGAGCGGTACGCAGAGCGTCGATCCCGGCCCGCCAGCCGGCGTCCCCGAGGTCCGGGGACGCGGCGGCCACCGCCCGCAGGCCGGCGGTGTCCAGGGCGAGGACCACCCCGTCGTAGGTGCCGGAGCCGCCGGCGGTGCGCACCGTGGCCCGGGCGCCGTCGGCGGACGGCGTCACCGACTCGACCGCCTCCCCGCGGCGCACCTGGACGCCGTGTCCTTCCAGGTAGCCGCAGAGCGGGTCCCACAGGGCGTCGGGGAAGGGCTCGGCGGGCACGTCGAAGAGCAGGCCCTCGCTCGACCCGAGGAAGTAGATGTGGAACATCAGTGCCAGTTCGGCGGCGGACAGGTGACGCGGGTCGACGAAGAAGCTGCGGGAGAAGACCTCGAAGGCCAGGTGCCGGGCGGCCGGCGGGAAGCCGATGCGGTCAAGGAAGTCCGCGGCGCTGACCGTGTCCAGGCGGTCGTAGACGCCGGGCACCCGGACGTCCAGCAGCGGCAGCGCGGCCACCGGGTCCATGGCGGCCAGGTCGCGCAGACCGAAGCTGGGGCTGCGGGCGACGAAGCCCAGCGCGCTCCAGGGCGGGGTGCGCGGGACGCGGGCGAAGCTGTCGCGCGGTCCCGCGCTGTGCTGGAGCGGATAGTCCGGCAGCGGGGTGAGCATGCTCAGCCCCGGGTCGACACGGCGCAGCAGTCCGCGCAGGTTGTAGTACTGGCGGAAGAAGGCGTGGAAGCCGCGGCTCATCGTCGCGGCCGAGCCGTCCGCGAGCACCGTCCGCCAGCCGCTGAGCCGGCCGCCGAGCTCCGTCCCGCGCTCGAAGAGCACCACCCGCACGCCGCGTTCGGCGAGTGCGGTGGCCGCCGCGAGCCCGGCGATGCCGCCGCCCGCCACCGCGACCCGCGGGGGCCCTGCCGGGTCGGCCCGGGGGCGCCCGGGAGCGGCGGGCAGCACCTCGGCCCGCCGGTCGCGGCCCCTGCGGGCGCCCGCGGGGGCGGTCACCGGGGCGTCCGGCCGAGGAAGGTGTGCACGATGCCGGTCTGCCAGCCGGGCATCGGCAGCGCACGTACCGCCTCGAAACCGGCCGCAGCCAGCCGTCCGGCGAAGGCCGGCGCGGTGTCGAACTCCAGCACACTGCGCCGCAGATACCGGTACAGCTCCCGGTCGCCGCTGAGCGCCCCGGCCGGCTGCACCACCGTCGAGCAGACCGTGTTCCACACCGCGCGGTGCACCGGCCGGCCGCTGAGGGTGTACTCGTGGACCGCGAGCCGCCCGCCAGGCGCCAGCAGTTCCCGTACCGCGCCGAGCACCGCGTCGGGGTCGGTGACATTCCGGAAGAGGTAGGCGGCAAGTGCCCCGTCGAAGGGGCCCTCCACCCCGGCCCCGGCGAGCAGTTCCACCGGCGCGTGCACGAAGCGCACCCCCGGCGGCCACCGCTTGGCCCGCGCCCCGGCCAGCATGCCGAGCGAGGCGTCCACCGCGGTGATCCGGGCCCGGGGCGCCACCGCGAGCAGCGCCGCGGTGGAGGCGCCGGTGCCGCACCCCAGGTCGAGCAGGTGCAGCCCCGCGCCGCCGCCGGGCAGCCGCAGCCGCCGCGCGGACCGGCGCAGGCCGGCGTGGTAGCCGGGGTTGAAGGCGGTCAGCCGGTCGTAGCCGGCCGCGGCGTGGTCGAAGGCGGCGGACAGTTCACGGTCGCGCAGCAGCGTCATGTCCCGGTCCCTTCTCGGTGGCGGTGGCGGTGGCGGTGGCGGTGGCGGTGGCGGTGGCGGTGGCGGTGGTGGTGGCGGCGGTGCCGGTGCCGGTCGCGTGCGGGGCGCCCGGACCCCGGCGGGGCAGCCGGGGCAGCTCCAGCACGGTGCGCAGCATGGGCAGTACGGGGGTGCGCAAGCCGATGGCGATGTCCTCGGCGATCCGGGTGCGGCCGTCGAGGAAGCGCAGCAGCCGCGCCGGCGGCACCCGGGAGAAGAGCCGGACGAAGAAGTCCGCGCCGTCCACCCGGCCGGTGTCCAGGGCCCGCAGCAGCGCCGCGTCCATGGCCAGCGCGCGGGCCGGGTACGCGGGCGGCGGGGCGGGGTCGCGCCCGGCGGCCAGCGCGGCGGCGACCGCACCGGCCTGCCGCTGCGCCGCGGCGAAGGTGTAGCCGGTGGCCGGCCGGGTGGCGCCGCCCGCGGTGCCGATCCGGAAGACCCGGGCGCCGGCCCGGCGCGGGAAACGGGCGTCGGTCATCGGGATCACACCCTGCTCGGTGGCGGTGATCCGCAGCCCGGACAGGCCCAGCACGTCCCCGGCGTAATGGCGCAGCGCGGCCTCGTAGCCGGCGTCGTCGAGCGGCGCCGGCGAGAACTCGGTGTACTCCACCAGCGCCTCACGGGCGGTCAGCGGCAGCAGGTAGCCGAAGGAGAGCCCGCACGCGGGCTGCGGGGTCCTGAAGTCCATCAGATCCGCGACCGAGGGGTCGAAGACGGGGGAGCCACAGGTGACGAACCAGCCCCGGAAGTGCTGCAGCAGCGTGGTGCGGGCCGGCGGCAGCACCGCGGGCGGGCGGGAGTCGTACGCCCACCGGGTGCGCCACACCACCTCCCGGCCGGCCGGGTCCGTACCGCGGACCAGTACGCCGCCGGCGTCGTCGCGCACCTCCCGCACCGCCGCCTCGGCCCGCCGGACGTTCGGCGCGGTCGCCAGCCGGGCGGCCACCAGGGACTCGAAGTCCCGGGACCGCAGCATCTTGTACGTCAGGGGCGCGATCGACGCCAGGACCGGCCGGCCGTCGGCGGCACGCACCCGCAGCCGGTCCCAGCGGGCCGTCAGCACCGCGTCGTACGTGCCGCCAGGCTCCTCCCAGAAGCACCAGGTCCGCTCCGGCGGGCGCAGTTCACCGGCGGGCGCGTCGACGAGCAGCACGCTCGGGGCGCCGGTCAGGGCCGGGTCGGCGAGCCGGTGGGCCAGTGCGAGGCCGGCCGCGCCCGCACCCACCACGGCGACATCGGCGTCCCACGCCACTGCGGCTCCCTTCCGTGCCCGGAGCGCACCGCGCCGGTCCGCCCAGCATCCCGGTTCCGCGCCCGCGAGCCGCGCAGGCGGCCCGCGAGTCGTCCCGGTCGTCCGGGAGCACGTCCAGGAGCGCGTGCCGGCCGCGCACCGCACTCAGGCGCCGACGGCGGTGGCGGGGCCGGTCAGCGCACCAGCGCCCAGACCAGAGCCACGATCGCGATGATCACCACCACGCCCAGGATCGCCAGCGCGCCGGTGCGGGCACCGCGGGGTTCGGCGGCGGGCTCCTGGATGGGGACCGGGGTCGGGCCCCAGTCCGGTTCGCCCGGTCGGTCCAGGTTCGGCTCGGGTGCGGGCATCGCGGGATCGGTTCTTTCGGACATCGTCCGTCCTCCTCGGTAGGGGCGGGTCGCCCTGCCGTACCGTGTGCCCGCCGGGTGCACCGGCATTCAGGCCGAACAGCCGCCCTGGGCTGCCATGAAGCGATCCCGCGCGGGCATACACACCAAGGCGGCGACGGCCCGTTCGAAGGTGGAGGGTCAAGGGTGGGGACTGGGGAGAGCGCGGCGTCCCGGGCAGTGCGCAAGAGCGGGACCGGCCGGGAAGCGGGACATGCCCGCCGCCCGCGCCTGCGGCGGCTGACCGCCGTGTGGCGCTTCGGCCGCACCCTGGTGCGTGCGATCGCCGCGGCCTGGGACAAGGACGCCACCGAGCGGGCCGCGGCCCTGACGTACTACGCGGTGCTGGCGATCTTCCCGGCGCTGCTGATGACCGTCTCGCTGGTCGGCCTGACCGGCGGTGCATCGGAAGGCGGACTGTCCGCGGGCATCACCACGCTGCTGCCCGCCGAGTCGCGGCCGGTGGTGGCCCAGGCGCTGCAGGACATGGCCCGGGACAAGTCGGCGAGCCTGTCGCTGTCGGTGGGCGGCGGGGCCGGCGCGATCTGGTCGTCGTGCGCGTACGCCAGCGTCTTCCGGCGGGCGCTGCACCTCATGCACGGTGTCACCGACCGCCGCCCGGCCTGGCGGACCGTGCCGCGGGTGGTCTTCACCTCGGCGGCGCTGCTGGTGCTGCTGGTGGCCAGCGCCCTGTGCCTGGTGGTGACCGGCGCGCTGGCCCACCGGACCGGGGCGCTGCTGCACATGGACGACGCGGCGCTCGTCGCCTGGCGGAGCCTGCGCTGGCCGGCCCTGGTGGTGGTGGCCTCCGCGCTGGTCCTGGTGCTCTTCAGGTCCGGGCCGCGCGGCACCCGCTCGCTGCGCTCGCTCGCCCCCGGCGGCGCCCTCGCGGTGGTGCTGTGGCTCGCCACATCGGCCGGCTTCGCCGCCTACACCGCGCACCTGGGTACGTACAACCGGCTGTACGGGCCGCTGGCCGGGACCGTGGTGTTCCTGGTGTGGCTCTGGTTCTCCAATCTGGCCCTGATGGTCGGCGCCCACTTCAACGTGGAGCACTCCCGGGCCCGCGCCGCCCGGGAGCTCCCGGTTCCGGCGCCCAGAACCGTTCCGGAGGGCTGAGCACATTCCGGGGCAGGTGATCGTTGGGGGTGAGGGACGCAACGCCCCGTGCCGCGGTGCGGCCTGGTACGACTGCGCGCGGGCGCGGAAAGGATGACAGCGTGATCGTGGACTGTGCCATCTACCGGGACGGCCGCCGCGCCGAGACCCCCGGTGACCTCTCCGACGCGCTCGCGGCGTGCCGCACGTCGGGCGACGACTCGTTCATCTGGGTCGGGATGAACGAGCCGACCGCCGAGGAGTTCGACCTGCTGAGCTCGGAGTTCGGGCTGCACCCGCTGGCCGTCGAGGACGCGCTGAAGGCACACCAGCGCCCCAAGATGGAGGCCTACGAGGGCGCGCTGTTCACCGTGGTGCGGCCGCTGACCTACGACGACGCGAAGGCCACGGTCAATGCGAGCGAGCTGATGGTCTTCATCGGCGAGTCCTTCGTGGTCACCGTCCGGCACGGCCACTCCAGGATCGGCTCCCAGGTGCGGGCCCGGATGGAGGGGTCCCCCGACATCCTGCGGACCGGCCCCGTCGCGGTGCTCTACGCGGTCTGCGACGCGGTGGTGGACGCGTACCTGGACATCGCCGCGGAGCTCCAGGTCGACCTGCAGGAACTGGAGGAGCAGGTCTTCGCCCCGTCCGGCGGCGACTCCGGGCCGGTGGCGGCCGTCATCTACTCCTTCAAGCGGCAGGTGCTGGAGTTCCGCCGGGCGACCGGGCCGCTGACCGCGCCGATGAGCCGGCTCGCGGCCGGCACGGCGCCGTACGTCACCCACGAGACCAAGCCGTTCTTCCGCGACGTCGCCGATCACCTGGACCGGGCGAACGAGGCAGGGGACGGCCTGGACCGGCTGCTCTCCGACATCCTGGCCGCCCACCTCACCCAGGTCGGCGTCCGGCAGAACGACGACATGCGGAAGATCTCCGCGTGGGCCGCGATGGCCGTGGTGCCCACGATGATCGCCGGCATCTACGGCATGAACTTCGACCACATGCCGGAGCTGCACTGGGTCTGGGGCTATCCGGCGGCGCTCGGCCTGATGGCGGCGATCGTGCTGGTGCTCTACCTCATGTTCAAGCGCCGCGGCTGGTTCTGAACCCGCCGCCGGACCCGTACCGGCGCCACCAACCGCTCAGCCCGGGTGGTGGCGCCGGCGCGGGGCCCGGCCGGGCGGCTGTGTCGGCTCCGGCCGGTGCGGGTAGGCGGGCACCTTGCGCACCACCGGCCGCTCAGTGGTCAGCGTGAACGGCTCCTCGTAGTGCAGCACCTCCACCGGCGCCCCCTCGGCCAGGGTGTACGTCACGGAGGTGCCGGTGAACTCCACCCGCAGCCGCCGGCCGCGGAAGAGCAGCCGGAAGGCGACCCGGCTGAGCGCGTCGGGCAGCCGGGGCGCGAACCGGATCGAGTCGCCGTCGAAGAGCCGCATGCCGCCGAACCCCGCCACCAGCGCCGTCCAGGTGCCGGCCAGCGCCGCGATGTGCAGCCCGTCGCGGGCGTTGTCCTCCAGGTCCTCCAGGTCCATCAGCGCCGACTCGCCCAAGTAGTCGTGCGCCAGCTGGAGATGGCCGCACTCGGCGGCGATCACCGACTGGCAGTACGCCGACAGGGAGGAGTCCCTTACCGTCAGCGGCTCGTAGTAGGCGAAGTTGCGGACCTTCTCCTCCTGGGTGAAGGCGTCACCGCGCAGATACATCGCCAGCACCAGGTCGGCCTGCTTGACCACCTGCTTGCGGTACAGGTCGAAGTAGGGGTAGTTGAGCAGCAGCGGGTAGTGCTCGGGGGCGGTGCCGGCGAAGTTCCACACCTCGTGCCGGGTGTAGCCCTTGGACTGCTCGTGCACGCCCAGGTCCTTGTTGTACGGCACGGTCATCGCCGCCGCCGCGTCCCGCCAGGCCGCGGTCTCCTCGGCCTGTACCCCCAGTGCCGCCGCATGCCGGGGGTGGCGTTCGGCCGCGTCGGCCGCCGCCACCAGGTTCGCCTGCGCCATCAGGTTGGTGTAGACGTTGTCGTCGGCGACGGCGCTGTACTCGTCGGGCCCGGTCACCCCGTCGATGTGGAAGGCGCCCGCGTGGTCGTGGTGACCCAGCGAACGCCACAACCGGGCGGTCTCCACCAGCAGTTCGAGGCCGGTGTCCTTGTCGAACTCCTCGTCGCCGGTGGCCGCCACGTACCGGACCACCGCGTCGGCGATGTCCGCGTTGACGTGGAAGGCCGCGGTGCCGGCCGGCCAGTAGCTCGACGCCTCCTCGCCGGTGATGGTCCGCCAGGGGAAGGCCGCTCCTGACAGGCCCAGCTGGCGGGCCCGTTCGCGCGCCGCCGGCAGGGTGTTGTACCGCCAGCGCAGCACCTCGGAGGCGGCCCGCGGCGAGGTGAAGGTGAGCAGCGGCAGGACGAAGGTCTCGGCGTCCCAGAAGGTGTGCCCGTCGTAGCCGGAGCCGGTCAGCCCCTTCGCCGGGATGGCCCGCTCCTCGGCCCGGGCGCCGGTCTGCAGCACATGGAAGAGCCCGAAGCGGACCGCCTGCTGGATCTCGGTGTCGCCGTCCACCTCGACGTCGGCGCGCTCCCAGAAGTCGTCCAGATAGGCGCGCTGCTGGTCCAGCAGGCCCTGCCAGCCGGTGTCCCGGGCACCGACCAGCGCCGCGTCCGCCTGATCGCGCAGCGCCGGCAGCGAACGGGTCGCCGACCAGCCGTACGCCACGAACTTCTCCAGACCCAGCTTCTCGCCCGGGTTCAGCACCGCGGTCACGGTCAGCCGGCTGATGTCGTCACCGGACTCGGCCGAGATCTTGGTCCCGTCCGGGCCGTGGACCTGGTGGTCGGCCGCGGTCGCCACCCGCAACTGGCTGCGCACGGTGGAGTGCACCAGCCGCAGCCGGGTGCCGAAGGCCTGATTCTCCTCGGCGCGCAGCGGCGACTCCAGCGCGGCCGCCACCCGGGGGTCGCCGGCCACCCGCGGGATCTCCTCGTTGGCGATCAGCTCCGACTGCACGACCACCCGGACCTGCTCGTCCACCGGCTCGACCTCGTAGGAGATCGCCGCCACCGCGCGCTGCTGGAAGGAGACCATCCGGGTGGAGCGGACCCGGATCGCCCGGCCGGCCGGCGACACCCACTCGCAGACCCGGCGCAGCACCCCGGCCCGCAGGTCCAGCTCCCGCTCGTGCATACGGATGGTGCCGTAGCGCAGGTCGAACGGCTCGTCGTCGACCAGCAGCCGGATCAGCTTGCCGTTGGTGACGTTGATGACCGTCTGCCCGGACTCCGGGTAGCCGTAGCCGGCCTCCGCGTACGGCAGCGGATGCAGCTCGTGCAGGCCGTTGAGATACGTGCCGGGCAGCCCGTTCGGCTCGCCCTCGTCGAGATTGCCGCGCCAGCCGATGTGGCCGTTGGAGAGCGCGAACACCGACTCGCTCTGCGGCAGCACCGCGAGGTTCAACTGGCGCTCGCGCAGCGCCCACGGCGCGACCTCGTACGCCGGATGGCTGATCACACGGTCCTCCCGAGCAGATCGGACAGATCTGTCACGACGATATCCGCACCGTGTTTACGCAGTTCCTCGGCCTGGCCGACGCGGTCCACGCCGACCACGTAGCCGAACTGCCCCTCGCGGCCTGCGTCCATGCCGACCAGGGCGTCCTCGAAGACCGCCGCCTGTCCCGGCTCGGCGCCCAGTTCACGGGCCGCGGCAAGGAAGGTGTCCGGCTTGGGCTTGCCGCGCAGCCCCTGCTCGATGGCGGTCAGGCCGTCGACCCGCACGTCCATCAGATGCTCGATGCCGGCCGAGACGAGGACGTCCTTGGTGTTGGCGCTGGACGACACCACGGCGGTGCGCAGGCCGGCCGCCCGGACCGCCTCGACATAGCGCACCGACCCCGGATACGGCTTGACGCCCTGGGTGCGGATCTTCTCCAGCACCAGGACGTTCTTGCGGTTGCCGAGGCCGTGCACCGTCTCGGCGTCCGGCGGGTCGTCCTCCTCGCCCTCGGGGAGTTCGATCCCCCGGGAGTCCAGGAAGCTGCGCACCCCTTCGGCGCGGGGCCGGCCGTCCACATAGTGGTCGTAGTCCTCGCCGGCGTCGAACGGCCGGAAACGCTCCTCACCGCGCCCGCCGTCGCGCCGCCGCAGGAACTCGTCGAACATCTCCTTCCACGCCGCGGCGTGGATCAGGGCCGTCGGTGTCAGCACACCGTCGAGGTCGAACAGGCAGACACGCACGTCGCCGGGCAGGCCGATCTCCGTCATGACGCTGCATCTGCCCCGTTCCGCGGCCCGGCATGCGGTCCTGGCGGGAAGAACGCCCGACTCGCCGAATCGTCACTTCTCGGCCATCGCTCCGCATCCATCAGGCACCCAGCCGGTTGATGTCCGGGCTGTGCAGGATGTGCGGGCCGCCGCCGTCCAGCCGGACCACCGCCAGCATCGCGCGTCCCAGACGGTCGGTGGTGGTGACATGGCGGGGCACCACCCGGCGCAGCACCGGGTAGAGCCACGAGGTGAGCGCGTACAGCACCCGGTACCAGCGGGTGCGGGAGGTCTCGCCGTTCACCGGCTGGATCCAGCCCGGGCGGAACATGTACGCCCGCATGTCCATCGACAGCAGCGCGTTCTCGGTACGGCCCTTGATCCGGGCCCACGCCGACCGGCCGCGCTCACTGCTGTCGGTGCCCTCACCCGAGACATAGGTGAAGGTCAGCTCGGGGCTGCCGGCGGTGACGGCGCGGGCGGCGGCCAGCGCGTAGTCGTAGGTCAGCCGCTGGTACTCGGCCTCGGCGCGGCCCGCCGAGGAGACCCCGAGGCAGTAGAAGCAGGCGTCCGCGCCGGTCAGCTCGCCGGCCACGGCCGAGAAGTCGGTGAAGTCGTCGTGCAGGACCTCCCGCAGTTTCTCGGCGGATCGTTTCAGCGGGCGTCTGACCACCGCCACCACCTCGGTCACCCCCGGGTCCAGCAGACAGGCCCGCAGCACCCCTTGGCCCACCATGCCCGAACCACCGAAGACGATCACTTTCACCGCGGCCTCCCCGCACTCGCCGTCCCCCGGACCCCGCCGGGAAGCGGGGCCACCGGGGACAGTCTGCCTCAGCCGGTGATCATCGCGATCTTGTACGGGTAGGCCGGGGCGCCGGCTTCGCGGAGCATGAAGTCCGCGACGTCCGCCCGGGAGACCCGCGGCAGCCCGGTCAGCTTCAGATGCTCACCGGTCCGGTAGGTCCGCGTGCGGGGGCCGTTGGTCATCATCACCGGGTAGACCAGGGTCCACTCCAGGCCGCCGGCGCGCAGCGCCGCCTCGCCCGCGGCCTTGTCGGCGAAGACCCGGGCAAGCGGCCGGTACAGCAGCCGCAGCAGCGCCGGTGTGTCCGCGACGCTCTCACCGACCCCCAGCGACGACTGGTACACCACCCGGCGCACCCCCGTCTCGCGCATGGCCGCCACGATCACCGGGAGCGCCGCGGCGTGCACGGTGGGGGAGAGCATGCCCTGCCGGTCGCGGCTGGTGCCCAGCGTGCTGAGCACCGCGTCCTGTCCGCGCACCGCCCCGGTCACCGCCTCCTGGTCGGAGGTGACCTGGCCGACCGCGACCCGCAGCGCCGGGTGGGCGGCGGGCGCACGCAGCGGATCGCGGACGAAGGCGGTCACCTCGTGGCCCGCCGCCAGGGCCTGGGACACGACCTGGCGGCCGGTGGCGCCGCTCGCGCCGAACACGACGATCTTCACGGTGCTGCTCTCCTCGCGCGGTCGGTGATGGTGCGAGGGGAGTGACTCTACGTCAGCCCCGCACCACGGCCGGCCCGGGGCGCCGGGGCACCGGCCTCCGGTGCGGGGGCAGGCGCGGGGCCCGGCGCCGGGTCAGGGCGTCACCTGGATCTTGCGGCCCTTGCCGGCCCGGAACCGCTCCAGCGCCGCCGCGTAGTCCACCAGGGGCAGCCGGTCGCTGATGAAGACATCCGGGTCGAGCACACCGCCGGCGAAGAGTTCGGCGGCCCGTTCGTAGCTGTGCAGCACCGCCATGGACCCGGTGATGGTGATCTCCTGGTTGTAGATGCGGTACGGCTCGATGACCGCGCGCGCCGCGTAGTCGGCGACCCCGAACTGCAGATACGTGCCGCCCTTGCCGACCCGGCCGAGCGCGTCCTGGATCGCGTCGGCGTTGCCGGTGGCGTCGATCACCACGTCCCAGCCGCGCGGCCGTTCGATCTCGTCCGCGCCGGTCGCCGCCGCGCTGCACCCCAGCGACCGGGCGGTGGCCAGCCGTTCCTCGTTGATGTCCACCATGTCGACGGTGGCGGCCCCGGTGCGCTTGGCCAGTTCCATCATCATCAGGCCCATCGTGCCCGACCCGTAGATCAGCACATGGCTGGCCAGTTGGCTGCGCAGGATGTCGTAACCGCGCACCGCGCAGGACAGCGGCTCGATCAGCGCCGCGTCCTGGGTGCGGACGTGCTCGGGCAGCTTCACGCAGTTGGCGGCGGGCGCGGCGGCGTACTCCGCGGCGCCGCCCGGCACCGTGACCCCGATCGCCGCCCACCGCTCGCACAGGTTGCTGCGGCCGATCCGGCAGTAGTGGCACTCGTGGCAGTACAGCGACGGGTCGACGGCCACCTGGTCGCCGACCGCGAGACCTTCCACCCGGCCCCCGACCGCGACGATCTCGCCGGCGAACTCGTGGCCCGGCACGATCGGCAGGGTCGGCGCGAACTCGCCCTGCAGGATGTGCAGATCGGTGCCGCACAGCCCGCACGCGGCGACCCGCACCACCACATCGGACGGGCCGGGCGCCGGGTCGTCCACGGTCTCGATGCCCACCTGGCCGACGGAACTGATGACGGCTGCCTTCACTTGACGGCTCCAAGGGAAAGGCCCTGGACGAGCTTGTCCTGGGCGGCGAACCCGGCGGCGAGCACCGGTAGGGAGATGCACACGGCGGCGGCGCACACCTTGGCCAGGAACAGGCCCTGGCTGGTGACGAAGCCGGTGAGGAAGACCGGTGCGGTGTTGGCCACCACACCGGTGAGCACCCGTGCGAAGAGCAGCTCGTTCCAGCTGAAGATGAACGAGATCAGCGCGGTCGCGGCGATGCCCGGTGCGACCACCGGCGCCACGATCCGCACCAGCACGGTCGGCAGGCCGGCGCCGTCGATCGAGGCGGCCTCCAGGATCGCCACCGGGACGTCGGCGAGGAACGAGCGCATCATCCACACCGCGATCGGCAGGTTCATCGAGGTGTAGAGGATGACCAGCAGCCAGATGTTGTCCAGCAGCCCGGTGTTCTTCGCGATCAGGTACACCGGCAGCAGCCCGGCGACGGCCGGCAGCATCTTGGTGGACAGGAAGAAGAACATCACGTCGGTCCACTTGCGCACCGGCTTGATCGACAGCGCGTACGCCGCCGGGGTCGCCAGCAGCAGCACCAGGACGGTCGAGGCGACGCTCGCGGTCAGCGAGTTGATCAGCGGCGGCCAGGGGCTGACGCCGGTGCCGGAGCCGAAGAACTCCCGGTACCCGTTCAGGGTCAGTGCGGCCCCGAGGCTCGGCGGGTTGGTGGCCGCGTCCTGCTCGCTGTGCAGCGAGGTGAGCACCATCCAGGCGAACGGCAGGAAGAAGACGATCCCGCAGAGCCAGGCGAGCAGCCCCAGCAGTGTGCTGTTGCGCCGGGTGCGGCGCCGCGGGTCATGGCCGGGGGCCGGCGCGGTGGCGGCGGCGGGGGCGGTGAGTGTGGTCGCGGACATCAGCGGATCTCCTCCCGGAAGAGCGACGAGACGGTCCGCAGCGCGAAGGTCGCCACGATGATCGACAGCACCACCACGATCACGCCTTCGGCGGAGGCCTGCCCGTAGTCGTGGGCCTGGTAGAAGGTCGTGTAGACGGTGTACGGCAGGTTCGCGGTGCCGAGCCCACCCGAAGTGAGGGTGAAGACCGCGTCGAAGTTCTGCACCACGTAGACCGTGCCAAGCAGCGCCGCCAGTTCCAGATAGCGCCGCAGGTGCGGGAAGGTCAGATAGCGGAAGATGTGCCAGGCCCCGGCGCCGTCCACCCGGGCCGCCTCGGCGATGTCGGTGGGGCGGCTCTGCAGCCCGGCCAGCAGGATCAGCATCATGAACGGTGTCCACTGCCACACCAGCGACGCCTCCACCGACAGCAGCGGCACCACCGAAAGCCAGTCCGGCTGCGGCGCGTTGTCACTGCCGAACAGGCTCCACAGCCAGGTCAGCGTTCCGTTGAAGAGGCCGTACGTGGCGTTGTAGAGGGCGTGCTTCCACAGCAGCGCGGACGCCACCGGGACCACCAGGAACGGGGTGATCAGCAAGGTGCGCACCGCGCCGCGGCCGATGAACTTCCGGTCAAGCAGCAGCGCGAGGCCGAGCCCGAGCAGCAGGCTCACCGCCACCACGGCGGCGGTGAGCACCACCGTGGTGGTCAGCGCCGAGCGCAGCTGCGGATCGGTGAACTCCTCCTTGTAGTTCTGGATCCCGGCGAAGCCGCGGTCGCCGGGGTCGAGCGCGTTCCAGCGCATGAACGAGATCACCAGGGTCCCGACGAACGGCAGCTGGGTGACCACGATCATGAAGAGCAGCGCCGGCAGCAGCGGGGCGCGCCGGGCCCAGGCGCCGCGCGGCCGGGCGGCCGGCGGGGAGGAGGCCGCCCGCCCGACCGCAGATCGCGGGGCCCGCAGGCGCCGGGTGACCGAAGGGGTGCTCACACCGTCACTTCCCCGCGTACTTGTCGGCCACCTTCTCGGCGAGCGACTGGCTCGACTTCAGGGCGCTGTCGACACTGGTCCGCCCGGCGATGGCCGCGTTGATCTGCTGGGAGACCTGGGTGCCCAGATCGGTGAACTCCGGTATGCCGACGAACTGGATGCCCGGCGCCGGCCGCGGCTGCACGCCGGGGTCGGCCGGGTCGGCGGCGTCCAGCGCGGTCAAGGTCGGCTTGGCGAAGGCCGAGGAGGCCGCCACATAGCTGGGGTTGGAGTACGTCGAGGTGCGCTTGCCGGCCGGCACCCGGGACCAGCCGAGCTGCTTGCCGACCAGGTTCTCGTATCCCTTGCCGGACGCCCAGGAGATGAACTTCCAGGCGTCGTCCTGGTGTTTGCTCGCCTTCTGCAGGCCCCAGGCCCAGGTGTACAGCCAGCCCGAACTCTTGGTCTGCTCGACCGGTGCGGGCACGTATCCGATCTTCCCGGCGACCGGGGACTCCTTGGCCTCCAGCGAGCCGGCCGCCGACGTGGCGTCGTACCACATGGCGACCTTGCCCTGCTCCAAGTCGTTCAGGCACTCGGTGAAGCCGGACTGCGGGGCGCCGGCCTCGCCGTGCGCGCGGACCAGGTCGACGTAGAACTTGGTGGCCTTGGTGAACGCCGGGCTGGTCAGCTGGGCCTGCCAGTCCTTGTCGAACCAGGTGCCGCCCATGGTGTTCACCACGGTGGTCAGCGGTGCGATCATCTCGCCCCAGCCGGGCTGGCCGCGCAGGCAGATGCCCTTCATGCCGGACTGGGCGCCGTCGGCCTTCGCCGCGAGATCGGCGACCTGGGTCCAGGTCGGATTGGCGGGCATCGTCAGGTTCTTCGCGGCGAACACGTCCTTGCGGTACATCAGGAACGAGGACTCGCCGTAGAAGGGCTCCGCGTAGATCTGGCCGTTGTAGGTGAGCGATTCGCGCATCGCGGGCAGGATGTCGTTCTGGTCGAAGGAGGTGTCGGCGGTGGCCTTCGCGGTCAGCGGCGACAGCCAGCCGTTCTTGGCGTAGATCGGCGCCTCGTAGTTGCTGATGGTCGCCACGTCGTACTGTCCGGCCTGGCTGGAGAAGTCCTGGGTGATCTTGTCGCGGACGTCGTCCTCGGGGAGCACGGTGAAGTTCACCTTGATCCCGGTGGACTTGGTGAAGTTGGCAGCGGTGAGCTTCTGCAAGTCCTCCATCTGCGGGTTGTTGACCATCAGCACGTTGATCGCGTGCGATCCGCCGCCGCCGGAGCCGCCGGCTCCCGAGCAGCCCGCGGCGAGCAGGGTGCCGCACAGGGCCAGGGCGAGCGGGGGCAGTACGCGGCGGGAGGTTCTCGTGATATGCGTCATGATGTGTCCCTTTCATGACCAGGGGTGAGGGTGAGGGGGTTCCGGGCACGGCTCAGCCCGGACCGGCGTGGCCGCCGGGGGAGTTCGGATACGGGGAGCGGGGGGTGGGGGGCGGTGCGGGCGCGGAGCCCGCGGGTCAGACCCTGAAGACGCGAGGGCCGAGCAGTGCGTAGCGGTGCGCCTCGGCGCTGGACAGACCGGTGTCGGTGACGATCGCCTCGAAGTCGGCGACATCGGCGAAGCGGCAGAAGCTGCTCGCGCCGAACTTGCTGTGGTGGCCCATGAACACCCTCCGGCGGGAGACCTCCACCGCCTTGGCCTTGACGTCGGCGACGACCGGATCGGGTGTGGTCAGGCCCAGTTCGCGGGAGATGCCGTTCGAGCCCATGAACGCCAGGTCGATCACGAAGCCGGACAGCATCGCGCAGGCCCAGGAGCCGACGGTGGCCAGGGTCCGGGCCCGGACCCGGCCGCCGAGCAGCAGCACGGTGGTGTTCGGGGAGTCCGCGACGGCCGCCGCCGTGGTCAGCGAGGCGGTCACCACGGTCAGCGGCCGGTCGCCCGGCAGCAGTGCGGCGAGGATCTGCGGGGTGTAGCCCTCGTCGACGAACACGGTCTCCGCCTCGCCGAGCAGCTTGACCGCCTCGGCGGCGATCCGGCGCTTGTCGGGCACGTGCAGGGTGACCCGCTGGGCCAGGTCCGTCTCGAAACCGGCGCCTTCGACCGGATAGGCGCCGCCGTAGGTGCGGCGCACCAGGCCCCGGCGCTCCAGCACCCCGAGGTCGCGCCGGATGGTTTCCGGCGCCACCGCGAGATCGGTCGCCATGGTGGAGACGTCGACCTGTCCCTGGTGGCGGGCGAGCGCGAGGATACGGTGCTGGCGTTCCTGGGCCCGCATGACCGCCACCTCGCTTCCTCGCTCGTCCGCGCGGACCGGGCACGGCCTGCCCGGTATCGCCCGCAGAAGAGTTATACCGCCGTGCCTGTGCCCGTCCAGGGTCCGTAACGGGTGACAAAGAGCCCGGTTCGGCCCGGGTCGCCGTGGCGTTCGCGCAGCTCAACCGGGTCGCCGGTGCGGGCGCGTGACACCCGTCACCCAGTGGGGCGCTGAGCCTGCCCGGTTCGGGCCCTGCCCGTTACCGGGCACCTGCACCTATCCGGGCGGTCGGGCGGGGCTGATGCCCGACGGGTATCACAGGCGGCGGAACAGGTCTTGGACGTGGCGCCCGGATCGGCCGAGGCTGGAGGAGCCGCCGCCCGCGAGAGCGGCGGCCGATCCTGCGAACGACTGGCGAAAGGGCTCTGTCATGCGTGTCTTCCTCACCGGCGGCTCCGGTTACATCGGGCGCTCCGTCGTACCGGCCCTGCTGCGCCACGGTCACGACGTCACCGCGCTGGCCCGCAGCGCGGCGTCGGCCGCCGCGGTCACCGCGCTCGGCGCCACCCCCGTGGCCGGCGACCTGACCGACACCGCCGCTCTGCGCAGCGCCGCCGCCGCGGCGGACGGCGTGCTCCACCTCGGGTCGCACGCCGGCGCCGACACCGCGGCCGTCGACCTGGCCGCGGCCCGGGCGATGCAGGAGGGGCTGGGCGACCGGGGCACGTACGTCCACACCGGCGGGGCATGGGTGTACGGCGACACCGACGGCGTGGTGGACGAGAGCGCGGAGCAGCGGCCACCGCGGATCACCGCCTGGCGGGCGGCGAACGAACGGCAGGTCCTCGCGGCCGCCGACCGGGGCGGCCGTCCGGTGCTGGTGATGCCGGGCGTGGTCTACGGCAACGGCGGCAGCCTGACCCGGTTCTTCTTCACCGACCCGGGCCGCAAGAACGGCGCGGTCCCGCAGATCGGCGACGGCGCCAACCACTGGGCGCTGGTCCATGTGGACGATGTCGCCGAGCTGTACGTACGGGCCCTGGACGCCGCCCCGGGCACGTCCTACCTGGGGGTGAGCGACCAGAACGTGGCGCAGGCCGACATCGTCCAGGCCCTGTCCCGGGCGGCGGGCCACCCGGGCAGCGTCGAGCGGATCACCCTGGAGCAGGCGTTGGAGCGGATGGGGCCGATCGCCGAGGCGTTCGCCCTTGACCAGCAGATCACCGGCGCGCGCGCCCGCCGCGAACTCGGCTGGACTCCGCGGCACCTCGACGCGCTGGACGACCTGGCGGGCGAGAGCGTCTGAGCGGGCTCACCCGCGAGAGCGCCTGAGCCGGCTCACCGCCCGTCCTCGAAGTGGGTTCGCGCCAGCGCGGCGAACTCGGTGATCAGCGGTGTCTCGTGGGCCGCGTCCCACGCCAGGCAGACCTGGTTCGGCGGGATGTCGTCAATCGGCACATGGCACACATCGGGGCGGGTGTAGTACGCGGCGGCCGACAGCGGGAGCACGATCACCCCGTGCAGCGCCGCCACGTACTCCAGCTTCTCCTCGACGGTACGGAACCGGGGCTCGGGGGCGGAGCCGGTGGCGCTGCGCTGCGGCAGGTCACGCCACTCCGGGACCGCGTCCGGGGCCTGCAGCAGCGGGTCGCCGGCCAGGTCCGCGATGCCGAGCGCGGCCTTGCCGGCCAGGCGGTGGCTGCGGGGGAGCACCGCGACCCGGGGTTCGGTGAAGAGCGGCAGCAGCCGCAGCCCCTGGTGGTCCACCGGCAGCCGGACGAAACTGACGTCGGCCCGGCCGTCCAGCACCACCTGGGCCTGGTCGCCCCAGCTCGTCCGCACCACCTGCACGTCAAGGCCCGGGTGCCGGGCCAGCAGGGTCTGTACGGGGCCGGTGGGCGTGATGCCCGGCATGAAGGCGACGCCGAAGACGGGTGCGGTCGCGGCCGCCTGCCGGACCCGGCGGCTCAGGGCCGCGGCGGCGGAGAGCAGCCCGGGCGCGTCCTGGAGCAGCTGGGTGCCGGCCGGGGTGAGCGCGGTGGCCCGCCGGTCCCGGTCGAAGAGCCGGACGCCCAGCTCGTCCTCCAGCGCGCGGATCTGCCGGGAGAGCACGGGCTGGGCGATGTGCAGCCGGGCCGCCGCCCGGCCGAAGTGCAGCTCTTCGGCGACCGCGACGAAGTAGCGCAGCTTCCTCAGGTCCACGTCCATGCCGGTGCCTGTCTCCTCAGCGGCCTGCGGTGTCAGACGCCGGCCGGGGCGCGGATCTCCTCGACGGCCTCGACGCCCTCGACGGCCTTGACCAGCGGGGTCAGTCCGGGGTCGCGGGCGGCCTGGTCGAGCGCCTCGCGCAGCGCGGCGCTGCTGGTGGGCCTGGCGGCGGCCGGCGCGTACTCCCGTACGCTCAGCTCGTGGCCGGACTGCAGCGCGCGTTCCATATGTGCCTCGATCCGGCCGTGCGGCACCGACAGGGCGGACCAGCGGTCGGCCGGGGCGGTCAGCGCCGGGTCCCTAGCGGTCATGGGTCCCTCCAGGAGCGGGTGCGGTCGGGTCGACCCGTTCAACCGTAGCGGTTCACACCTGACCAGCGCGTACAAGCAACAGCGCGCGGGCCGGCCGGCCGCGTCCCGGCCCCGGGCCGTGACCGGCGCCGCTAGCCTGGCGGTCATGGCCTTCGTATGGGAGCAACTCGTGGTGGACGCGGCGGACCCGGCGGCCCTGGGGAGCTGGTGGGCGCACGCGCTGGACTGGGTAGTGGTCAACGCGGACCCCGACGAGTACGAGATCCGCGCGACCCCCGACACCCTGCCCGGTCTCGTCTTCGTGCCCGTCCCCGACCACAAGACCGTCAAGAACCGCCTCCACCTCGACTTCCGCCCCGACGACCAGGACGCCGAAGTCACCCGCTTCCTCACCCTCGGCGCCCACCACACCGACATCGGCCAGCGCGACACCGACCCCTGGATCGTCCTGTCCGACCCCGAGGGCAACGAATTCTGCATCCTCGCCCCCCACACGACCTGAGCCCCGGCCTGCCGGCGGCCGGGGCCCGTGGCGCGGGGTGGGTCAGTCGCGGTGGTCTTCTACGCCGAAGCCGAGGGCTCGTACGACGGCCTGGACGTTCGGGTAGGGCTCGTCGGAGGGGAGTTCCGCTACCCGGGCGACCAGTTCGTCCGGTGCCTGGTGGCGGTGGAGGGCGCCGAGCAGTGCGGACCGCTTGGCCGGGTAGATGCTGCGCTCCAGGTGCCTGGCCAGCTCGCTGCGGACCGTGACGCCCTCCGGGGTCATCCCGGCGGGCGCCGGGGCGCCCGGGCCGGTGGAACCGCCGAACTGCGCGAGCGGCTGGTCCTCTCCCGACGGCTGCGGCTCGTACGCCTCTTCGACGCCGACCGCACGGTTCGCCTTGAGCTCGCCCTGCATTTCCTTCTTGAGCTCGTCGTCCCGGGCGAAGCCGGTCTTGTTGGTTCCCTGGTCCGTCATGGGCTTGGGTCCTCCCTTGTCGTCCGTTCCCGGCGACTACCCGCCCGTTTCGTCCCGAAACGAAGACGCGCCGGACGACACGCCCGGACCGGCCGCCGCCGCGTAGCGGACCGCGGACCGGGTACCCGCCGGGAACAGTGGGAAGAACGGCCTGGAGGTGGCGGTGGCGGACGACGGAACGCAGCGGGCGGCGGCACTCTTCGATGTGGACGGCACCTTGATGGACACTGTCTACCTGCACACCGTGGCCTGGTGGGAGGCGCTGCGGCAGGCCGGCCGGCAGGTCCCGATGAGTGTGACGCACCGCTCCATCGGGATGGGCAGCGACCATCTGCTCGACCGGCTGCTCGGTGAGGACCGCGACAAGGACGGCGACAGCCGGCTCACCGCGTCGCACGACGCGCTCTACGCCCAGTACTGGACCCGGCTCGCCCCGCTGGAGGGCGCCGCCGACCTGCTGCGGGCCTGCGCGGACCGCGGCTGGCAGGTGGTGCTGGCCAGCTCGGCGTCCTCGGCGGAGCTGCGGGTGATGCGGGACGCGCTCGGCGCGGACGAGGTGATCACCGCGGTGACCACCGCGGACGACGTGGCGTCCAGCAAACCGGCGCCCGATCTCGTCCACCAGGCGCTGGAGCGGGCCGGGGTACCGGCCGGCCGGGCGGTGTTCGTCGGCGACGCGGTGTGGGACGCGCTGGCCGCGCGCCGCGCCGGGGTGCGCTGCGTCGGGCTGCTCTCCGGCGGGATGTCCCGGGCGGAACTGACCGAGGGCGGCGCCGAGGAGGTCTGGGAGGGCCCGGCGCAGTTGCTCGCCCGGCTCGACGAGAGTTTGCTGGCCGCTCCCGGCCGCCTGGCCGGGGCCGCCGAATGACACCCCGTGGTCCGGGCACGCGAGGTGTATGACCACCACCCACAACGAGCGGGAAACGAAGTTCGAAGGACCCGGCGTCTTCGACCCCGAGGCCCTGCGGCGGCTGCCGGCCGTCTCGCAGGTGCACGAGGAGGACCCCGAGGAACTGGACGCCCTCTACTACGACACCGCCGATCTGCGGCTGCTCGCCCACGGCATCACCCTGCGCCGCCGCACCGGCGGCCACGACGAGGGCTGGCACGTGAAACTGCCCGCCGACACCGGCGACAGCCAGGAGAGCGGCGGCCCCGCCGGCCGGCGCGAGATCCACGCGCCGCTGCAGGCCGGCCGGGCCGGTGACGTGCCCGGTGAGCTGAACCGGCACCTGAAGGCGTACGCCCGCGGTGCGGACCTGGTGCCGGTGGTGCACCTGCGCACCCACCGCCGGCGGCACCTGCTGCTGGACGCCCAGGGCCGCTGCCTGGCCGAGGTCGCCCAGGACCGGGTGGCCGCGCAGGTCCTCGGCACCGAGCGGCTGCACCCCGGCGAATCGGCCGCCGAAGCCGCCGCCGAGCACCCCGCGACGCCCGGCTCCAGCACCAGGCTCACCCACTGGTCGGAGATCGAGGTGGAGCAGGAGGAGGGCGACGCCAAGCTGATGCGGGCCGCCGCCAAGCTGCTCAGGGACGGCGGCTGGCACCCCTCACCCAGCGCCCACAAGCTCGACCACGCCCTCGCGGGCGGCCTGCCCGAGCAGTTCGGCAACCCCGAGCCGGGCCGCCGGCCCGCGGCCGGCTCGGCCGGTGAGGCGGTGATGAACCGGCTCGCCGGGCAGTTGGAGCTGCTGCTGAGCCACGACGCGGCGGTACGCGCCGACGAGCCGGACGCGGTGCACCAGATGCGGTCCACCAGCCGCCGGCTGCGCGGCCTGCTGCGGAGCAACCGCCGCATCCTGGACCGCGAGCGCACCGACCCGGTCGCCGAAGAACTGCGCTGGCTCACCCGCGTGCTCGGCGACACCCGTGACCACGAGGTGCTCGCCGCACGGCTGCACGACCAGGCCCGCGCCCTCACCGCCCCCGCCGACAAGGCGCTGGTGCGGCGGATCGCCGCCCAGGAGGCGCGGCGGCACGCGGAGGCACACCGTGCGGCCGTGGCCGAACTGGACTCACCGCGCTACCACGCCCTGCTCGACGCCCTGGAGAAGCTGCGGGCCGTACCGCCACTGCGCCACCGCCGGGCCGCCGTGCCCGCCGCCGAGCACCTGAGCCGGGCCGCCGCACACGACCAGCGCCGGCTCGCCGCGCGGATGGCCGCCGTCCGGAAGGCGCCCCACGGGACGGAGCGCGACCAGGCGCTGCACAACGCCCGCAAGGCCGCCCGCCGCGCCCGCCACACCGCCGAGACCGCGCTCCCTTACGGCGGTAGGCGCGCGGCCCGCTTCCGCAAGCGCACCAAAGCGCTCCAGCAGATCCTGGGCGACCACCAGGACGCCGTGATGGCCCGCGCCGCGCTGCCCGGGCTGTCCGCCGAGGCCCGCGCGGAGGGCGCCGACACCTTCGGGTACGGCCGGCTCCACGCCCGTCAGGAGACCCTGGCCCACGCCGCCCGCACCCGGCTGCCCGCCGCCTGGCGCCGCGCCGCCGCCGGCAAGCTGACCCGCTTCACGTAACGGACCCTGCGGGAGGGCCCTGCGGCCGTCCGGTCGAAAGTACGGGTTCGACCGCGCCGAGTGGGCAGGTGTTGTCGTATGACCACTTACGTCGTCACGGTTCCCGGAACGTTCCTCGAGGCTCCGCCCGAGGGTGCGCGGGAGGAGTTGGTACGTGCGCTGCGGCCGGTGGATCCGCAGGGCACCGAGTTCGGGGAGGCGGAGGAGCTGGACATCCTGACGGTTTACGAGGGGACACCCGCGTTCAGTCTGCGGCTGGAGGTGGCCGCCGACACCAAGAAGGCCGCCGAAGTGACGGCCAGGGAGCTGTCGGCGGCGGCGCTGCGGACCGCCGGCATCCCCGAGACGTCCACCTCGCTGGGCGAACCCGTGATCACCGGCATCGCCTCGGACTGACCCCGGGCCGCCATGACGAGGTGCCGGCCGCCCCGGAAGGGCGGCCGGCACCTCGTGCCTGCGGCGTACCGCTCAGCTGTGGTTCCAGGTGACGGTGAAGTTCCCGCCGCCGGACAGTGCGGAGGTCGTCGCCTTGGTGGTGCTGCCCGACGCCATGTTGATCTTGTCCGGGCCGAAGTTACCGATCGGCTGGCCGTTCGCGGACGCGTTGGAGAAGGACGCGGTGCTGAAGTGGGCCAGCGGCAGCACACCGGTGCTGCTGGACGGCGCCTCGGCGATGATCTCGGCGGACGCGTTGGACAGACCGCTCTGCGTCTTGGTGGTCGTCTTGGTCCAGCCCTTGGTGGTGTCCGAGAGGGTGAGCGTGTAGGTGTGGCCGCTCACGCTGACCGTCGAGGTGAAGTGGTCGCCAGCGCTCACCGCGTTGCTGTAGTTCACCGGGTAGGCCGGGTACATCTCGTACCACGAGTAGTACTGGGCGCGGCCGCCGGAGCAGTCCGCCTCGCTGCCGGTCTGCTCCACGGAGCTGCTGCCGTCACCGTCGAGCCCGATCCAGAACGACGAGTACGCGGTGCCGCTGCCGCAGCTCACCGACGGCTGCACCCAGCTGGCCGAGACGCTGGTGAAGGTGGTGCCGGTGGCCGCGTAACCGGCCCAGTTGGAGCTGGTGCTGTGGGTGACGCGTCCGTCCGGGCTGATGATCCGGTGGCCGGCGAGCGGTGTCAGCCGGAGCTGGCCGGCCGTGCCGGCGGCGCCGGGTACGGCCGCCAGGGATGAGAGAACTGCCGCCGCCACGGCGGACATTGCGGTGACGCGGATGGTTGCCGACATGCTGCTCCTTCTCGCGTGACTGGCGAGGACTGGTGGGGTTTCCGGGGCGCCAGTGCATGACAGTGTGCAGTCAATTCGGTACGCGACGATCCCTGTGCATGCCAACGATCGGCAAAGCTGTGCCCAAGTCACCCGCCGCGCAGGGCGAATTGGCCGCCGGTGCACCCAATGCCGGGAAACCGGGCCGCAACCTCCGCGGCCCGGTGGTGCGACCTCAGTGCCCGGTGCGGGCGGGGCCGTTCAGGAGACGCGGGCGGCCCGCAGCGCCGGCAGCGCCACCGCCAGGTCCTCACGCCACCGCGGCAGCGGCCCCAGCCCCGCCTTCGCCCAGCCCTCGTGGCCGAGCACGCTGTACGCCGGGCGCCGGGCCGGCCGCGGGAAACGGCCGGAGGTGGTCGGCCGGACCCGCTCCGGGTCGAGCCCGGACAGTTCGAAGACCGCCCGGGCCAGCCCGAACCAGGTCACGTGCCCGCTCGCCGTGCCGTGGTAGATCCCCGGGGCGGCCCGCCCGCTCAGGGCCGCGTCCCCGAGCGCGGCCAGCCGGAGTGCCAGGGTGCGGCTCCATGTGGGCTGCCCCACCTGGTCGTTCACCACCTCCAGCGTCTCCCGCCGCTCGGCGAGCCCCAGCACGGTGGTGACGAAGTTCCGGCCGTGCTCGCCGTAGAGCCACGCGGTGCGCACCACGAAGCCGCGCTCCGGGAGCAGTTCGCGCACCGCCAGTTCGCCTGCCAGCTTGCCGCGGCCGTACGCGCCGAGCGGCCCGGTGGGTGAGTCCTCGCGGTACGGGCGGTCCGCGTCGCCGGCGAAGACGTAGTCGGTGGAGAGCTGGAGCAGCGGTACGCCGTGCCGGGCGCACGCCCCGGCCAGCCGCCGTACGCCCTCGCCGTTGACCCGGGTGGCCGCCGCCTCGTCGCTCTCGGCGCCGTCCACATCCGTCCAGGCCGCGGTGTTGACCACGATGTCGTGCCCGGCGACCGCGGCGTCCACCGCCGGTCCGTCGGTGATGTCGAGACCGGCCCGGGTCAGGGCCGTCACCGTCGCTCCGGGGACCGCGTCCAGCACCGCGGTGAGGTCACGGCCGAGCATCCCGCCCGCCCCGGTCACCAGCCAGCGTGTCATTCCGGCAGCTCCGCCTTCTGCTGGAGCGGCTCCCACCAGGCGCGGTTCTCCCGGTACCAGGCCACCGTGTCGGCCAGTCCCTCGTCGAATGCGGTCAGCGGCCGGTAGCCGAGTTCGGTGGCGATCTTCTCGATGCTCAGCGAGTACCGCAGGTCGTGGCCCTTGCGGTCGGGGACGTACTCCACGCTGTCCCAGCCGGCGCCGCAGGCCCGCAGCAGGTGCCCGGTCAGCTCCCGGTTGGAGATCTCGGTGCCGCCACCGATGTGGTAGACCTCGCCGGCCCGGCCGCCGTGCAGCACCAGGTCGATGCCGCGGCAGTGGTCGGAGACATGCAGCCAGTCCCGGACATTGCCGCCGTCGCCGTAGAGCGGCACCTTGCGCCCGTCCAGCAGACGGGTGATGAAGAGCGGGATCATCTTCTCCGGGAAGTGGTAGCGCCCGTAGTTGTTGGAGCAGCGGGTGACCGTGACGTCCATCCCGTGGGTGCGGTGGTAGGCGAGCACCATCAGGTCGGAGGCCGCCTTCGAGGCGGAATACGGCGAGTTGGGCGCCAGCGGCGACTCCTCGGTCCAGCTGCCCTCGGCGATCGAGCCGTACACCTCGTCGGTCGACACATGCGCGAACCGGCCCACCCGGTGCCGCAGCGCCGCGTCCAGCAGCACCTGCGTACCGAGCACATTGGTGGTCACGAAGGGCGAGGCGTCCACGATGGAGCGGTCCACGTGCGACTCGGCGGCGAAGTGCACCACCGCGTCCTGGCCGGCCATCACCGCGTCCACCACCTCCCGGTCACGGATGTCGCCGTGCACGAAGGTGTAACCGTCCAGCCGGGCCACCTCGGCGAGGTTCGCCTCGTTGCCCGAGTAGGCCAGATTGTCCAGCACCGTGATCCGGGCGCCCGGTCCTGACGGCAGCTCACCGCGCAGCGCCGCCCGGACGAACTGTGACCCGATGAAGCCGGCGCCGCCGGTGACGAGTGTCCGCATGAGACCGTCATGCTAGGACACCGAAACGGCCAGGACGGGGCCGTTCAGGGAACTTCAGGGAACTTCGCGGTCCAACGATGGGAAACCGGGCCGGTGGCTATCATCACCGGCATGCGTGGGATTGTGCTCGCGGGCGGCACCGGGTCTCGACTGTGGCCGATCACCAAGGCCGTGTCCAAGCAGCTGATGCCGGTCTTCGACAAACCGATGGTGTACTACCCGCTGACGACCCTTGTCATGGCGGGTGTCCAGGACATCCTGATCATCACCACCCCGGACGACCGGCCGCAGTTCGAGCGGCTGCTCGGTGACGGCTCGCAGTGGGGACTCCGCTTCACCTTCGCCGCACAGGAGCGCCCGGGGGGCATCGCCGAGGCGTTCGTCATCGGCGAGCGCTTCATCGGCGACCAGCCGGTCGCCCTCATCCTCGGCGACAACATCTTCCACGGCGCCGGCCTCGGACCGCAGTTGCGCGGCTACCGGGACCCGGACGGCGGGGTGATCTTCGCGCACGCGGTCGCCAACCCGGCCGACTACGGCGTGGTCGAGTTCGACGCGCACGGCACCGCGCTGTCCATCGAGGAGAAGCCGGCCAGGCCCCGCTCCCGGTACGCGGTGCCCGGCCTGTACTTCTACGACAGCGAAGTGATCGCCATAGCCCGCAAGCTGACCCCCAGTGCCCGCGGCGAGCTGGAGATATCCCACGTCAACCAGGAGTACCTGGAACGCGGCCGGCTCACCGTCTCGGTCCTCGACCGCGGCACCGTATGGCTGGACACCGGCACCTTCCAGTCCCTGGTGCAGGCGTCGGAGTACGTCCGGGTGGTCGAGGAGCGGCAGGGCTTCAAGATCGGCTGCGTCGAGGAGGCCGCCTGGCTGGCCGGCTTCATCGACGACCGGCAACTGCTGGCGCTGGCCGAGCCGCTGCGCAAGAGCGGCTACGGCGAGTACCTGGTGGAGATCCTCGCCCAGCGCGCCGCCGACACCGGTTTCAACCACCGGACCGGGCAGTGGAGTCCGGCCTGAGCCCGGCGTAGAACGCCAGGCAGCCGGCGTACGAGGGCAGCAGTCCGCGCTCCCGCGCCTGCGCGAGCGTAGGCGCGTCGGCGTCCTTGGCGGACAGCACTGGTTCGATGCCGGCCGGCCAGGTGATGCCGAGCGCCGGGTCCAGCGGATGCACACCGTGCTCGCGGGCCGGGGCGTAGCCCTCGGAGCACAGATAGACCACCGTCGCGTTGTCGGTCAGCGCCATGAAGGCGTGGCCGAGCCCCTCGGAGAGGAAGACCGAGGCGTGGTCGGTGTCGTCCAGCCGGACCGCTTCCCAGCGCCCGAAGTCCGGCGACCCGACCCGTAGGTCGACCACCACGTCCAGCACCGCGCCACGCACGCACTTGACGTACTTCGCCTGGCCCGGAGGTACGTCGGCGAAGTGGACACCGCGCAGCGTTCCGCGTACCGACACCGAACAGTTCGCCTGGGCAGGCCGCAGTTCCCGGCCGGTCGCGGTGGCGAAATCCGCTGCCTGGAACCACTCGTGGAAGCCACCGCGGGCATCCCCGAAGATCTTCGGTTCGTGCACCCAGGCCCCGGGGATGCCGAGCTGCCTCATGCGTCGTCACGTCCTCGCGTCATCGGTGTCGCCTCTGCGGGGCGCCGCGGCGTGCGCGGACCCCGGCCGGCCCCCTGCGGCGGCGTCCCATTGTGACCACGGCCGGCGCCCGGAACCGAACAGTCCGGCCGGAAGACCGCGCACCGGGCCGCCGGGCGCCTATGCTCGCCCCACGGACACCGCGATCTGAGGGTGTCCGCTGGGGAAAGGCTCTTGGGGAAGAGCCGGCAGGGGGAAGGTCGGGCCATTGGTGGTCGGGACAGACAGCACCGTGCGGACCCGGCCGACCGCGCAGGTCGACGAGACCGCGCAGGTCGGCGAGGGCAGCACCATCTGGGAACTGGCGCAGATCCGGGAGCGGGCAGTGCTCGGCACCGGCTGCATCGTGGGCCGCGGCGCCTACGTGGGCCCGGGAGTGCGGATCGGCGACAACGTCAAACTCCAGAACTACGCGCTGGTGTACGAGCCCGCGGAGCTCGCCGACGGTGTCTTCGTCGGTCCGGCCGCGGTACTCACCAACGACCACTTCCCGCGCTCGGTCGACCCGTCGGGGAAGCTCAAGCGCGGCGAGGACTGGGAGGCCGTCGCGGTACGCGTCGCCGAAGGGGCCTCGCTGGGCGCCCGTTCGGTCTGCGTGGCCCCGGTCGCGGTGGGCCGCTGGGCTCTGGTCGCGGCGGGCGCCGTGGTCACCCGGGACGTACCGGACTTCGCGCTGGTCGCGGGGGTCCCGGCCCGCCGGATCGGCTGGGTCGGCCGGGCCGGCGTACGGCTGGTCGAGCGGGCCGGCGAACCGGGGCTGTGGGAGTGTCCGGAAACCGGCGTCCTGCACGACGAGAAGGACGGCGTGCTCACCGAACGGTGCTGAACCCGCCGCGCCGGAACGGTATGTGAACGGATGGCGGCAGGTTTCCGCAAAACGTCAATCACCGCACATCCACCGGCATATCGTGTTCCACGTTGCAGGCCGGCGCGACCGGGGGACCGGCATGGTTCGCGCTCAGCGGGGGGTTGGAGCGATCGGTGACGGCAGCGGCGGCCGGGGCCCGCGAGGGGGTTCCCGAGACCGGCGGGGTCCGCGCCTGCGTCCGGCCGTCATGCCGTAGTGCCGGAATCCCGGGGCGGTGAGGGACCACCGCGGGGCCGGTCGACAAAGCGACCAGGGGGGCTGGTGTGCCAGACCGAAACGGTCCTGGCGGGTGCCGCGCACACCGCCGGGCCGGTGGTCCGTGCCGCGCACGGACGCTCCTTCTCCGGTGTACGCGTGCGAGTTGAGTACACCCGCGGGCAGGGCATGCCCATGATCATTGTGAGGGGACGATGACCACGACACGTTTGCTCGCCCTGAACGGCGAGGACCCACCGCTGCACGCACTGGCCGGGCGGCTGCTCGCACTCGCGGAGGCCGGACTGCCCGCGATGTACCTGCCCGACCAGGACACCTTCGTCTTCACCCGGGCCGCCAGGCCCGCACCCGGTGGCGGCTGGACGCTCGACAGCCGCGGCCACAGCACCCGCTATGCGGCCATCACGGTGCTGGGCGCCCGGCTGCTGCCCGAGGACCGGCAGCGCGCGGTGTTCGGCGGCCACAGCGCCGAGGAGTTCACCGGCCTGCTGATCCGGCGGCTGCCGCAGGTGACCAACCTCGGCGACGCCGCCCTGATCGCCTGGGCCGCTGCCGAGACCGGCCACCCCGGGCTCGACCACGCCCTCGGCCGGATGGCCGCGCTGGACGCCGACGGCGGCCCCCGGTACACCGTGGAAGCCGCCTGGGTGCTCTCCGCGCTCGCCGCCGCCCGGAACACCGTCGACGTCGAGCAGCCGCTCGCCGCCGCCCGCGACCGCCTGCTGGCGGCCAGGACCGGCGGCAGTCCGCTCTTCCCGCACGCCACCGCGCCCGGCCTGGTGCCCTGGTACCGCGCCCACGTCAGCTGCTTCGCCGACCAGACCTACCCGCTCCAGGCCCTGGCCCGTGCCCACGCCGGCGCCGACGACCCGCGGGCGCTGGCCGCCGCCGACGCCTGCGCCGCCCGCATCTGCCGGCTCCAGGGCGACGCGGGCCAGTGGTGGTGGCACTACGACGCCCGCACCGGCGGCGTCGTCGAGGGCTACCCCGTCTACAGCGTCCACCAGCACGCGATGGCGCCCACCGCGCTCTTCGACCTCGCCGACGCCGGCGGCACCGACTTCCGGTCCGCGATCCGGCGGGGCCTGAGCTGGATGGCCGGACCCGCCGAACTCGCCGCCGAGGCCGACCCCGAGCCCATCGTCCGGGACGAACTCGCCGTCACCTGGCGCAAGGTCTACCGCGGCGACCCCAAGAAGGCGGTCCGCGCCGCCCGCGGCCTGACCACCCGGGCGGTGCGCACCTCGCGGATCGCCCCGCTCGACCGGATCTTCCGGCCCACCGCGATCGACCGCGAGTGCCGGCCGTACGAGTTCGGCTGGCTGCTCCACGCCTGGCTGGCACCGGACCGGGCCGGGAAACAGGCCGGACGTCCGCAGCAGTTCGCGGGGGAGCAGGGATGACCCGGCGGACCCTCTTCGGCGTCGAACTCGACGCGCTGACCATGGACCAGACCGTCCAGCACTGCCTGGCCGCCGTCCACGAGGACCGCCGGCTGGAGATCGGCGTGGTCAACGCCGCCAAGCTGGTCAACATGCGGCGCGACCCGCGGCTGGCCGCGGCCGTCGCCGGCTGCGACATCGTGGTGGCCGACGGCCAGGCGGTGGTCTGGGCGAGCCGGGTGCTGCGCGCCCCGCTGCCCGAACGGGTCACCGGCATCGACCTGTTCACGCGGCTGCTGGCCGAGGCCGGCCCTCTGGACCTCGGGGTCTACTTCCTCGGCGCCCGCAAGGACGTCCTCGACCGGATGATCGGCGAGGTCCGCGAGCGCTTTCCCCGCTTGCGTATCGCCGGCTACCGCGACGGCTACTTCGAGGACGCAGAACAGGAGGCGATCGCCGACGCCATCGCGGCCAGCGGCGCGCAACTGCTCTTCCTCGGCATGACCTCGCCCAAGAAGGAGATCTTCACCGCCGCCTACGGCAAGCGCACCGGCGTCCACGTCGTGCACGGCGTCGGCGGCTCCTTCGACATCCTCGCCGGCGTCACCAAGCGGGCCCCCGGGGCCTGGCAGCGGCTCGGCGTCGAGTGGCTCTACCGCCTGCTCCAGGAACCGCGCCGCCTCGCCCGGCGCTACCTCACCACCAACGCGGCCTTCGTGCTGATGACGGCCCGGGAACTCATTCGCCGCACGCCCGCGGCCGGTTCTGCGAACAGGAGTCTTTGATGCGCGTCGTCGTCGTCGGACAGGGATACGTAGGACTGCCGCTCGCCATCCGCGCCGCGGAGGTCGGGCACGAGGTCATCGGCTACGACGTGGACGCCGGCCGGGTCAAGAGCCTGACCGCCGGGGTGTCCTTCGTGGAGGACGTCGCCTCCGAGCGGATCACCGCCGCCCTGGACAAGGGCACGTACCGGGCCAGTGACGCGGCCCGGGACTGCGGCGGCTTCGACATCGCCGTGGTGACCGTACCGACGCCGCTCACCGACGGCATACCGGACCTGCGGTACATCGAGGAGTCGGCCCGCACCCTGGCCCGCTACCTGCGGCCCGGCGCCACCGTGATCCTGGAGTCGACCACCTACCCCGGCACCACCCAGGAACTGTTCGCACCGCTGCTGGAGGACGGCTCCGGCCTCACCGCGGGCACCGACTTCCACCTCGGCTACAGCCCCGAGCGGATCGACCCGGGCAACCCGGTGTGGGGTTTCAAGGAGACCCCGAAGGTCGTCTCCGGCGTGGACGCGGCCTCGCTGAAGGCCGTCCAGACCTTTTACGACGGCCTGGTCGACACCACCGTGCCGGTCGGCTCGCCCAAGGAGGCGGAGCTGGCCAAGCTGCTGGAGAATACCTTCCGGCACGTCAACATCGCGCTGGTCAACGAGATCGCGATGTTCGCCCGGCACCTGGACATCGACGTCTGGCAGGCCATCGACGCCGCCTCCAGCAAGCCGTTCGGCTTCATGAAGTTCACCCCGGGACCCGGTGTCGGCGGCCACTGCCTGCCGATCGACCCCTCGTACCTGTCCTGGCGGGTACAGCGCGAACTCGGCCAGAGCTTCCGCTTCGTGGAGCTGGCCAACGACATCAACGGCCACATGCCCGACTACGTGACCCGCCGGATCATGGACGCCTTCAACCGGCGCCGCCGCTCGGTCAACGGCTCCCGGGTGCTGCTGCTGGGCCTGGCCTACAAGAAGAACACCGGCGACGCCCGCGAATCGCCGTCGCTGCGCATCTCCCAGCTGCTGCTGGACATGGGCGCCAAGGTCAGAGCCGCCGACCCGCACGTGGTGGAGACCGCCGCGGTCGACCCGCGGCTGGTCCGGGTGGAGCTGACCAAGAAGGAACTCGCCAACGCCGACGTGGTGGTGCTGCTCACCGACCACGACGCCTTCGACTACGACCTGGTGACGGAGCACGCCTCCCTCGTCCTCGACTGCCGCCGGCGGCTGTCCGGACCGGCGATCGAGGTGCTGTGAACCGATGGATCCCACCGACCGCACCCGACCAGAGGACCCTGCGAACTCCGTGATGAAGATCGTCTGCGTGGCCGGGGCCCGCCCCAACTACATGAAGATCAAACCGGTGATGGACGCCCTGGAGGGCCGCGGCGCCGACGTCGTCCTGGTGCACACCGGACAGCACTACGACGACGCCATGAACGACGTCTTCTTCCGCGACCTCGGCATCCGCCCGCCCGACCGCTTCCTCGGCGTCGGCTCCGGCAGCCACGCCGAGCAGACCGGACGGGTGATGACCGCCTTCGAGCCGCTGCTCGACGAGGTCGCCCCGGACGCCGTGGTGGTCGTCGGCGACATCAACTCCACGCTGGCCTGCGCCCTGGTGACCGCCAAGGCCGGCCCGCTGCTGGCCCATGTCGAAGCCGGCCTGCGCAGCCGCGACTGGACCATGCCCGAGGAGATCAACCGGGTCGCCACCGACCGGGTCAGCGACTATCTGCTCGCCTCCTCCCCGGACGCGGCCGGCAACCTGCGGGCCGAGGGCTACCGCGACGACCAGATCCACCTGGTGGGCAACGTCATGATCGACACGCTGCTCAGCAACCTCGAACGGGCCCGCCGCTCCGACGTCCTGGCCCGCCACGGACTGCGCCCCAAGCAGTACGGCCTGGTCACCCTCCACCGGCCGGCCAACGTCGACGACCCCGCGGTCCTCGGCGGCCTGCTCAAGGCGCTCGGCGAGATCGCCGCCGACTGCCCGCTGCTGCTCCCGGTGCATCCGCGGGCGGCCGGCCGGCTCGCCGAACTCGGCGTACCCGACGGCATCCACCTGGTGCCGCCGGCCGGCTATCTGGACTTCATCGCCCTGCAGGACGCCGCGCGGGTGGTGCTCACCGACTCCGGGGGAGTGCAGGAGGAGACCACCGCGCTCGGCGTGCCCTGTGTGACCCTGCGGGACAACACCGAACGCCCCATCACTGTCGAGCAGGGCACCAACGTCCTGGCCGGCCGGGACCCGGACCGGATCGTGGACACCACCGCCCGGGTGCTCGCCGCCCCGCCGGCCCCCCGCCGGCCCGCCCTGTGGGACGGCCGGGCGGCCGAGCGGATCGCCGATGTGCTGCTGGCGGGAGGCACCGCGGCCGGCCGCCCCAGACCCACCGACCAGCCGGTGCGGACGGGATGAGCCGCCGGGCTTCCAGCGGCCGAAACGGCTCTCGTCCGGCAATCGCACACCATATGCTGATCACGCAACACGGGGCTGTGAGGGGGATGTCCATGGATCTCGCAGAGATCTACCGGGTCATGCGCAGACGTTGGTACGTCCTGCTGCCCGGGCTAGTGCTCACCGCGGCACTGACGATCGGCGCGTACGTCAAAGTGCCGGTCACCTATCAGTCGCAGAGCACGGTGGTGCTCCTGAACTCCCAGAAGGCCACGGTCGCCTTCAACGGCAATCCGTTCCTGAGCACCCAGCTCTCGCTCAACGGCATGGCCGACAGCCTGGCCCGCAACCTCAACTCCGACGCCGCGCTGGCCCACTTGAAGTCGCAGGGCGCGCACAGCACCACCGTCGCCAAGATCGCGGACAACGCGCTCGGCCCGCTGATGTGGCTCACCGCCACCGGCAACGACAAGCGGGATGTGCTGGCCTCCGACCGGCTGCTGACCTCCTATGCCGCCGAGCGGCTGGAGGAGTTCCAGACCGATCAGTCGGTGCCGGACGACGCGATGATCCGGATGGCCACCATCGTGCCGCCGCAGAACCCGGTCGCGCAGACCAAGACGCGCTACGAATACCTGGTCGCGGCCGGGTTGCTGGGCATCGTGGTCAGCATGGTCGCCACCTTCTACGCGGAGGCCCGCAGCCGCACCGGCGCGCGCTCCCGGCCACCGGAGGGACGGCACGCCGCCGACCCGGCGGACGAGGCCGGGGGCGGCGCGAGCACGCCGGGCAGCGGACCGGACAGTGCTTCCGTCGACGGCACCGCCGCTGCGGCCGGCACCGGGAAACCGCCGGCCGCCCGCCACACCCCCCGGTGGTCGATGTCCGGGGCCCGGGACACCGACCTCCCCTCGGACCCGTCCCCTTCCGGCCCGGCCGGCCGCGTCACGGCGGACACCCTGCCGGCCGGCACCGAAGCGACCGACACCGAAGCGCACCGGTTCGTCTGACCGTGCACCACGCTTCCCACGAGCCGCTCGGCAAGGAGCCGTCTCATGCACAGGGCGCGCGCCACAGACACCACGGCGGGCGGGACCGCCGACCGGCCCGGCACCGCACCGCGCCCGGTGCGCCGGGTCCCCTCCTGGGCTGTCCAGGGTGGTCCGGACGACGACGAGCCGTTCGCCGCCGCACCGGTGATCTCCGACAGTTCGCCGCCACCGGTCCGTGACCCCGCGAGCCCCGCCACCGCACCCGCCGCCGTACCCGCCGCACCGCCGGCCGTACCGTCACTCGGCCGCAAGGTCCGCTCCGCCGCCCGCTGGAGCCTGATCAACACCGTCGTCATGCGGCTGGGCAACTTCGTCACCGGCATCCTGCTGGCCCGGTTCGCGCTCGGCCCCTCCGCCTGGGGCGTCTACGGCATCGCCCAGACCGTGCTGCTGGTCCTGCTGGCCGCCAACGAACTCGGCGTCGGCCTTGCCATCATCCGCTGGGACGGCGACGCCCGGCGCTTCTCGCCCACCGTGCTGACGCTCAGCGCGGCCTCCAGCACCGCGCTGTACGCCGTGCTGTACGCGGCGGCCCCCGCGGTGGCGAGCGCCGTCGGCTCGCCGGACGCCGCCGGTGTCCTGCGGGTGATGTGCCTGTGCGTGATCCTCGACGGCATCGCCCAGGTGCCGGCCGGCTTCCTCACCCGTGAGTTCGCCCAGGGCCGCCGGATGGTCATCGACGCGGTCAACTTCGTCATCAGCACCGGGATCACCCTGCTGCTGGCCTTCGACGGCATGGGCGCGATGAGCTTCGCCTGGGGCTCGGTGGCCGGCAACGTCGCCGCGCTGATCGGCTTCTGCCTCGCGGCGCCCGGCACGCTGAGGTTCGGCTGGGACCCCCGGCAGGCCAGAGCGCTGCTGCGGTTCGGAGTGCCGCTGGCCGGCGCCAGCCTGCTGGCGCTGTGCGTGGTCAACCTGGACACCCTGGTGGTCGGCTCCACCCTCGGCAGCGTCTCCCTGGGCTTCTACGTCCTGGCGTTCAACATCTCCGGCTGGCCGGTCCGGATCATCTCCGAGGCCGCCCGCCGGGTCTCCTTCGCCGGTTTCTCCCGGCTGGCCGACTCCCCGCAGGCGCTCGCCCGGGGGTTCAGCCGGGCCCTGGGGGTCCTGGTCACCGGGACCGTCCCGCTGTGCGTCCTGCTCGGCGGGCTCGCCACCCCGGTGGTACAGCTCATCTACGGCAGCAGATGGGTGCCCGCGGCCAGGGCACTGCCCTGGCTGATGGCCCTGGGCCTGATCCGGATCGGCTGCGAACTCGCCTACGACTGCCTGGTCGCGGTCGGCCGGCGCCGGTCACTGGTCGGGGTGCAGGCGCTGTGGCTGCTCGCACTCCTGCCCGTCCTCGTCCTCGCCGCCCGTACCCATGGCATCGTCGGGGTCTCCCAGGGCCATGTCCTGGTGGCCGGCGGCATCGTTGTACCGGTGTTCCTGCTCGCGCTGAGCCGGGCCGGCATCAGCGTCCGCTGGATCGCCAGAGCCTGCGCCTGGCCCTTCCTCGGCGGCGCCGTCATGGCCGTCACCATCCTCGGCCTCGAGTGGCAGTTCGGCGACAGCCGGCCGGCCCTCGTGGCCACCGGCTCGGCCGCCCTGGCGCTGTACGCGCTGTGCGTGCTGCCGAGCCGCCACTTCCTGCGCGGTACCGCGCTCACCGACCACACCACGAGGTAACCGCCATGCCCGCAGCACCGGACCGGACCAAGAGCCGCGGTCCCACCGAGCACAGACCCCGCCTCGGCAGGGGGAGACTGATCGCGCTGATCGCGGTCGGCGCGGTACTCGCCACCGTGCTCTCGGTGGCCCTGGCCACCCGCTCGGGCGAGCACGACGCCACCGGCGGGCGCTGCCCGCTCGAAGCGCTGACCTGTGCCCCCGGCCAGTCCGAATCGGTCGTCTCCGCCTCGCCGCCGGCCGGTCCCGCCACCGACGCGGGCGGCGGCGCGCAGACCTCGGGCCTCGCCCGCCCGACCCCCAGCCCCCGCGGCACCCCCAAGGCCCGGGAGACGGCCGCCAAGGACAGCACCGACGGGAAAGCCAGCGGCGGGCCCTGCACCACCTTCGCGGCCTGCGGCTTTCCCGCCGCGGACACCACCGGTCCGCGGCTGTCGATGAAGCCGCACACGACCGGCGCGATGTCGGTGAGGACCGACGGCATGGTCATCAGCCGCTGGGACATCACCGGTTCCCTCGACATCTACGCCAACAACGTCACCGTCATCGACAGCAGGATCACCTCCGACAACTGGTGGGGCATCAATCTGCGCTCCGGCTACAGCGGTCTGCGCGTCCTGCACACCACCATCACCGCGGTGCCCGGCAAAGGGCCCGACAACGGCGGAGTGGACTACGCGGTGTCGAACATGGGGACCAGCAGGATCGAGGTCGGCTGGTGCGACGTGTCGGTCTTCGGCGACGCCCTGTCCATGGGCCAGGGCGATCTGCACGACAACTACGTGCACGACGTCACCCCGTTCACGAACCTCGGCGGCGAATGGCAGCACACCAACGCCGTGATCAGCAACGGCGGCGGCACCGGCGGTCTGACCATCCGGCACAACACCCTGCTCAACCCGACCCCGGTCGACCGCGGCGCCTCCGGCAGCGTGGGCCTCTTCTCGGACACCGGCCCGGTCGTCAATGTCACCGTGCAGGACAACTGGCTGGCCGGCGGCGCCTACGCGCTCTACGCCGGCGGTGCCGGCGCCAACGGCATCAAGGTCACCGGCAACATCTTCTCCACCCAGTACCACCCGGGCTCCGGCGGCTACGGCCCGGTCGCCGCCTGGAACGCGGGTGGCGCGGGCAACGTCTGGAGCGACAACCACATGTCGGACGGAAGACCGGTCGAGCCGGGGGAGACCTCATGACCGCGCACGGCATACGGACGACCAGCCGGCTGCGCCCGGTCGTCCGCGCACCCTGGACGGTGCTCAAGCGGGCGTTCGGCTGGATCGTGCTCTTCGAACTCCGCAACAAGGTGCTGCTCGCGCCCTCCGGGGTGCGGCTGCGCCGGCTGGCCAACGCCGAGATCGCCCGCCTGGCCGCCACCCTCCCGGACCTCCCCGAACCGCTGGTCGTCACGGCGATCCCCACCTACCGCCGCCCCGAGCAACTGCTGGTCGCCGTACGGTCCGCGCTCGCGCAGACCTTCCAGGACCAGCTGATCGTCGTGGTCGACGACGGCGCGGGGATCCTGCCGGAACTCCCCGCCGACCCGCGGCTGATCGCCGTCTCCATGGGCAGGAACTCCGGTGACTGCGGGGTCGTGCGCAATGTGGCGATGCGGCTGACCCGGTCGAAGTACGTGGCGTTCCTGGACGACGACAACGTCTGGGCGCCCGACCATCTGGCCACGGCGCTGGAGGTGCTCGAAGCGCCCGGTGGCCCCGACGCCGTCTACACCGCGGTGCGCCGGGTGCTGCCCGACGGCACCGAGCACGACGTGCTGTCGGTGCCGTGGGACCGCCGCCGCAACGCCGACGAGGCGTTCGTCGACATCAACGCCTTCGTCGCCCGGCGCACCCCCTCCCTCCGGTTCAGCTGGCTCTACCGGGCCAAGGGCGTGATGCCGCGCGAGGACTGGGAGTTCGTCCGCCGCTACTCCCGGGGCCGGCGGATCCAGCACATCCCGCACGTCACCGTCCAGTACCTCGTGAACCCGACGAGCTTCTACACGCAGTGGTAGGTCCGGCAGCCGCCGCCCCTTCTGCCCATGTCCGCCCACGTCCGTCAACGTCCGCCCACATCCGCTCACGCCCGAAGCCGGGCGCTCTCACCTCAGGTGGTTGACCCGATGCCAGACGCCCGCGCTCTCCGCAACCGTTTCGTCGATGCCCCGGGCTCGCTCGGGGAACGCCTCCGGGTGGCCCGCTGGGAACGCTTCCGCCGGCTCTACCCGGACATCGGGGACATGACGGTGGTGGACCTCGGCGGTACGGCCGACATGTGGCTGCGGGCGCCGCTGCGGGCCCGGCACGTCCATCTGATCAACCTCGAACCGCACCCCGCCGGCCTGCCCGACTGGATCACCGCGGAGAACGCCGACGTCACCGATCCCGCGGTCGCCGCCGGGCTCGGCAGCTACGACCTGGTCTTCTCCAACTCCACCATCGAGCACGTCGGCGGCCACAGCCAGCGCCGCAAGTTCGTCGCGGCCGTCGAGCAACTGGCGCCGCTGCACTGGATCCAGACGCCCTACCGCTACTTCCCGGTCGAGCCGCACTTCGTCGCGCCCGGCTTCCAGTTCCTGCCGCTGGCCGCCCGCGCCCGGCTGGTGCGCCGCTGGCCGCTCACCCACAGCCGGCCCGGCAGCCCGCAGGAAGGCATGGACGCGGTGATCAACATCGAACTGCTCACCCGCGCCGAGATGCGCTACCTCTTCCCGAACTCCCTGCTGCTCAGCGAGCGGCTGGTGGGCGTCACGAAGTCGCTGATCGCGGTGCGGTCGGAGCAGGGCCCGGAGGCCGGCGCAGCCGCGAAGGACTGAGCAGCGCCCCGGCCGCCGCCCGGCTCGGCGCCTTGCCGATCACCGCGCGCGAGGTCTCCCGCACCAGCACCGCCGCCCAGAACGCCGCCGCCGCGACCGCTCCGTGCCGGCGGCGGTGCAGATGCACCCGGTTGAGCACCAGCAGCGTCCACAGCCAGGGGGAGACCCGCGACTGGCCGCCCTCGTGCACCGCCGACGCGGACGGCTCCAGCCGGGTGGCGAAGCCGCGGTCCCTGGCCCGCAGGCAGAACTCCGTCTCCTCCGAGTACAGGAAGTAGAACTCGTCCCACGGCCCGCAGGCGGCCATGACCTCGGCAGACAGCGCCATCAGGGCCCCGGTCGCCCAGTCCGCCCGGGTGCGGGAGGTGTACGCGGCCGGGTCGGTGACCAGTTCGCCGAGTGCCGGGAAGCGGCCCGCCCGGCGGTTGCCGATCAGCGCCTCGCCGAAGGCCCGCACGACGGTCGGCTCACGGCGCAGTGTGCGCGACACCGTGGTGCCGTCCGCCTCGTAGAGCACGGGGACGCTGATGCCGACCTTCGTCCCGTCCGGCAGTTCCTCGCCGAGCGCCCCCAGCAGGGCCTCGGCGCAGCCCGGCCGCATCCGGGTGTCGGGGTTGCAGACCAGCGCGGCCCGGACGCCGGCCGGCCAGGAGGCGGTCGTCTCAAGGGCGGCGTTGATGCCGGCGGCGTAGCCGGCGTTCCGGCCGGTCTGCACCACGGTGGCGTCCGGGGCGAGTCGCCGCAGCACGGCCACCGTGTCGTCCGCCGAGTCGTTGTCGGCGACGACCAGCCGGTACTCCACGCCCGCCATGCCCTGCGGCAGGGCGGCCAGGAAGCCCGGCAGCAGGGCCGCGCTGTTCCAGGTGACGACGAGCACGGCGACCGGCCCTGCGGCCGGGGACGGGAGGGTCATCAGGACTCCACGAGTTGGGGTTGGAGGGCCGCCGCGGCGGTGGCACCGGGACCGTCCTTGCCACCGCTGCCCCCGGCGCCGGCGGCTGCGTCACGCCGGATGAAGCCGAGGTAGCTGCCGCCGGCGCCGAGGGTCACGAAGAACATCCCCGCGAACATCGGGAACATCAGCGCGTCGAAGGTGGCGCTGATGACGAGGGCGACCATCGCCGAGGCGAAGAACGCCTGCCCCAGCTCCCGGTCCGACTCGCTGCGGGCGAGCCGGCGGATCGCCCCGCCGTGATGGATGCCGGACAGGAACAGGGCCAGCAGGGCGATCAGCCCGAGCGCGCCCATCTCGGCCAGCGTCAGCATGTACTGGTTGTCGGTGAAGAAGTACAGGTCCGGCGTGAACGTCCCGAACCCCCGCCCGAACAGCGGGTGTTCGCGCACGTAGGGCACGATCGCCGAGTACTTGACGGTACGCGCCTGGGTGCTGCTGTCGGAGTTCGACAGGAAGGTGGAGAAGAGCGTGGTGATCGTGCCGATCAGACCGGGAACGAGCACCTTCAGCACGCCGACCGAGGCGATCAGCACGCCGATCGCCGCCCAGCGCCGCTGCGGCTTCCACCGCGGCAGCATCACCAGGATCACGATCGCCGCGCCGATGATGGAGGTCCTCGACACGGTCAGCGGCAGCGCGCCGCCCATCAGGACCACCGGCCCCCAGCGGCGCAGCGCGCCGGCGTGCCGGCGGACCGGGTCGAACGCCTGCTGCACGGCGAAGGGCACCAGGATCGCCAGCATCCCGGCGAACTCCAGCGACTGCGCGGTGGTCGAGCGCGGCCGGACGAAGGAGCCCCGGTCCAGCGTCCGGACGCCGGCCACGCTCGACTGCAGACCGGGGATGTGCAGGGAGTCCGCGATGTTCGTCGCGGTGAAGAAGTCGTAGTAGCCGATCGCGGCGACCACACTGCCCATGATCACCAGCCGCCGCATCAAGGTGTCCAGCCGCTCCCGCTCGTGGATACCGGCCGAGGTGAGGACCACCAGCGACACCCACACCAGCAGTCCGATCAGCCCCCGGTCGGCGGCCAGCACCTCCTCGTGCGAACTGCCGCGGGACCCGTCGGCGATGTACGCCATCAGCACGGCCGCGGCGAGTACGCACATCACCACCCGCGGCCCCCTGGTGCCCGGCGCGGGCGTGACCCGGCCGGTGAGCCAGCACGCCACGTACCAGAGCAGGCCGAGCAGCGCGAAGACGTTCGCGGGGGTGCCGACCCCGCCGAGCGCCGGCAGGTCGAGGTTCGAGGGGATGAAGAAGGCCAGCGCCAGATAGCCGGTGAGGAGGGTGGTGGAGTCCAGCGGGCGGCGCAGCAGGCCCCGGCGGAACCGCCGGCGGCCCTTGGGCACGATCGGGCCGAGCCCCCGGCGCCGGCGCCTGGCCAGCGCGTAGCTCTCGACCGCGAAGGAGCCGAAGAAGCCGCCCGACATGCCGGCGATGACGACCGCCGCCACGACCTGGTAGCGGCTCTTGAGCTGCGAGACCGGGGTCTGCGGGGTGACGATCGGCGTGGCGTTCACGTAGTACTGCGGCGCGATCTTGGCGGTGGCCTGCAGCGCCTCCAGCTGCTCGGCCGCGAACTTCGTCAGCGTCTCGGTCTCGCGGAGCACCTTGACCTGGTCGGTGCCGGTGACGGCCAGCGACATCAGCGGACCCGAGGCGTTCGGCGCGAAGCCGACCGTGTACGTGTCGGTGACACCGCGGCTGTGCAGGTCGCGCGCCGCGTCGCTGGACTGCAGGGTCCTGATCAGCACATCGGCGGTGACGACCAGCGAACCCCCGGCGTTGGCGATGGGGTTGCCGTACAGGGGTGCCGGTCTGGCCGCCGCCGCCGAGTCCAGCAGCGACACCGAACTCTGCGACTCGTACGAGACCGGGACCGCGGTGTACAGGTACACGCCCGTCAGCAGGCCGAGCAGCGCGGCCGGCAGCATCACGTACCAGCGGCGGCGGAGCACATCGAGGATCTCGCCCAGGTTCACGCGGTCCTCCCGCGACCGGATGTCCGTATGTGTCGTACCGAGGTGGCAGATGTGGTGGCAGCGCGGCTTCCGTGCTGCCAGTATCGGTGCTGACGGGAGGAGGCCCCGTGTCCCCGGAGGAAGTGGTCCGCGCTCTGCTGCGCCGCTGGTACGTCCTGCTGCTCGCCGTGGTGCTGACCGCGGCGGGTGCCTACCACGAACTGCATCCCGCCCCGGTGTACCGCAGTTCCGCGGTGATCGTGCTCAAGCCGCCGGTGACCGGCAACCAGCCGAACCAGTACGCGAATCTGCAGCCGCCGGTGGCGTTCGTCTCGCACGCGGTGGTCCAGCAGCTCCAGTCGCCGGCCGGCAAGGCCGAACTGAGGGCGGCCGGTGTGCGTGGCACCTACCAGCTGCTGCCCCGCAACAGCGGCACCAGCGTGACCCCCGCCTATCTGATCCCCTCCCTGCAGGTGCAGGCGGACCAGTCCGGCCCGGCCCTGGCCAACGCCATGGTGCAGCGGATCGTCGGCGTCTACACCGACCACGTGAACCTCCTTCAGGACGCGCAGCACGTGGCGCCGGCGTCGCGGATGAGCGCCTCGCTGCTGGTGCCGCCCAACTCGGTGTGGGTAACGGGCGTCAAGAGCCGGGCGCTGGCCGGGGTGGCGCTGGCCGGGCTCTTCGGGGGCACCCTCTGCGCCCTGTGGACCGACCGGTACCTCGGGCGCAGGGCCGCCCGCCGGACGGGCCGTCGGCCCGCCGCGGTGAACCCCGTCCACCCGGTGCCCGCCGCCCGCTGACCCGCGGGGCCGGGTCCCGGTCCGGGACCCGGCAGGTGTGCCGGCGGTCGGCATCAGATCCCCCGGCGCTTCCAGGACTGCCACCACAGCCACTCCCGGCCGCGCTCGGCCACCGCCGAGAGCACCAGCGGCTGCAGATACGGCATCGCCTTCGCACCGACCCGTTGCCGCAGCCGCAGCCACCGGTACTCCGGCAGCGCGGCCACCGTCGGCAGGCACTCCCGCGCGAAGGCCACCAGCTCGTCCACGGGCACCACATCGGTGCGCCCGCGGTCGTACGCCCGGCAGGCCCGGCGCAGCGCGAACCGGGCCAGCCGGGTGTGCACCACCTCGGAGAGCCGGTGCGCGTCGGTCAGTTGCCCGGCGCACTTGGCCAGCACCGACTCGTAGGCGGCCCTGCGCTGCCGCAGGTCGTCCAGCTGTCCGCCGAAGTCGGTGGTGGACATGTTGTTTCCGTGCACCCGGTAGTACGCCTGGTCGGCGCCGCGTATGTAGCCGACGTCGGCGTGCGCCGCCAGCCGCATCCACATCTCGATGTCGCCGGCGTGCGGCAGGCCGGGGTCGTAGCCCCCGACCTTCCGCTGGAGGGAGGTGCGGACCACGACCTCCGGGGAGGTGATGCACCCGGTGCCTTCGCGGAAGCGCCGGTCCAGCCACCACCTGCCGGGGTAGACGGTCTGGCCGGTGCCCGAGGTCCGGGCCTTCGGCAGCGGGCCGCCGTGCTGGAAGCGCAGCGGCCTGCCGTATGCGAACCCCGCCTCGGGGTGGGCGTCCAGCAGGGCCGCGGCCCTGACCAGGGCGCCCGGCACCAGCCGGTCGTCGGCGGAGAGCAGCGCCACGTAGTCACCGTCGGCCCACTCCAGCAGGCCCTCGTTGTACGTGGCGATGTGCCCCTTGTTCCGCTCATGGACGCGGACTTCGATCCTCGGGTCGGAGGCCGCCAGCTTGCGGGCGGCCTCCGCCGAGTCATCGGGTGACGCGTCGTCGATGATCAGCACCCGGACGTCGAGATCCTCCTGTTCGTCCAGCACACTGCTGACGCAGTCGGCCAGGAAGTGGCCGTACTTGTAGCAGGGGATCACGACGCTGACACTGCTCATCGACCGGTTGCCAATCTCGGAGGGCTACTGGATCTCGGTGGTGGTGCCGTCCGCCGGTGGCGGCGGCAGGGTGGTGCTGAAGATCGGCGCCACCCAGTAGTTGGCGGACCCGTAACTGCCGTCAGGGAACGCCGTGTCGGAGCCGTAGTGGAACAGGCCGTTCGGACTGGCCGCGGTGTCGGCGGTGGCCGTCAGCGGATAGGACTGGTGCGCCCCGGCGAAGTAGCCGCCGTCCACCGCGTAATGGCCGTTCGGCGCGTGGTAGGAGACCACGTACGAGGTGCCCGCGGTGATCGCCACCGGATGCGCGAAGCTGAGCAGCTGCCAGCCGGAGTCGGTCTCACTGGAGAACGTCCCGGTGGCCAGCTGCGCACCGCCGGCGGACCAGAGACTGCCGGTGTGGGTGCCGGTGTTGCCGGCGCCCTTGTAGAAGGTGACGCCGGTGACGTAGCCGCTGACCGCCGACTTGAACCGGGCGCCCAGCTCGACGGAGTTGCTGTCGCTCATGTCGGTGGTGGCCGGTGTGGTCGTCGGATTCCACAAGGTGCACGGGCAGGTGACCGCCGGTGGGGTGGCGCTGGTGGTGAACGACCAGGTGGTGGGCGCCGCCATGTGGTTGCCCCACAGGTCGTCCACCTGGACCGAGGCCGTGTAGGTGGTGTTCAGCGCCAGCTCGGTGGAGGGCGTGAAGGTGAGGTTGTTCGCCGAGCTGAAGGTCTTCGCGCCCGGCACGCTGTCGCCGTCGGAGTCCTTCAGGCTGAACACCAGGGTGTCGGTGTCGATCGGCTCACTGAAGTTCACCGTCACCGGGGCGGTGATCGACACATTGACCGAGTTGGACGTCGGCGTGGTGGTGGTCACCGCGGGCGGCACCGTACTGGCCGTGGCGGTGTCCAGCACCGCGTCCACCCAGTAGTTGCTGCCGCTCGACTCCGAGGTGGGGAAGCCGCCGGACGAACCGTAGTGGTAGACGCCGTTGGCGCCGTCCGTACCGGATTTCAGCGCGGTCAGCGGGGCCAGGCCGGCCGCGCTGTCGGTGAAGTAGTCCGCGTCGTAGGAGTAACCGCCGCCCGGTGCGAAGTACGAGGCGATGTAGGTGGTGTTGGCCTTCACCGGGACCGGGCTGGAGAAGTTCATCTGCTGCCAGCCGGAGGCCGTCTCGTTGGTGAAGGTGCCGGTGGCCAGCCGGGTGCCGGAGGCGGTCCACAGGCTGCCGGTGTGCGTGCCGGTGTTGAACGGTGCCTTGTAGAACCGGATGCCGGTGACCGAACCCAGGACGGTGGTGCGGATCTTCACCCCCAGCTCGACCGCGCCGCCGTCACCGCTGTTGAGCACGGTCGGCACCGCGGTGCCGGGGAAGACGGTGCAGGGGCACTGCTGCGGGCCGACGGTGAGGGGTACGGTCGCCACCGCGCCGATGTTGACGCTGTCGTCGACCGCCCGCACCTTGATCTGCGGCGTACCGGTGGTGGTCGGCGTCCAGGAGTAACTCCACGACGTCAGCCCCGTGGTGGCGTTCCAGGTGGTGCCGCCGTCGGTGGAGACCTCCACCCGGGCGACCACACCGCTGGCGTCGGCGGCGGTTCCGGTGATGGTGACCGGCTTCAGGGCGGGCACGGTGCTGCCCAGCGCCGGGCTGGTCACGGTGACCACCGGACCGGTGTGGTCGGCGGACGCGGTCGCGGCGACCAGATCGCTCTGCAGCGTCTTGGGCTGGATGCCCATGTCCGCGAAGAGGTTCACCGTAGCCTGCTGCATCCGCTTGTCCACCGTCACCACGGCGTCGTCCGGGTTGCCGGTCGGCACGTTGGTCAGGCCCCACGACCACTGCACGGTTCCGGCGCCGAAGACCAGCGCGCCGGAGACCTGGTCGCGGAACTCCACAAGATTGTGGGTCGCCAGGCCGTTGCCGTAGGTGTTGCCGTAGTCGAGCCGGTACTTGCCGTCGGCGATGTCGACGGTGGTCGACGACAGGTCGATCTGCCCGGCCGGCCGGGTGCTGTTGCTGAGATCGCTGTCCCACTCGTAGCCGAGGGTGCCGGTGGGGAAGGTCGCGGTCTGCGTCGGTGTCAGGCTCGCGACCGTGGTGTTCCGCCACAGCCGCAGTTTCGCGTACGCGCCCGGCACGGTGATCGCGTCACTGCGGTAGCCGTTGACCGTGAAGAGCGAGCCGGTCAGGATGTTCTGCGGCTGGAACGGTTCGCCCTTCGCGGAGCTCCCCGGGTCAAGGAACGCGCCCGTCCACACGCTGGGGTCCGGGTCCGGGATGCCGTCGGGAGCGGCCAGTTCGAGCTTGGTCTCCTTGTAGCAGATCAGCGTCCGGTTCGCGGTGCCGGTGCCGTCGATACTCGGCTCGAACCGGGTCTTCCAGGAGACCTCGTTGCCGCTGAAGTAGGTCTGGGCGACGCCCGCGTGCCGGGCGTTGAGCGCGTTGGTGAACTGTGCCTGCGTCCAGTACTCGTCGTGCCCGGACGACATGAACATCTTGTGGTTGGTCAGCAGGGTGTCGCCGTGCGCCGACATGTCGACGCCGGAGATGTAGCTGACGTCGTAGCCGTTGCGCTCCAGCCAGTAGAGCATCTCGAACTCGGAGCCGTAGACGCCGTTGTCGCCGCCGATGTCCAGCGGGCGGTTGTAACTCACCGCGTACCCACGGCCGTCGGGCGCCGGCCCGTCACCGTCGTAGAGGTTCCGGCCGCCCCATTTGTTGTACGCCTGCCAGGTCTCGTCGTCGGTCTGCACCACGATGTCGGAGTGGCTGGCGTCGTTGCGCACCACGAACGGGTACGGCATCAGGCCGTTGCCGTCGGTCTGGTCGAAGTTGGCGATGTAGAGACCGGAGACGGCGTCGGCGGGGATCGTCCAGTTGGCCGTCACCGGCCAGCTCCCGCAGTCGATCAGACCGCTGGTGGTGTTGGTGGCGCAGTTGAGCGGCTTGCCGTCGGGTTCGCCGTCGACCACCGTGTTGTCCGGGGGACTGCCCGGGGTGCCGTCCCGGGTGAAGTTGGCCGGGTAGGTCGCCGACGCCTGCGCCGCGGTGGACATCTGCCGGGCACCGTCACCGCCGTAGTAGCCGAGGCGGTAGACCTCCACGTGGTAGGAGACGGGCGACTGCACCTTGAACTGCACGGTGTCGCCGGCCTGGTAGCTGACCTGGTTGGTGAACCCCTGCACATTGCCGTAGGCGTTGGGGGCGAACCAGTCCTCCATCGGCGTGCCCGCCTTGGAGTTCTCGCAGGTGATCGGGTTGGATCCGGTCCCGCAGGGATCGGCGGCCGACGCCCCGGAACTCAGCCCCAGCGGGAGGATCGCCGCGATCACCGCCGCGACCAGGGCGCAGAGAAGGCCCCGGATGAGTCTGCTCTTTCTGTACATCTGTACCTCTGTGCTTCTCAAGTGCGAGGGTCCAGCCAGGTGAGGCCGGAGGAGCGGAGCGGTGGCCGAGCACCCGGGGCCGCGGCGGGCAGCCGCGGCCGGGTGTCAGCGCAGGGCGGCGGCGAGCGTGTCCACGACTCGCTGCTGCTGGTCGGCGGTGATCTGCGGATAGAGCGGCAGCGACAGGATGCGGTCGGCTGCCTCCTCGGCGTGCGGGAAGTCCCCCCGGCGGTGGCCGAGGTGGGCGAAGGCCGGCGTCAGGTGGACCGGCGCCGGGTAGTGCACACCCGCGCCGATGCCTTCGGCGTTGAGCCTGCTCACCACGGCGTCGCGGTCGGCGCCGGTGACCCGCACGACGTACAGGTGCCACACATGCTCGTTGCCGGCCACGGTGACCGGCCGGACCACCCGGCCGGCCGCCACCAGGCCGGCCAGAGCCGCGTCGTAGCGCTCGGCGGCGGCCCGGCGGGCCCGGTTGCCGTCGGCGAGCCGGGCCAGCTTCGCCCGCAGCACCACGGCCTGCAGGCCGTCCAGCCGGCTGTTGAAACCGGCCACGTCATGGCGGTACTTGGCGACGCCGCCGTGGTTGGCCAGCGACCGCACCAGGCCGGCCAGCTCCTCGTCGTCGGTGAGCACCGCGCCCGCGTCGCCGTACGCCCCGAGGTTCTTGCCCGGGTAGAAACTGGTGGCCGCGATGCCGCCACTGCCCGGGGTGCGCCCCTCGCGGGTCGCGCCCTGGCACTGCGCGGCGTCCTCCACCACCCGCACCCGCGCGGGCAGCGCGGCGGCGAGCTTCGCCACCTCGGCGCACTGCCCGTACAGGTGCACCGGCACCACCGCGCGGGTCTTCGGCCCGACCGCGGCCAGCGCCGCCTCCGGGTCCAGCAGGTACGAGTCCGGTGCGCAGTCCACCGGCACCGGGCGGGCACCGGCGCGGGCCACCGCGCCGGCCGTGGCGATGAAGGTGTTCGCCGGGATGACCACCTCGTCGCCGGCCTGGACGCCGCTCGCCCGCAGCGCCAGCTCCAGCGCGTCGGTGCCGTTGGCGACGCCCACGCAGTGCGCGACGCCGGCGAACCGGGCGTACTCCTCCTCGAAGGCGCGGACCTCGTCGCCGCCGATGAAGGCGGTACGGGCCAGCACCCGCTCGAATCCGGCCCGCACCTCGTCGGCCACCTCGGCGTGCGCCGCCTTCAGATCGACCAGCGGTATCTGGTTCATATGACGGGAGTCCCCCTCCGAATGGCCGGCTGCCGGCCGGTACCGGTCACTGCGTCCTGGCCGGCCGCGTCCGTGGCGCCGCCCGCCAGCTCGTCCAGCGCGGGCCGGTCCGCCGCGCGCAGGCGGCGGGCCGGGGTGCCGGCCCAGACCTCGCCCGGCGGCACGTCGGCGAGCACCGCGCTGCCCATGCCGACCAGCGACCAGGCGCCGACCATGGTGTATTCGCGGACCAGCGCGCCCGCCCCGATGTACGCGCCGCGTTCCAGCCGGGCGCCGCCGCCCAGCCGGACCCCCGAGGCGATGGTGGCGAAGTCCCCGACCACGTCGTCATGGGTCAGTACGGCCTGCGGCATCACCGCCACATGCGCGCCGACCTGTACCGCGGCGGTCAGTACGCACTGTGCGAGCAGCACCGCGCCCGGTCCGACGGCCGAGGAGGCGGAGACCACCGCGCTGGGATGGACCACGGTGGCGTACCGCTCCGGCGGCAGCGCGAGCCGCCGCACCAGCCGGGCCCGTACCGCGTAGTCCCGGGGGCTGCCCGCACACACCACGAACCGGGTCCGCTCGGGGAACCCGGGCACCGCGTCGCATCCGCCGAGCACCGGTACGCCGTCCACCTCGGTGCCGTGCAGCGCGGGGTTGTCGTCGAGATGGCCCATCAGCCGCCACTGCCCGGCGAGGTCCCCCACCGCCTGCGCGACCTCCCGGGCGAACCCTCCCGCCCCGACGATCACCAGGGGCGTACTCATGGCGCCGCCTGTTCGCGCAGCACGGCGACCACGCGGTCCTGCTGCTCCTCGGTCATCGTGTGGAAGACCGGCAGGATCAGCGAGTCGCGGCTGATGCGCTCGGTGACGGGGAGCGGGATGTGCGGGTGGCCGGCGTAGGCCGGTTCCAGGTGGGCGGCCATGATGCCGCGGCGGGCGGAGACACCGGCCGCGGAGAGTGCCGCCAGCACCTCGTCCCGGCCGACCGGGAAGTCCTCGGCGAGCAGCACCCAGTAGGACTGGAAGTTGCTCCGCCCGTGTGCCGGGTCGCGGACCGGCCGCAGGCCGGGGACGTCCCGCAGCAACGCGTCGTAGCGGGCGGCCAGCGCCCGGCGCCGGGCGACCATCTCGTCCAGCTTGCCCAGCTGCACCAGGCCGACCGCGGCCTGGATGTCGGTCATCCGGTAGTTGAAGCCGACTTCCAGGTAGCTCTCCAGCACCGGGGTGGTGGCGGCGTGCCGCTGCGCCGCCGACGCGTTCATCCCGTGCTCGCGCAGCCGCCGCAGCCGCTGCGCCCACTGCGCGTCGTCGGTGGTGATCATGCCGCCCTCGCCGGTGGTGACCACCTTGCGCGGGTGGAAGGACCAGGCGGCCAGGAGCGCGCCCCGGCCGACCGAGGAGCCGCCGACGGTGGAGCCGATCGCGCAGGCCGCGTCCTCCACCAGCGCCAGGCCCCACCCGGCGCAGCGGTCCCGCAGGCTGTGCACATCGGCGGGCACCCCGCCCTGATGGACGGCGATCACCGCCCTGGTCCGCTCGGTACGCACCGCGTCCACCGTCGCCGCGGTCACATTCCCCGTGGTCAGGTCCACCTCGGCGAACACCGGCTCGGCGCCCACGTAACGGACCGCGTTGGCGGTGGCGATGAACGACAGCGAGGGGACGATCACCTCGTCCCCCGGGCCCAGGTCGAGCGCCACCAGTGCCAGATGGAGCGCCGTGGTGCAGGAGCTGACCGCGATCCCGTGCCCGGCGCCCACCCGCTCGGCGAACGCGGCCTCGAACGCGGCGACCCGCGGGCCCTGGGCGACCCACCCGGACAGCACCGCGTCGGCCGCCGCCTGGGCCTCCTCCGCGCCGAGCCAGGGGATCATCACGGGGATACGGGCCAGCGCGGGGGCGCTCATCGGGCCGCTCCGGCGGCGGCCGGGTCCGCCACCGCGCTGTCTGTGCCGTCCGGGCCGGCCGCGGTGACCGGGCCGGCCGCGGTGACCGGGCCGGCCGTGGTGTCCGGGCCGGCCGAACTGTCAGGCCCCTTCGTGCCCGCGGCGGCGTCGGCCGCCCGCTCGGCCCGCCACCAGTCCACCAGGTCCCGCAGCCCCGACCGGAGATCGATCCGCGCGGTGAAGCCGAGCCGCTCGGCGGCCTGTGAGGTGTCGGCGAGCCGCCTGGTCACCCCGTTGACCGCGCGGGCCGGGCCGTGCTCCGGCTCCAGGTCCGCACCCATCGCCTCCAGCAGCCCTGCCGCCAGTTCGCTGAGGCTGGTCTCGGTGCCGCTGGCCACGTTGAACACCTCGTCGGTCAGCTCGGACTCGGCGGCCAGCACATTGGCCCGCGCGATGTCCCGCACGTGCACGAAGTCCATCGTCTGCGCGCCGTCGCCGAGGATCAGCGGCGGCTGCCCGGCCTCGATCCGCTCCATCCAGCGGATCAGCACCTCGGTGTAGAGACCGTGGATGTCCATCCGCGGCCCGTACACGTTGAAGTACCGCAAGGCCACGTAGTCCAGGCCGTACATGGCGTGGAAGCTGCGCAGCATGCCCTCGTTGAACGCCTTCGCCGCGCCGTAGAACGTGTCGTTGTTGTACGGGTGGTGGCGCTCGTCGGTGGGGAAGGACTCGGCCAGGCCGTAGACCGAGGCGGACGACGAGGCGACCACCTTCGCCACGCCGGCCGCGGCGGCGGCCTCCAGCACGTTGAAGGTGCCGTCGACCATCACCTCGTTGGCCAGCCGGGGCTCCTCGGCACACTGGGTGATCCGGATCGCGGCCAGATGGAACACCAGGTCGGCGCCCTCGGTGACCTTGCGGACGGCGGCCGCGTCGCGGATGTCGCCCTCGACCACCTCGACGACGCCGCTGCCCGCCGACCGGGCGAGGTTGGCCATCCGGCCGCGGACGAAGTTGTCGAGCACCACGACGTGCCGGGCGCCGCCGTCGACCAGCTGGTCCACCAGATGGGAGCCGATCGTGCCGGCTCCTCCGGTGACCAGGATCTTCTTGTCTCGTACCGTGCTCAACCCGCGTCCCCCCACTGATTCGGTCATGTCGGTCCGCTCGCTCGCGTCCGCGGCGCCGGGCCGCGGCTGTCTTCTGGATGGTTGGAGATCGTCCGAGCCGGCTCGGGCGGTGCTGGTCGGCGCCGGGCGGTGCTGGTTGGCGCTGGTTGGCGCTGGTCGGTGCCGGTCGCTGCTGCCCGGGGCTGCGGTGCGCCGCTTCGTGCTGCTCCGGGCCGCGGCCGGCCGCGCCGGTCCGGCCTCAGTGACCGGCGCGCAGACCGACCACCGCGCCGCGAAACTCCAGGCTCCGTGACGCCGCTTCGAGGATGTCCAGCACCCGCAGGCCGGCCCGGCCGTCGGTGAGCGGCGCCCGGCCTTCGGTGATCGCCCCGGCGAACTCGTCGACCATGCTGCGCAGCGCTTCCTTCTCCTTCAGCGCCGGCGCGACCATGTCACCGGAGCGGTAGGAGATCAGCATCTCCCGCCGCTCGCTGGCCCCGATCTCCTGCGGCGCCGCCAGGTCCACCCCGCGGTCGAAGACCGCCAGGCGCTGCGCCGGATTGAGGTCGTCCCAGACCAGGGTGCGCTTCGAGCCGCCGACCATGGTGGTGCGGACCTTCGTCGGGGAGAGCCAGTTCACGTGCACATGGGCGATCGCCCCGGTGTTGAGCTGCAGCGTCAGATACGCCACGCAGGCCCGGCCGGCCCCTATCGGGTCGGCGCCGTGCGCCGCGACCGCGACCGGCTCCACGTTCTCCGGCAGGATGAAGTCCAGGATCGACAGATCGTGGGGCGCCAGGTCCCACAGCACGTCGATGTCCTTCTGCACCAGGCCCAGGTTGATCCGCACCGAGTCCACGAAGTGGATCTCGCCCAGCTCGCCGGAGCGGACCAGCTCCCTGATGCCCGCCACCGCGGGGGTGTAGCAGTAGGTGTGATCGCACATCAGGGTCAGCCCGCGGTCCGCCGCTTCGGCGACCAGCCGGGCACCGTCGGCGTACGTGGCCGCCAGCGGCTTCTCCACCAGCACGTGTTTGCCGGCCCTGACCGCGGCCAGCGCCACGTCGAGATGGGTGCCTGCCGGGGTGGCGACCGCCACCGCGTGCACCGTCGGGTCGGCCAGCACGGCCGCGTAGTCGGAGGTGGCCTGGACCGTGGAGTAACCGCCCAGCACCCGCCGGGCCCGGTCCACGTCGAGGTCGCAGAGCCAGCGCAGCCGGAAGTCCGGGCTGGACTGGAAGTTGCGGACCAGATTGGGGCCCCAGTAGCCCGCCCCGACCACGGCGACCCCGAGGGCCTCGCCGTCCCCGCCCGAGGGCTGCCCGGTCTTCGTCGCCAGGTTGCTGTCCGTCACGGTGTGCGTCTCCCCTTCGTACACGTCGGCTGGCATACCCGCCCTGTCCGCACAGCGCGGAAGGCGGCGGCAGCAGCCGTATGGTGCACAGGAGTGACCCGGTCCACGGTCATGCGTCTTTCCCCCCACCCCGGTGTGCTGCATCGCCCCGCAGGCACATCCGGCGTCCCCACGCCTGTGCCGGTACGGAGTGAATGGCTCGTGGAACTGAACTCACCCGGCCGCATCCCCTGCGTCCGGGCTCACGCGTACTGCGGTGCCCGCTTGCTCTCGCATTCCCCAGTGATCGCGGCCGTTCCGGCGGGGCTGCACGCTCCGCGCAAACCGGCTGCGCGACGCCCAATCTAGACCACGGGCACCGGCACTGGGGGAGACTTGGACGAAACACACGGCGACGGCACCGTTTCCGGCTGCATACTCACCCCGTGACGAGCATCGTGATACCGGCCCACAACGAGGAGCGGGTCATCGGCCGGCTGCTGGACGCCCTGCTGACCGGGGACCCGGGTGCGTCCGGCGCTCGCGGTGAAGTCCGCGGCGGGGCACGGCCGGACATCGTGGTGGTCTGCAACGGCTGCACCGACGGCACCGCGCGGGTGGCCGCGAGCCGCCCCGGCGTCCGGGTGGTCGACATCCCGACACCGTCCAAGCACGCGGCGCTGCGTGCCGGCGACGAACACGCCGTGGGCTTCCCCCGGTTGTACGTGGACGCCGACGTCGTCCTGCGCGCCGCCGATGTGACCGCGCTGACCGAGGCGCTCGCGGGCGCGCCGGAACTCCGGGCGGTGGCGCCGGAACGCGAGCTGCCGCTGGCCGGCTGCGGACGGCGGGTGCGGGCGTACTACCGGGTGTGGACCCGGCTGCCCGCGGTGCGCGAGGGGCTCTTCGGGCGCGGGGTGATCGCGGTGACCGAGGAGGGCCACGGCCGGCTCGCCGCCCTGCCCCCGCTGATGGCCGACGACCTCGCCGCGTCCCTGGCCTTCGGCCCCGGGGAGCGGCAGGTGGTCGGCGCGGCCCGGGTAGTGGTCCACCCGCCGCGCACCTGGGCGGACTTGATGAGGCGACGGGTCAGAGCGACGGTGTCCACCGCGCAACTGGAATCCCAGCAGGCTCAGTTGGCGGCAAGAGAACCACAGGTGAACGGCGTCTCGCAGGGGAAAGCGGAATCGCCGTCGGCGCGGACGAGCACGGCGGACCTGCGTACGCTGCTGCGGGGGGAGCCGAAGCTGCTGCCGTCGGTCGTGGTCTTCCTGGCCGCGGCGCTCCTCGCTCGCCGCAGAGCAGCCAAAGCCATCCGCGACCAGGATTTCGGGACCTGGCTGCGGGACGAGAGCAGCCGCGAGGGCTGAACTCGGCAGGGGGAAACAGCAAGGGGGGAACGACCATGTATCTTGCCGATCGCGCCGCCCCCGCGCGCGCGAACACCGGCCAGGACGGGCAGCGCCGTCCGGCCCGGCGGGTCTCACAGGTGGTACTGGCGCTCGGCGCCGTCAGCCTGATCACCGACATCTCCTCGGAGATGGTCACCGCCGTACTGCCGCTCTATCTGGTGGTGAGCCTGGGACTGAGTCCCCTGGGCTTCGGCACCCTGGACGGCGTCTACAACGGGGTCAGCGCACTGGTGCAGCTGACCGGCGGGCACCTCGCCGACCGGGTGCGCAACCACAAGCTCATCGCCGGGCTCGGCTACGGGCTCTCGGCGGTGTGCAAGCCGCTGCTGATCCTCGTGCAGAGCCTCGGCCCGCTCGGCGTGGTGCTCGCGCTGGAACGGACCGGCAAGGGCCTGCGCACCTCACCGCGGGACGCGCTGATCTCGCTCTCCACCCCGCCGGAGTCCCGCGGCCGGGCCTTCGGCGTGCACCGCGCGATGGACACCACCGGCGCGGTGCTCGGACCGGTCACCGCCTTCCTGATCCTGCGCGCGGCGGCAGACGGCTACCACGCGGTCTTCGGCGTCAGCGCCTGCGTCGCGGTGCTGGGCGTACTGGTGCTGGTGCTCTTCGTGCCGGGGAAGCGGCAGTTGACGGCCGAGGGCATGGCCGGTGTGACCGACGGGCCGGGCCGCGGACCGGTCGATCTGCGCCAGGCCGCCTCGCTGCTGCGGCTGCCCCGGCTGCGGGCGCTGACCGGCTGCGCGGTACTGCTCGGCCTGACCACGGTCAGCGACGCCTTCGTCTATCTGCTGCTCCAGCACCGCGCGCACATCGGCGAGGAGTGGTTCCCGCTGATGCCGCTCGGCACCTCGGCGGTCTTCCTGCTGCTGGCGGTCCCGGCCGGTGTGCTCGCCGACCGGATCGGCCGGCGCGTCGTCTTCCTGGCCGGACACGCCGGACTGCTCGCCGCGTACGCGCTCCTGCTGTGGGCGCCCTCGGTGGGCGCGCTGCCGTACCTGGTGCTGGCGCTGCACGGCACCTTCTACGCCGCCACCGACGGGGTGCTGCCGGCCGCGGTCTCCGATGTCGTACCCGACGAACTGCGCGGCAGCGGACTGGCGTTGGTGGGCACCGGCCAGGCGCTCGCCCGGTTCTGCTGCTCGCTCGCCTTCGGCGCCGCGTGGACCTTGTGGGGCGACACCCGGGCGCTGTTCGGCTCGGCGGTCGGCCTGCTGCTCTGCGCGGTGGTGGCCGGCCTGGTGCTGCGGCCGGCCGGCGGCCGGCGATGAGCGCGCGATGAGCCGACCGCCCCGACCGCCCCGACCGCCCCAACCGCCCCAACCGCCGCCCGCCGCCGGACAGTCGAGCGGCCCCGCGACGGGCGCCACGCCCGCCGAGCCCCTTCCGTACGACGCGACACGCCCGAGGAACTCCATGACGCCCAAGCGCCGCCTGCTCATCCTGGTACTCGCGGTGGTGCTGCTGGCCGGTCTCGGCACCGGCTTCGTGCTGCACGCCGCCTCGCAGGCCGACGAGAAGAACAAGCCGCGAGCCGGCGGCCCCGCCGTCGCGGCCGGAAAGGTCACGCTCACCGCGCAGAAGCAGCTGGCCTTCATCAACTCCGCGCCCGGCCCGCACCGCGGCGAGGTGGCCACCGTCCAGGCGGGGCAGCCGGGCGGCCCGCGGACCACCGCCGGCCTTGCCTGCGCCCGGTTCTACGCGGCCCGGGGCACCGGCGTCTGTCTGCAGTCCGGGCTCGGCGTGGTCGCGCAGACCAACCGCGCGGTGATCCTCGACAGCGCGCTGCGCACCGTGCACACCTTCCCGCTGGCCGGCACGCCCAGCCGGGCCCGGGTCTCGCCCAGCGGCCGTCTCGCCGCCTGGACGGTGTTCGTCGGCGGTGAGTCGTACGGCGCCGCGTTCTTCTCCACTCGCACCTCGATCGTGGACACCCGCACCTGGAAGCTGCTGCCCAACATGGAGGACTTCGCCATCACGCTGAACGGCCGGAAGTACCGCAATGTGGACGACAACTTCTGGGGCGTCACCTTCGCGGCCGACGACGACACCTTCTACGCCACGCTCGGTACCGGCGGGAAGACGTATCTGATGAAGGGGTCCGTCTCCCGCCGTAGCGTCGCCTCCGTCGGGGTGCAGAACCTGGAGTGTCCGTCCCTCTCCCCGGACGGGACCCGGATCGCCTTCAAGAAGCGCATCCTGTCCGGTGCCTCGCTCTGGCACGAGTACGTACTCGACCTGCGCACCCTGAAGCAGACGCCGCTCGCCGAACACCGCAGCGTGGACGATCAGGCGGCCTGGCTCGACAACGACACGGTCGCGTACGCGCTTCCCAAGGAGGGCGACACCAAGAGCACCGACCTGTGGAGTGTCCCCGCCGACGGCTCCGGCAGCGCGCATCTGGTGATCCCCGACGCCTCCTCCCCGGCGCCGCTGTAGGGCCGCGGCTCCGCGGGGCACGGCAGCCCCCGCTACGGGCTGCGGTAATTCATACAATCCGACCGGTATGGCGGCGTTCGCCGTCCTTCGTCAGGGATGACCCCCTTGCGGCCCCCGCCCCGGCCCAACACCCTGACTGCTGCCTGATCCACAACCACTCCGGCGACGAGGCGGCCCGACCGCCCGCCGCCGGAGCAGCGCCGCGGTGGCTTCCAGGGCCCCTTCCGGTGCCCGCCCGCCGCGGGGCACCACGAGGGGGGAACACCTTGACGTATCCGACGACCCGCGGCCGGCGCCGTACCGCGCGGACCCGGCCGGCCGCGCTGGCCGCCGCCGTGCTGGCCGCCGCCGGCCTGGTCACCCTGGCCGCGCCCGCCGCCCAGGCGGCGGCCGGCCGGACCCTGGTCTACATCGCCAACGGCAGCGACAACACCGTCACCGTGCTCGACCGCGCCACCGGCACGGTGACCGCCACCGTTCCGGTCGGCGCCAACCCGCAGGGCGCCGCGGCCGCCCCCGACGGCAGCCGGGTCTACGTACCCGACAGCGGCTCCAACGCGGTGTCGGTGATCGACACCGCGAGCAATACGGTGACCGCCACCGTCCCCGTCGCCGCCAGCCCGATCGCCGCCGCGGTCTCGCCGGACGGCAGCCGGGTCTACGTCGCCGGCCTCGGCGCCAACAGCGTCAGCGTCATCGACACCGCCACCGACACGGTGGTCGCCGGCCTGGCCGTCGGCTCGGGACCCGACTCGCTGGCGGTCTCCCCTGACGGCGGCACGCTCTACGTCGCCAACAGCGGCGGCGGCGTGTCCGTGGTGGACACCGCCACCACCACCGTCACCGGCACCATCGCGGTCGGCTCGTTCCCGATCGCGGTGGCCCTCTCACCCGACGGCGACCGCGCCTATGTCGCCAACCTCGGCAGCAGCAGCGTCAGCGCGATCGACACCGCCGCCGGCACCGTGGTCTCGACGGTCGCCACCGACGCCGCGCCCTACGCGCTCGCGGTCTCCCCGGACGGCGCCCGCGTCTACCTCGCCGACGGCGCGGCCGGCGCGGTGTCCGTCTACGCCACCGCCACCGAGGCCGTCACCGCCACCGTCCCGGTCGGCAGCAGCCCGCAAGGGGTGGCCGTCACCCCCGACGGCTCCGCGGTCTACGCCACCAACCTCGGCTCCGACACCGTGACGGCCATCGACAGCGCCACGGACACCGTCTCCGGTGACGTCGCGGTGGGCCGCAACCCGACCGGCCTCGCCATCGCCTTCCTCCCGGCCCCCGCGGCGCCCGCGCCCGTCGTGACCGCGCTCACCCCCGCCACCGGACCGGTCACCGGAGGCACCACGGTCACCATCGCCGGCAGCCACCTCGCCGGCGCCACCGCGGTGTCCTTCGGCGACCACCCGGCGACCGACGTCAGCTGCTCCGACGGCAGTTGCACCGCCACCGCGCCTCCCGGTGCGGCCGGCGCGGTCGACGTCACGGTCACCACCCCGTCCGGCACCAGCGGCACCGGGGCCGCCGACCGCTTCACGTACACGCCCGTGGTCACCCCGCCGCAGACCGCCGACCTGGCGGTGGCGCTGACGGCCAGTCCGGTGCCCGGGCTGCTCGGGGCGCACATCGACTACACCGTGACCATCGTGAACCACGGCCCCGCCCCGGCCGCCGCCGCGACCGTCACCGTCGATCTCCCGACCCCGGTCAGGGCCACCTCGGGCGACTGCACCGCCACCGCCGGCAAGGTCACCTGCGGCATGGGACCGCTGGCGGACGGCGCCAGGACCACCCGTCACTTCACCCTCCCGGTCGGCCTGTTGAGCCTCAACCTCCCCTACGCCGTCACCGCCGCCCGCACCGCGAGCACCCCGGCGGACCCCGGCCCGGGCAACGACCGGGCGACCCGCACCTGCACGGTCCTCACCTCGCTGCTCATCAGCTGCTCCTGACCGGCGGCCTGACCGGCAGCCGGCCCCCCACCCGGCCCCACTGAGCCGCCGGTCCCGCAGGCCGCCGCCCGATCGGTCCTGACGTGCAACCGGTGGCGGCCCTCGCGGCGGGTTCGCCACCGGTCCCGGTCCCGGACCGTGTTTGATGCCCTGACAGGCCCGGCCCACCGGAGGTAGCGATGGACACCATGCACGCGGTACGCGGTCACCAGCGCGGCGGCCCCGAGCAGCTGACCTATGAGGAGGCGCCGGTGCCGGTGCCCGGCGAGGGGGAGGTGCTGGTCCGGGTGCGTTCGGCGGCGATCACACCGGGCGAGCTGGACTGGGACGCCACCTGGACCGACGCCCTGGACGGCAGTGGCACGCCGCGGCTGCCGATCGTGCCGTCCAAGGAGTTCTCCGGCATGGTGGCCGGTGCCGGTGCGGGCGGTCTGTCCCCGGGCGACGAGGTCTACGGACTGATCCCGTTCACCTCCGACGGCGCCGCGGCCGAGTACGTCGCCGTGCCCGCCGCGGTCCTGGCTCCCCGGCCGCCGCTGCTCGACCACGACCAGGCCGCCGCCCTCCCGCTGGCCGGCCTCACCGCGCTGCAGGGCCTGACGGTCCACGGCGGCCTGCGGTCCGGGCAGCGGGTCCTGGTGCACGGCGGAGCCGGCGGCGTCGGCGCCTTCGCGGTGCAGGTCGCCGCGGCCCTCGGCGCCCGGGTGACCGCCACCGCGGCCGGCCTGGACACCGACTTCGTGACCCGGCTCGGCGCGGAACGCGTCATCGACTACGACTCCGGCCGGTTCGAGGAGCAACTCGACGGCATCGACCTGGTCTTCGACACCGTCGGCGGTGACACCCTGACCCGCTCCTGGAAGGTGCTGAAACCCGGCGGCGTCCTGGTGAGCATCGTCAGCCCGCCCGAGCCCACCGGCCCCAACGGCGCCCGGGGGGTCTTCTTCGTGGTCGAGCCGGACCGGGCGGGCCTGGCGGAGCTGAACAGGCTGGTGGCCGAGGGCCGGCTGCTCCCGCCGGTGGCCAGGGTCTTCCCGCTGACCCAGGCCGCCGAGGCGTACACCCAGCTCGCCCTGCCGCACCGCAGGGGAAAGGTCGTGCTGAGGGTCTCCTGACGGCTCACAGCTGCGGATCGGTCCCGGCCGGCGCGCCCTGGGTCTCCTCCTCAACCTGCAGCCCGCGCCGCAGACCGAACTGGGCCACGACCGCGGCGACCGCCATGATCCCGGCCATCACGGAGAAGACCGTCCGGGTGGCGTCCGCGAAGTCCAGCCGGATGAAGTGCGGGATGCCGCTCGCACCGGACGAGGTCTGGTGCGACTGGGCGATGTCGTGGGCCTGGGAGGACGCCTTTCCCGCCGGGACGCCCCGGGAGATCAGCGAGGACTCGGCCTCGGACTGGAAGCGGGCCACCGAGATGGTGCCCAGGACGGCTAGCCCCAGGCTGGCGGCGTAGTTGCGGACCGTCTGGGTGATGCCGGTGGCCTCGCCGTACGACAGCCGCGACGCCCGGTTCACCGCGTCGGTACTGGCCGGGGTGAGCATCATGCCCAGACCGGCGCCGGAGAGCACGATGTACCAGAACTGGCCGCCGAAATCGAGGTCGGTGACCTGCCCGGCGAGCAGGTAGAAGCCCACCGCGCCCAGCACGCAGCCGAGCACCACCGGGCGCTTGGCGCCGCCGCGGTCCAGCATCCGGCCGCCGATCTGCGAGGCGATCACGAAGCCGATGAAGAAGTCCAGCAGGTACAGGCCGGCGCCGGAGGCGGACTTGTCCAGGCCGATCTGCGCGTACTCGCTGGCGAAGAAGAAGAACGGGACGAAGACCAGCATGGTGATGCCGAGCACCAGGTTCTCCACCAGGAACGCCCGGTCGCGGAAGATCCGGACCTGGATCAGCGGCGAGGCGGTCCGGGTCTCCACCCGGTGGAAGACGAGCAGCAGGACGACACCGGCGGCGATGCAGATCGCGATGGCCGGGTTCGACCAGTGCCAGATCTGCGCCTGCTGGAAGCCGAAGACGCTCAGCGCCACTCCGGCGACGATCAGCGCGAGCCCCCGGTAGTCCATCGGCGCCGGGCGGTGCTCGGTGACCGGCCTGGAGGCCGCGATCAGGATCAGCGCGATCACCGCCACCGGGATGTTCACCCAGAAGATCGCCCGCCAGGTCCACTCGGTGAGGTAACCGCCGAGGATCGGGCCGACCGCGGTCAGCCCGCCGGCCACTCCGAAGAAGAGCGCCAGCGCCTTGCCGCGCTCCCGCAGCGCGAACGTCTGCACCACGATGCCCAGCGCGGCCGGGAACATGATGGCGCCGCCCACGCCCTGCACGGCCCGGAAGACCACGATCCAGGTCTGCGCCACACCGCCCTTCGGGGTGAGCCCGCACAGCAGGGACGCCGCCGCGAAGATCAGCACCCCGGCCACCACGACCTTGCGGTGCCCGACGGTGTCGGCGAGCCGGCCCCCGTACGCGAAGAAGGCGGCCAGCGTCAGCAGATACGCGTTGACCGCCCACTGCACGCCGGTACTGGAAAGGCTCAGCTCGTCCTGGATCTGCGGGACGGCGATGGACACGATGGTCTGGTCGATGAACGTCATGGCGACCGCGAAGATCATCGCCGCCAGCACCAGATTCCGCGATCGTCCGCCGCCCTGCGCCGTAGCCGCCATGCGCTCTCCTTACCCCGCGGGCGCACGCCTCAGCCCGCTGCTTCCGCTTCCACGATCACGTACCTGACGTGCTCCCGCCAGCGAGAAGCGGCCGGTCGGGGTGGGGCGGTGGTCGGTTCCGCGCCAGGGGGATGTCAGGATGGAGCCCATGGACAACGTGTATTTCGACATCTCCATCGACGGTGCGCCCGCTGGGCGGATCGTCTTCCGCCTGTTCGACGACGTGGTGCCCAAGACCGCCCAGAACTTCCGTGAGCTGGCCACCGGCCAGCACGGCTTCGGTTACGCCGGCTCCGCCTTCCACCGGGTCATCCCCGACTTCATGCTCCAGGGCGGCGACTTCACCAGCGGCGACGGCCGCGGCGGCAAGAGCATCTACGGCGAGAAGTTCGCCGACGAGAACTTCCAGCTCAAGCACGACCGCCCGTTCCTGCTGTCGATGGCGAACGCCGGGCCGAACACCAACGGTTCGCAGTTCTTCATCACCACCGTGGTCACCTCCTGGCTGGACGGCAAGCACGTGGTCTTCGGCGAGGTCGTCGAGGGCTCGGACCTGGTCAAGGCGATCGAGGCCAAGGGCACCCGCAGCGGCAACCCGCAGTCCAAGGTCGTCATCACCGAGTCGGGCACGGTCGCGGCCTGACCCCACTCCCGGGCCGATCACCCGGAATGCCCCCGGCCGCCTTCCGCGCCGGGGGCTTCGCCGTGCCCGGTGAGCGGGTTCGCCGCCGTGGACCCGGGGCAGACGCCACCGCATGAACACCGCCGAGCCCACAGGGCGTTCGCCAAGGCATCCGGTCCGGCCGTCCGTGCTCGTCGCGGTGCTGCTGGTCGCGTCGGCCGTGATCGTGACCCTGGTCCTGACCGGCAACGGCAGCCACCACGGCGGCGACGGACCCGGTCACGGCAGCCTCGGCCGGGCCGCCCCGGGAGAGCCCGCGGGCGACGCCGACAGCTCCACCGACTTCCACGCCGGGGACGCCGGCCTGGTCGTCCTCGACGGCGTCTCCGGCCGGATCCAGGTCTCCGCCGACCCCGGCGCCCGTACGGTGCGGGGCAGCTTCCACCGCGCCGACGGCGCGCCCGCCCGGGTCCGTACCGCCATCGCCCCGGCCGGCGCGGACGGATCCGGAACGCTCACCGTCTCCTGCCAGGACGCCGGCGGCGCCGGCACGCCCTGCGCCGGGGAGTTGACCCTCACGGTGCCGGAACACACCGGACTGCGGCTTCGGCAGACCTCGGGGGAGACCGTACTGAGCGGCCTCGGCGGCGCACTGACGGTCACAGCCGCCTCCGACCGTTTCACCGCGCAGGACCTGCACCCCTCCAGGGCCGAGCTGACGCTCACCTCCGGCAGCGCCGATCTGGGCTTCGCCGACCCGCCGGACACCCTCGCGGTACGGGCCACCTCCGCGGCTATGACGCTGCGGCTGCCGGCGGCCGGCGGCGGATACGCCGTCACCACCGCCGCGACCTCGGCCGATGTCCAGGTCCAGGTGCCGCGCCGGGCCGATTCGCCGCACCGGGTCTCGCTCCAGGTGCTCTCCGGCTCGCTCGCCGTACTGCCCTCCTGACCGGCTCGCGCGGGCCTCGGCCGCGGGCTCCGGAGCGGAGCCGGCACCGGAGCCCGGCGGCTCCGTGCGGCCGTCCGACGGCACTGCGCCGAATACCGCACACGACGGCACCGCGCGACGTAGGCTCGACTACGTGAGTATTGGTGTTGGTGAGGGTCAGGAGTGCGGGCGCTGCGCGGAGTTGGAAGCACGGTTCAGAGATCCCGCGACGCCCAACCCGGGTGCCTTCCTCTACGGCTGGGCCACGCATCACCTCGATGACCACGGTGCTGACCCCAAGCCCCGAGCGGGCTGCGAGCAGTGCGCGAAGTACGCGGGGTCGTCCGGCGCCGTTCACACCAAGGTCTGGCAGCGCTGGGCCCTGACGCACTACATGTCCTGCGCCCTCGCCCCGGGCTGGAGCCCGTCCCCGAACGGCTCCGCGTAGCCGCTGCGGTACCGGGGACGGGCCCGCCGCCCCCTCACTTCCCGGCCACGGACTCCTGCCGCAGCATGTCGATCAGCTCGCGCGGGAGTCCGTGCGTGTCGTGCAGACAGCCGTAGTCCTCCTCGCTCAGCGGACCGGAGAAACGCGGGCGGGAGAGCACCTGCCGCCCGCGCCGCAGCATCCCGGCGAACCGGTGCTGCTCGGACAGCAGCACCTCACGTACCTCTTCCACCGGACACTGCTGCCCGAAGTGGCCGAGCGTCCCCTCGATCAGCTCCACCGGCAGGTCGGCCAGGGTGTGGTCCGGATCGTGCCGCCACAGCGTGGTCAGCACCCGCCGCAGCAGCCGGCGCAGGACGTAGCCGTGGGCGTTGGCGGCCGGCCGGACCCCGTCGGCGATCATCACCACGGCCGAGCGCAGATGGTCGGTGACGATCCGCCACTCGGCGCCGTCGAGCTGCCAGAGCAGGGCCTGCCGCCAGGGGTCGAAGAGGTCGATGCCGAAGACCGAGGGCCGGCCCTGCAGGACCATCACCAGCCGTTCCAGACCCATCCCGGTGTCGACACCGGGCCGGGCGAGCGGCTGCAGACTTTGGTCGTCGAGCCGGCGGTACCGCATCATCACGTGGTTCCACACCTCCACCCAGCGGTCGTCGCCGGTCGGCGTGCCCTGCGGCGGGGTGTCACCGGTCCAGACGAAGATCTCCGAGTCGGGGCCGCACGGCCCGGTGGGGCCGTTGGACCACCAGTTGTCCTGGCCGGTCAGCTCCACCGGCACCCCCAGGTCGCGCCAGGTTTGGAGCGACCGCGTGTCGGGCCCGAGCTGGTCGTCCCCGCCGAACACGGTGGCGTGCAGCCGCTCCGGGCCGATGCCGAAGCCGTCCACCAGCAGTTCGTACCCCCAGCGCAGGCTCTGCTCGGTGCCGTAGTCGCCCAGCGACCAGGAACCCAGCATCTGGAAGACGGTCAGATGGGTGGGGTCGCCGACCTCGTCCAGGTCGGTGGTGCGCAGAACGCGCTGGCTGTTGACCAGGCGGCGGCCGAGCGGATGGGGGCGGCCCTCCAGATACGGCGTCAGCGGGTGCATCCCCGAGGTGGTGAAGAGCACCGGGTCGCCGGGTGGCCGGACAAGGGGGACGGAGGGTACGAACCGGTGGCCGCGGTCGTGGAAGAAGCCGGTGAAGGTCTCCACGATCTGCCCGGTGGTGAGCGGTGGCTTCCGCGGGGGTGTCGGTCGAGTGTCCACGACGGTGAACCTTTCGGATCAAGGCACCGGAAAGGCCGCGGGCGGACACCGCCGTCACAACAGGGAAGGACAGGGAAGAAGGTGTCCGGCGAACCGTTTCCGGTCGCCGGATTCTGCTTCGGGAGAAGGTCAGGCGGCGGCAACCGGCGAGCTGGTCGCTCGCGCGGTCGCGGGGGTGTGACAGGTGACCTTCATGGCATCAACGGTAACAGCGGGGCGGGGGCGGCGCCGCTGAATAACCCGGGGCGCGGCTCAGGGCCGCCCGGGTTCGATCACGGTGATGCCGGCCGGGGAACCCCCGCTCAGCGCGGCCAGCGCGGCCGGTGCGGCGTCCAGGCCGATCACGGCGCCGACCAGCAGGTCCGGGCGGAGCGTGCCCGCGGCGACCTGCCGCATCAGCTCGGGATAGGCGTGTGCTGCCATGCCGTGGCTGCCGAGCAGTTCCAGCTCCAGGGCCACCACCCGGTCCATCGGCACCGCGACGCCGCCCGGGGGCAGCAGCCCGACCTGGACGTGGCGGCCCCGGGAGCGCAGCCCGGCCACCGACGCGGCGCAGGTCGCGGGCGACCCCAGCGCGTCCAGCGACAGGTGCGCGCCGCCGCCGGTCGCGGCGCGGACCGCGCCCGCGGTGTCGCCGTCCACCGCGGCCGGGTCCACGCACACCGCGGCACCGAAACGGCCGGCCAGTTCCCGCGCGCCCGGTGCGGTGTCGACCGCCACCACCCGCGCCCCGGCGGCCACCGCGACCATCACCGCGGAGAGCCCGGCACCGCCGCAGCCGTGCACGGCCACCCACTCGCCCGGCCGCACCCGTCCCTGGGCGACGACCGCGCGGAACGCGGTGGCGAACCGGCAGCCGAGAGCGGCGGCGGACGCGTACGGCATCTCCTCCGGCACGGACACCAGGTTGGTGTCGGCGTGGTGCAGGGCCACGTACTGGGCGAAGGACCCCCAGTGGGTGAAGCCGGGCTGCTGCTGGCGCTCGCACACCTGCTGGTCGCCGCGCGCGCAGGCGGGGCAGCTGCCGCAGGCGCAGACGAACGGCGCGGTGACCCGGGCGCCGACCCGCCAGCCGGTGACCGCCGCGTCGACCGCGACCACCTCGCCGGCCAGTTCGTGGCCGGGCACATGCGGCAGGGTGATGCCGTCGTCGTGGCCCATCCAGCCGTGCCAGTCGCTGCGGCACAGCCCGGTCGCCTCCACCCGTACGACCACCCCGCCGGGCGGCGGAGCGGGATCGGCCACCTGCCGTACCTCCGCCGGCCGCCCGAACTCCTCGACCACCACAGCCCGCACGTCCGCCACCACCTGATCCTCGCCCGGTACGCCACCCTAAGCGGGGCACCGGGCGGCGCCGGCCGCGGCCCCGGCGCCGCGGCCGGCGCCCACGCGGGTCACCCGACCGTGACGACCTTGTCGAAGGCCACGAAGCCGCTGAAGTCCCGTCCGACCCGCCCGATCGCGGACGCCGGCGGCTCCGGGTACGCCCAGGCCGCGTCCGGGTGGGACCCCTCGGCCGTCTGCACGTTGTAGTACTGGGCCCGCCCCTTCCACGGGCAGGTGTACGGGGTGTCGCTGGTGCTGAGCGCCGACGCGGTCACCGCGTCCGGCGGGAAGTACCAGTTGCCCTCGATCGTGATCACATCGCCGTCCGGCGCGTCCGCGAGAACCGTTCCGTCGAGTACCGCCTGCATGACTCTTCCTTCCACCGCTCCGACCACTCGCCTGACGTCTACCCGGCCGCCGTCGTCGTACCGCCGGGGGCGCGCCCGCCGTAGCCCGTCCGGCCGATCCGCGGCCGGTCTGCCGCCCACCGGGTCCTGCCGAGGGGTCACGCCCCGGCCGGGCGGGCCCTGACGTGCATGCGCTCGCCCTGGGTCCCGAAGAGGCTGAGGAACTCCACCGCCTGCGGACCGGGGTTGGCGAAGCCGTGCGGGGTGCGGGTGTCGAACTCCACGACCTCGCCCGCGGTGAGCACCAGATCGTGCTCACCGAGCGCCAGCCGGAGCCGGCCGGACAGGACGTAGAGCCACTCGTAGCCCTCGTGGGTGGCCTGTTCCGGGCGCGCGCCGGGGTCCTTGGCGGGCGGCATGATCTGTTTGTACGCGCGCATGCCGCCCAGGTGCCGGGTGAGCGGAATGAAGGTCTGGCCGTGCCGGGTGAACGGGCGCGGGTGGATCCGCGGATCGCCGGTCGGGGGCGCGCCGACGAGTTCGTCGAGCTGCACCCGGTACGCCCTGGCCAGCGGCAGCATCAGCTCCAGGGTGGGCTTGCGCAGGCCGGACTCCAGCCGGGACAGGGTGCTCAGCGAGATCCCGGTGGTCTCGCTGAGATCGGCGAGGGTGATGCCCCGCGCCTGCCGCAGGGAGCGCAGCCGCGGACCCACGGCCGCCAGCACGCCGGAGAAGTCCTCGTCATCGGTCACCCGCAGTATTTGCCGACATGGCAACAGGACTTGTCAAGCGTTCCCGGGCCGTCCGAAGCTGGCGCCGCAACCACCGGCACCACCGAAGGAGACCCCTGATGGCCCCGACCGTCGGCGACCAGCAGTTCTGGGACGAGCGCTACCGCGAGAGCGAGCGGATCTGGAGCGGGCGGCCGAACGCCGCACTGGTCCGCGAGGTGACCGGCCTGCCGCCGGGCCGGGCGCTCGACCTCGGCTGCGGCGAGGGCGGGGACGCGGTCTGGCTCGCCGCCCGCGGCTGGCAGGTGACCGCGACGGACATCTCCCCGGTCGCCCTCGGCCGCGCCGCCGCCCACGCCGGGCAGGAGGGCGTCGCGGACCGGATCGACTTCCAGCAGCACATCCTCGGCGAGAGCTTCCCGGCCGGAACCTTCGACCTGGTCACCGCGAGCTACCTGCACTCGCTCGGCGACATGCCCCGCGAGGAGATCCTGCGCACCGCGGCCGCCGCTGTCGCCCCGGGCGGCACCCTGCTGATCATCGGCCACGCCGGCTTTCCCGACTGGCAGCAGGCCGGCCACCACCCGGACGTACGGCTGCAGAACGCCCGCGAGGTGCTCGCCGTACTCGAACTGCCCGACGGCGGCTGGGAGATACAGCGCTGCGAGGACCACGACACGCGGATGGTCCGCCCGGACGGCGTGCCGGACACCCGCCCCGACTGCACGGTGAAGGTCCGCCGGGCGGTCTGAGGCCGGTCCGGCACGCCGGCGGTCAGGGCGCGTCGAGACCGCCGTCGGGCCGGCGGACCCCCGTCGCCCACCGCTCGTGCAGGAACTTGGTCGGCGGATACTTCGCCGCCGCCTTCTCGTCCAGGTCCACGCCCCAGCCGGGGGACTGCGAAGGTGTCAGGTGTCCCTCGCGCACCACCGGCGTGCCCGGGAAGACCTCGCTGGTCGCGTCGTTGTACGTGTGCGACTCCTGGTAGCCGAAGGCAGGCGTCGAGATGTCCACCGCCAGGTTCGCCGCCACGCCGACCGGTGAGATGTCGCCGGGGGAGTGGAACGCGGTGCGGACACCGACCAGTTCGGCGAGCGCCACCAGCTTGCGGGTCGGGGTGAGACCGCCGACCGCCGAGGTGTGCAGCCGCAGCAGGTCGATGCCGCCGTCCCGGATCAGCCGTACCGCATCGGTGACCGAGCCGATCTGCTCGCCGACCGCGATCGGCACCGGGGAGGCGGAGCGCACCTCCGGCAGCCGGTCGTAGTGCTCCGGCGGGATCACGTCCTCCAGGAAGGAGAGCCGGTACGGCTCCAGGGCCCGCGCCAGCACGATCGCCTGCTTGGGCGTCAGCCGGCTGTGCACGTCGTGCATCAGGCTGACCTCCTCACCCAGCCGCTCGCGGGCCGCCTCGAACAGGCGCGGGACGGCGCGCAGATACTGGTTGACGTCCCAGCCGTCCGGGTGCGGCGAGCGCGGGTAGCCGCCGCGGGTGCCCGGAGCGCCGTACGTACCGAGCCCCGGGCCGCCGACCTGGAGCCGGATGTGCCGGTAGCCCTGCGCCAGCAGGGTCTCCGCCTCCTCCAGCGTCTCGTCCACGCTGCCGCCTGCCGCGTGCGAGTACACCTCGACGGCGGACCGGCTGCGGCCGCCCAGCAGTTCGTACACCGGCATCCCGGCGCGCTTGCCCGCGATGTCCCACAGCGCCTGGTCCACCCCGGACAGCGCGTTGTTGAGCACCGGGCCGCCGCGCCAGTACGACGAGTAGTGCACGGACCGGGTGATGTCCTCGATGTCCGCGGGGTGCCGCCCGACCACCAGCGGGCCCACATGCTCGTCGACCGCGGCCACCACCGCGGCGTACCGCTGGGTGAAGGTGGCACAGCCCAGCCCGTACAGACCCGGCTCCGAGGTGTCGACGCGGACCACCACCAGCGGCATGCCCTCCGGCGCGGTGACGATCGCGCGCACCGCGGTGACCCGCAGGCCGTCCCGGGCCGGCCAGGGGGGCATCGCCTGCGGCAGGGAACCGGACGCGTCGAGCAGCCGGTCGGGGTCGGTTCCGGTCATCGCACAACTCCGCTTCGCTCAGGGGCCGTCAGGCCGATCACACCGAGTCGATGCTAGGGGCATGTTAAATTTCCGGCACCCATGCCGGAGCGCGCGAGGGGTTCAGCGCGGCCGGCCGCACGCGCGCCGAGAGGGAGTCCCGTGAAGGTTCTGGTCACCGGCGCGGGCGGCGCGCTCGGCCGCGAAGTGGTCGCCCACCTGCGCGGCGAGGGCCGGAGCGTACGGGCCCTCGACCGGATTCCGGTCGATCCGGCCGCCGCCGACGAGGTGGTCACCGGTGAACTCCTCGACCCCGGACTCCTCGACGCGGCCATGGAGTCGGTGGACGCGGTCGTACACACCGCCGCCCTTCCGTCGCCCGACGCCGGCCCGCACGACGAGGTGTTCGGCAACAACGTGGGGGCGACGTACCGCGTACTGAACCGTGCGGGGCGGCACGGCGTCGGCCGGGTGGTCAGTATCTCCAGCCTCTCCGCGCTGGGCATCGCCTTCTCCGAGCGCGGCGCCGCGCCGGTCAGCGTGCCGATCACCGAGGAGCACCCCTTCGTCGGCGACGACGTGTACGGCCTGTCGAAGTACCTCGGCGAGATCATCGCGGACGCCGCGACCCGCCGCTGGGACACCACGATCGTCAGCCTCAGATTCCCCTTCCTCGGCGTCGGCGGCCGGCTGCGCGACCACATCTCCCGCGTCCACCAGGACCCCGGCTACGACCGCGGCTCGCTGTGGGGCTGGCTCGACACCCGCGACGCGGCCCGCGCGATCGGCGCCGCACTGACCGCTCCCCTGCGCGGCCACACCGTCATCAATGTCGCCGCCCCCGACACCACCGCACTGGAGCCGACCGCGGAACTCGTCCGCCGCTACTACCCGCAGACCCGTTTCGACCAGCCGCTGGACGGCTTCGCGGTGCCCTTCGCCACCCGCCGCAGCCGCGAACTGCTCGGCTTCACCCCGCGGTACACCTGGCGGGACAGCCGACAGGACGGCCGGTCGGAGAGCCGGTAGGACGGCGGGTCGGAGAGCCGGTAGGACGGCCGGCGGACACAGACCGGCACTGAGCGAAACCACCGCGTTCCCCCCGCTTTCGTCCACCCGGAAAGCCCACGCGGCCTGATCCGGGGCCGGACGCTCTTGTGCCGCCGGGCCGTCGGACCGACACTTTCCGGCAAGCGGCAGCGCATCGGCGCCCGCGTCCCCGGGCACTCCGGTAGTCCACCGCAATGAAGCGGCGACCACAGGCGGTTGGTCACCGCTCGGTACCGGGTGCGGTCAACGACCCCCGTGCACATCCAGGCCGGCGGGGCAGACGCCATTCCAACGTCCCGGCGCCGGCGACCCCTGCGTGAGGATCTGACGTCGAAAGGAGACGCCGTGGCCGTCGCGGTCGGAGTCGAAGAGGAATTCCATGTGGTCGACCTGAAGTCGGGCACGCTCGTACCCAGGGCCCGGTCGGTGCTCGACCGGCTGCCCGAGCGCGGCTTCACCACCGAACTGCAGCAGTCGATCGTCGAGGCCAACAGCAGGCCGCACCGCTCGCTGCACGAACTGCTCAAGGACATCAAGGCGTCCCGCAAGGCGCTGGCCGCCGCAGCCGGACCGCTGGGCCTCGGCGTGGTCGCCGCCGGCACCGCCCCGATGGCCCGGCTCGGCACCATCGACACCACCGCCGACCCCCGCTACCGGCGGATGACCGAGAACTACCGGGTGGTCGCCGAGGAGCAGCTGATCTGCGGCCTCCAGGTGCATGTGGACGTACCCGACCGGGACACCGGCATCATGGCGATGAGCCTGCTCGCGCCCTGGCTGCCCGCACTGCTCGCGCTCTCCGCCAGCTCGCCGTTCTGGCTCGGCTCCGACTCCGGCTACGCCAGCTGGCGCACCCTGCTCTGGCAACGCTGGCCCACCACCGGACCCGCCGGGCACTTCCGTTCCGCCGAGCACTACGACGAGGTGATCGCCGGCCTGGTCAGATCCGGCGTCATCAGCGACGCGGGGATGGTCTATTACGACGTCCGCCCCTCCGCCCACCTGCAGACCCTCGAACTGCGCATCTGCGACGCCTGTCCGCGCGCCGAGACCGCGGTGATGATCGCCGGGCTCTTCCGGGCGCTGGTGCTTGACGCCTGCGAGGCGGTGGCGGACGGCAGACGCGGCGACGACGAGCGGCTCGAATGGCTGCGCGCCGCGACCTGGCGGGCGGCCCGCTCCGGCCTGGAGGGCGACCTGGTGCACCCGGCGGACGGGCGGCCCCGCCCGGCGCCCCGGGTGATCCGCTCGATGGTCACCCGGCTGCGGCCGGCGCTGGAACGCATCGGCGACTGGACCGATGTGGTGGCGCTCACCGAGGAGGCGCTCGGCCTGGGCAGCGCCGCGCACCGGGTGCGCCGGGTCGCCGAGACCGACGGCCTGCCGGCGGCGGTCGCCCTGCTCGTCGCCCAGACCCGCGGCGACCGCGGGACCGACCACCCTCCGCACCACGGCGGCCTGCTGCGCGGCTACCGCGCCGACCACGACGAGATGGTGGACCTGGCCGGCGAGGTCCGCCCCCTGTACCGGGCGGTGCTCACCGAACTGGACCGGGCCGGCGTGGAGGGCCTGCAGCACGCGGTGCGCGCCCGGCAGAAACAGCAGCTGGCCCAGGACGTGGTCTTCCGGGTCGAAGGAGAGGACACCCCCCGGCTCTTCCCCTTCGACGTGGTGCCCCGGCTGGTCCCGGCCGACCAGTGGACGATGCTGGAGCGCGGCCTGAGTCAGCGGGTCCGCGCCCTGGAGGCGTTCCTGCACGACGCGTACGGCGAGCAGAGCGCCCGCCGCGACGGCGTGGTCCCGGCCCGCTTCCTGCCCGAGCCGCAGGCCGCCGCGGAAGGGGCGCTGCTGACCCGGCCGGGGCTGGTCAGGATCGCGGTGGCCGGTATCGACCTGGTGCAGGACGCGGTGCACGGCTGGCTGGTGCTGGAGGACAACCTCCGGGTGCCGTCCGGTCTCGCCTACGCGCTGGCCGCCCGGCGGCTCAGCCCGATCGAGCCATGGCCGCAGGTCGCGGGCGTCGAGGACGCCGTCGCCACCCTGGCCCGTACGCTGCGCGCCGCCGCGCCCGGCGCCGACCCCCGGGTGACGGTGCTCAGCGACGGCCCCGGCAACTCCGCCTGGTACGAACACCGCACCCTGGCGGCCGAGATGGGCGTCGCCCTGCACACCGCGGACCAGCTGGTCGTACGCGACGGGCGGGTGTACGCGGCCGGGGCGCCGGACGACCGTCCCTTCGACGTGGTCTACCGCCGGATGGACGAGGACGACCTGGCCAAGGCGGCCGGCGCCGACGGCAGACCGCTGTGGCCCGGGCTCACCGCGGCGGCCCGGGCCGGAAACGTGACCTTCGCCAACGCCTGGGGCAACGGCGTGGCCGACGACAAGGCGCTGTACGCACTGGTGCCCCGGCTGATCCGCTACTACCTCGGTGAGGAACCCCTGATCGGCCAGGTCCCGACCCTGCTGCCGGGCGACCCCGGCGTCCTGGACGAGGTGCTCGACCGGCTGGCGGAACTCGTCGTCAAACCGGTCGACGGCCAGGGCGGGGTCGGCGTGGTCATCGGTCCGCACGCCTCTCCCGAGGAACTCGCCCGGCTGCGGGCCGAGTTGCTGGTCTCCCCGCAGAACTGGGTGGCGCAGGACGTGGTCCAGCTGACCAGTCACCCGACCTTCGACGGCGAACGCCTGGAACCGCGGGTGGTGGACCTGCGGGTGTTCGTCTGCGCCGAGCGGGAAGGCGATGGTTTCGGCGCCGTCGGCCTCACCCCCACGGTGCTGCCCACGGCGATGACCCGCGTCGCGGCCGGCGGCAGCCTCATCGTCAACTCCTCGCGGGGCGGCGGCGCGAAGGACACCTGGATACTGCGCGGCGGTTCACGGTGAACCGCCCCCACCGGAGGTGCACATGTGCGGCCTGACCGGCGAGATCAGATTCGACGGCACCCGCCCGGACCTGGCCGCCGTGGAGCGGATGACCGACCGGCTCGCGGCCCGCGGGCCGGACGGGCGCGGCCTGTGGTCGCAGGGACCCATCGCCTTCGGCCACCGGCGGCTGAAGATCATCGACCTGTCGGAGCGCGGTGCCCAGCCGATGACCGACCCCGGCAGCGGCCTCACCGTCGTCTTCAACGGCTGCCTCTACAACCACCGCGAACTGCGTGCCGAGCTGGAGCGGTCGGGCCACCGCTTCCACTCCACCTCCGACACCGAGGTGCTGCTGCGCGCCTACCGGCACTGGGGCGTGGACTGTGTCGAGCACTTCGCCGGCATGTTCGCCTTCGCCGTCGCCGAGCACCGCACCGGCCGGGTGGTCCTCGGCCGCGACCGGCTCGGCATCAAACCCCTCTACACCGCCCGCCGGCCCGGCCGGCTGCGCTTCGCCTCCTCGCTGCCCGCGCTGCTCGCGGCCGGCGACGTCGACACCGCGCTCGATCCGGTCGCCCTCCACCACTACCTCAGCTTCCACTCGGTGGTGCCCGCGCCCCGGACCATCCTGGCGGGGGTGCGGAAGCTGCCGCCGGCCACCGTCCGCGTCGTCGAACCCGACGGCAGCGAGCACGACCACTGCTACTGGGACCCGGCCTTCACCCGCCGGGACGCGGACGCCGGCATGGACGCCGGCGACTGGCGCGACGCGGTGCTCGATGCACTGCGCACCGCGGTACGCCGCCGGACCGTCGCGGACGTCCCGGTGGGCGTACTGCTCTCCGGCGGCCTCGACTCCAGCCTCATCGTGGCGCTGCTCGCCGAGGCCGGCGCGCACGGCCTTGCCACCTTCAGCATCGGCTTCGACAGCGAAGGCGGCGAGGCGGGCGACGAGTTCCACTGGTCCGACCTGGTGGCCCGCCGCTACGCCACCGACCACCACCGGATCGTGGTGCCCTCGGCGCAGCTCCCGGAGGCGCTCGACGACGCGGTGGCGGCGATGAGCGAACCGATGGTCAGCCATGACGTGGTCGCCTTCCACCTGCTGAGCCGGGAGGTCGCCCGCCACGTCAAGGTGGTCCAGAGCGGACAGGGCGCCGACGAGGTCTTCGCCGGCTACGACTGGTACCCGCCGATGGCCGGCCTGCCGCGCGAGGAGGCGGCCGCGATGTACGCCAAGGTCTTCGTGGACCGCCCGCACAGCGAACTGGAGCGGATGCTGGCGCCCGGGGTACGGACCGCGCGGGACGTCTCGGGCGAGTTCCTCGCCGAACACCTCGGCCGGCCCGGCGCCGACACCGCGCTCGACGCGGTACTCCGGCTGGACAGCGAGATCATGCTGGTCGACGACCCCGTCAAGCGGGTCGACAACATGACCATGGGATGGGGGCTGGAAGCACGGGTGCCGTTCCTCGACCACGAACTGGTGGAACTCGCCGCCGCCTGCCCGCCGGAACTGAAACTCGCCGAGGGCGGGAAGGGCGTCCTCAAGGCGGCCGGCCGTACCCTGCTGCCGGTGGAGATCACCGACCGGCCGAAGGGCTACTTCCCCGTCCCGGCGATCCGTCACATGGCCGGACCCGTCCTGGAGCGGGTCCAGGAGGCACTGGCGGCGCCGGCCGCCCGGTCCCGGGGGATCTTCCGCGACGACTACCTCCGCGAGCTGCTGGCGGCGCCCGAGAAGCACCGCACCACGCTGGGCGCCAACGCCCTGTGGCAGGCAGCCCTGCTGGAGATCTGGCTGCAGACCCACGGAGTCGCATGAGCACCACGTCCACCTCGCACCCCGCCACGACCGCGCCGCCGCACGGCCCCGACGGCCTGCCCGACCACGCCTGCCGGGAAGCCGCCGCCGACCCCACCGGGCCCGCGACCGTCTTCGTCTGCGACCGTCACGGCACCCCCCAGCTCTGGCTCGCCGCACCGCAGGACCCCGAGCCGCGGCTGCTCGACCCCGCCCCCGACCCGGTGGTCACGGCCGGCTGGTCACCCGACGGGCGGTGGATCGCCTACACCGCGGCCCCCGGCGGCGGCGAGCACACCGTGGTGCGGGTGATCCGGCCGGACGGCACCGGCCGCCACGACATCGCGGGCGCCGGCACCCTGGCCGCCGCCCACTTCGGCTGCTGGACCCCGGACGGCAGCGCGCTCGCGGTCACCGAGGCGGTCGCCGCCGAGGCGTTCCCCCCGCCGGCCACCCCGGCCGACCTCGGCGGGGTGCCGGCCGGCGCCGAGACCGTACCCGCCGCCCGGCAGGGGGTGCTGGTCGCCTCGCTGGTGGACCCCGACGGGCTGCGGCCGGCCCGCCGGGTGGCCGTGGAGGCGGGCTCGGCCACGCTGCGGGTGTGCGACATCAGCGCCGACGGGCGGTGGATGCTGCTGCGGCGGGGACCGCGCGGCTACCGGGAGGCGGTCGTGGTGGACCTGCGGGACGGGCGCGAGACCTGCCTGCTGCCCGCCGCCGACGGGGACCCCTGGATCGGCAGATTCTCGCCGGACTCCCGGACGCTGTGGCTGCGCAGCGACGAGGACCGGGAGTACGCCGCCCTGCTCGCGGTCAGGCTGCGGGCGGACGGCAGCCACGGCGAACTCCGCTCGGTCACCGCCCGGGACGGCGCCGACCTGGAACTCCTCGCCGTGGACCGCTCGGCGTCGCGCGCCGTGCTGGCCTGGAACGACCGCGGCCGTACGGTCCTGCAGACCGCCGCACTCGGCGCCGGCGGAACGCTCGGCCCGCTCCGCTCCGTACCCCTGCCGCACGAGGTGGTGACCCGCGCCGACCCCGACGCGGCCGGGGGATGGCTGCTGTCGGTCTCCGGCTCGGTACGGCAGCCCGGGGTGTGGACCGTGCCCGCCGGCGGCGCGCCGGCCCGTACCGCGTGGACGTCACCCGCGCCGCGCGGCCCCGTACCGCCGGTGCTGCTGGAACTCCAGGCGCGCGACGGCACCCCGCTGGCCGGCTGGTTCCACCGGGCGCCCGGCCGGTCCGGGCCGGGGCCCTGCGTGGTGCATCTGCACGGCGGGCCGGAGAGCCAGGAACGCCCGGTGCTCGAACCGCTCTACCAGGCGCTGCTCGCCCGTGGCCTGCAGGTCTTCGCCCCCGATGTGCGCGGCTCTTCGGGCCACGGCCGGACCTTCCTGGGCGCCGACCGGGGCGCGGCCCGCCTCGCCGCGGTGGACGACGTCGCCGACTGCGCGGCGCACCTGGTGGACGCGGGGCTGGCCGACCCGGGCCGGCTGACCGTGATGGGCCGCTCCTACGGCGGCTACCTCGTGATGTCCGCGCTGGTCCGGCACCCCGACCTCTTCCGGGCCGGGGTCGCCGTCTGCGGCATGTCGGACTTCGCCACCTTCTTCGCCGGCACCGAGCCGTGGATCGCCGAGTCGGCGGCCGTCAAGTACGGCCACCCCGTGCACGACCACGACCTGCTCGCGCTGCTGTCGCCGATGACCCACATCGACGCGCTGCGCACCCCGGTACTGGCGGTGCACGGGGCACTGGACACCAATGTGCCGCCCGGGGAGTCCGAGCAGTTCGTCCGGGCGGCCCGGCAGCGCGGGGTGCCGGCCGAGCTGCTGCTCTTCCCCGACGAGGGCCACGACCTGGCCCGGCGGGCCAGCCGGGAGCACCTGTACCGCGCGGCCGGCGACTGGCTGACCCGCTGGGCCGGGTGAGCGGTCAGTCCTGGAGCGGGACCGTCGCCGTCTCGAAGAAGAAGTCGTCGATGCCGCGGACCGCCTCCAGGAAGTCGTCGAGGTTGACCGGCTTGGTGACGTACGCATTGGCGTGCTGGCTGTAGGCCGCCGAGATGTCGTCGGGGGTGGAGGAGGTGGTGAGCACCACCACCGGGATCATGCACAGCTCCGGATCCTCCTTGAGCACCGCCAGCAGCTCGCGGCCGTTCATCCGCGGCATGTTGAGGTCCAGCACGATCAGGTCGGGCCGTTCGTTGGCCGGCGAGCGCAGGTGCTCCAGGGCGTCGATGCCGTCGTTGGCCCGCCGGATCGAGCGGGTGGCCACACCGCGGTCGGTGAGGGCCTCCTCGACCAGCAGGGCGTCGGCGGGGTCGTCCTCGACGAGCAGCACGCTGAAAGTGCGGGTGGGGAGCAGAGCGTTCACGGGGGCACTCCTGCGGATCTGGGCGGGGACGGGGCGGGACGGCGGCCGGGCGGTGAAGACCAGCCCCGGCCAGCGCCGGCGGGCGCCCTGGCGGGTGATGCCCCAGGCGCGTCCGAGGTCGGGGTAGCCGGCTCCCTGGCGGGCGGCGGCCGACGCCTCGTACGCCGCGCGGCTGTCCACCGCCCGGAGGATGTACGAAAGCACCCGCAGCCGGGTCAGCGGATCGTGGGCGCCGGGCTCCGGTGCCCGGTCCGCACCGTCCGCCCCGGTGACGCCGCCGGCGCCGTTCCCGAAGGGCCCGGTGCGGAACACCTCGGAGGCGAGCCTGCGGGTGAGGTCCTCGACAGCCTGCTCGGCCAGGGCGGTCAGCGCGCCATGGTCGAGTTGCGGTATGGACTGCTCACGTGGCACGCGCTCAGCTTACGAGTCCGCGCACACGGGTGACAACCAACGTTGTCCCGCTGGGTAACATGGCGCGGCCGGGGTCTGTCCAACGGCGTCACGACCTGCCGCCACGCGGTGGGCGCGCATTGAGGAGTCGGAAGTGGCGGGAGCGATAGCGACGGACGGGGCCGGGAAGCCGCCCGGCCGTCCGGTGGGCTGGACCACCCGCAGGTGGCTGGCGGTGGGCGCGTGCGTTTCGCTCGTCATCCTGGCCGCCCTGGCCGTCACCGGCGCCTGGGTGTTCGCCCGGTCCACCCAGATCTCCAACCGGCTGGTCGACGAGAGCACTCCGGCCCTGGTCTCCGCGGTGCAGCTGGAGAAGTCCCTCACCGACCAGGAGACCGGCGTCCGCGGCTACGGCCTCACCGGGCAGCCGTCGTTCCTCGACCCGTACGCCTCGGGTCTGACCCTGCAGCGGACCAGTACCGGGCAGCTGCGCGCACTGCTGGTGCACGACAAGGACGCGCTGGCGGACCTGCGGCAGCTGCTGGACCGGGCGGAGACCTGGCAGCAGCGGTTCGCCCGGCCCGTGGCGGCGGCCCCCGGCGGCGCCCCGATCGCGCTGGCCACGGCCCGTGCGGACGAGGGCAAGCAGGAGTTCGACGCGGTGCGGGCCGCCTCCACGCATCTCCAGCAGAGCCTGCAGAGCGCCCGCGTCCAGGCCAGGTCCGACCTGCAGGGGGCCCGGGAGCTGCGCAACTGGATCTTCTCGCTGATCGCCCTGGTGATCGCCGCCCTCACCGGCCTGATCTTCATGGGCCTGAACCGGGGCGTGACGCTTCCGCTCGGCCGGCTCTCCCGTGATGTGCGGGAGGTGGCCGAAGGCCACTTCGACCACCAGGTGGCGACCGCGGGACCGGCGGACCTGCGCAGCCTGGCGCAGGACGTGGAGTCGATGCGCGAACGGCTCGTCGCCGAACTGGCCTTCAGCGACGCCACCCGCGCCCGGCTGGACGAGCAGGCCACCGACCTGCGCCGGTCCAACGCCGAACTGGAGCAGTTCGCCTACGTCGCCTCGCACGACCTGCAGGAACCGCTGCGGAAGGTGGCGAGCTTCTGCCAGCTCCTCCAGCGCCGCTACGCCGACCAGCTGGACGACCGCGCGGGGCAGTACATCGAGTACGCGGTCGACGGCGCCAACCGGATGCAGACCCTCATCAACGACCTGCTGGCCTTCTCCCGGGTCGGCCGGCTGCACTCCGATACCTCCACCGTCGACCTCGAACAGCTCTTCGCCCGTACCGTCGACGCGCTGAGCCTGACCATGGAGGAGACCGGCGCCGAGGTCACCCATGACCCGCTGCCGGTGGTCACCGGCGACTCCACCCAGCTCGGCATGCTGCTGCAGAATCTGATCTCCAACGCGATCAAGTTCCGCGCCCCTGACCGTCCGCCCCGGGTCCACCTGTCCGCGCAGCGGGACGGCGACCTGTGGGCGTTCGCGGTCACCGACAACGGCATCGGGATCGCGCCGGAGTTCGCCGAGAAGGTGTTCGTGATCTTTCAGCGGCTGCACACCCGGGACGCGTACCCGGGCAACGGCATCGGGCTGGCCCTGTGCAAGAAGATCGTGGAGTTCCACGGCGGCAGCATCGGCATCGACCTGGAGCACAGCCCCGGCACCCGCTTCACCTTCACCCTGGCGGCTCCCGCCGGTACGCCGGCCGGCGACAGCCAGGAGAGCGGGGAGAGCGGGGAGGCCGAGGGCGCGGCAGAGGTCGTGGCCCGGTGACCTCCCACGACACCGCGGCCGACACCCCGGCGCTCACCGCGGTGAGCTACCGGATCCTGCTGATCGAGGACGACCCAGGTGACGCGCTGCTCGTCGAGGAGTACCTCTCCGACACCTCGCTCAGCGTCGATCTGGAGTGGGCCCAGACGCTCGCCGACGGCATGACCTGCGTCGGGCGGCGCGCCCCCGACTGCGTCCTGCTCGACCTGCATCTGCCCGACGCCGCCGGCACCGGCGCCGTCACCCGGCTGCAGAACGCCTGCCCGGCGGCCGCGATCATCGTCCTGACCGGACTGGCCGAGGGCCGGGCCGGCATCGAGGCGGTCGCCGCCGGCGCCCAGGACTACCTGGTCAAGGGCACGGTCAGCGGCGAGCTGCTGGACCGGGCGGTGCGGTACGCGGTGCACCGCAAGCACGCCGAGCGCACCGCGGCCGAACTGCGGGTCAACCAGCACCGCGCCCAGGAGAACAGCCGGCTCGAACGCAGCCTGCTGCCGGTGCCGATGCTCAGCGGCACCGCGGTCACCCCCACTTCCTGCTACCTCCCGGGCCGCGAAGGCGCCCTGCTGGCAGGGGACTTCCTCGATGTGGTGGAGACCCCCGACGGCATCGTGCACGCGGTCATCGGCGACGTCAGCGGCCACGGCCCCGACGAGGCGGGTGTCGGGGTGTGCCTGCGGATCGCCTGGCGGACGCTGATCCTCGGCGGACACCGCGGCACCGGCCTGCTCTCCTTGATGGAGCAGATACTGGTCGCCGAACGCACCTACTCGGCGATGTTCGCCACCGTCGCGACGCTCTCGCTCGACCCGGCCGGCAACCGGTTGGACGTCACCCTCGCGGGGCACGAGACACCTCTGCTCGTCGAGGGCGCCGTCGCCCGCCCGCTGCCGGCCCCCGCCGGGATCGCGCTCGGCCTGATGCCAGGCGCCGCCGAGTGGCACACCGCCCGGCTGGAGCTGCCGCCGGCCGCGACGCTGCTGCTCTACACCGACGGCCTCACCGAGGGCCACACCGGCCCGGGCCGGGAGCGGCTCGGCACCGAGGGCCTGATCTCCATCATCGGGAAGGCACCCGACCCGACCGGCCAGGCACTCATCGACCACCTGACCACGGTGACCCGCGAACTGGACGCCGGCCGCCACCTGGACGACGTGGCGATCCTGCTGCTCACCCGGAACGGCGCGCACGCCTGAAGGACGGCCCGCCCGTCGAATGCGGGCGGCGCCCGGAATTCCCCGGTCGCGAATTCGGACGCCGCCGTTATTCCGGCCGGTGATGAATGTGTTGCTGCGTGTCACAGGGGAATGGTGCGCTCGCGAACGGTGTGACGTACGAGAATAGTGTTTCTCCGGTCGGCCGGTGCTTCTCCTGTTATCGGATGCGGGCCCGGTGGCGTTTCCGGGTTTTGTCATATTCCCGTGACACGTGGTGGCGCATCGGGCCGGGCGCCGCCGGGGTCAGACCTCCAGGACGCCCTCGATGCGCTTGAGGGCGTGCCGGGCCAGCGCCAGGTTGGAGCGGCTGCGGTCCAGCGCCAGATACAGGAAGAGCGAACCCCGGCTGCTGCTCAGCGGCCGGATGAGGTGGTACTGCGTGCCCAGGGTGATGAGGATGTCCTCGATGGTGTCGTCGATCGCCAGCATCGCCAGGGTGCGGGCCTTGGCCCGCACCACCTCGGTGTTGCCGGCCGCCGCGATCTCCAGGTCCAGTTCCGTCCCGCCGCCCAGGGTGCCGAGCGTCATGCCGCTCTCGTAGTCGACGAGTGCCACCCCGAGCGTGCCGTCGACGGCCATCGCCTCTTTGAGTGCGGACTCAATGTTCACGGTGATTTCCCTAGCTGTGGACTGGACCACTCCGGGCGGAACCGGAGGGATACCTGGTGGATGCAGAAAACGTCATCTTCGATCTCTGTTGTGCAACTTGCGAATTAACGTACTCTGCCTGATGTCAGAAAGTGAAGGGGTGTCCGTGCACGCGCTGGAGTCGGTTCTGGACCACGTCCTTTCCACACCGGGGGTGCTGGGCGCGGCCGTTGTGGACGCGGTGACGGGTCTGACCTATGCGGAAGCGGGGGAGTGCGGTCCGGCCGGACCGGGGACGGACATCTCCGAGCTGGCGGCCCTGATCGGCGACGGACTGCACGACGCCGGTGCCTGGGGGGAGTTGGAGAACGTGGTCGTCACCAGCCGGCGGGTGCACCACATCGTGGAGGTCGTGCCCCGGCACGGCGACCCGGTGCTGCTGTCCGTGGTGCTCGACCGTGAGGGCACCAACCTCGCGCTGGCGGTCCGTCAGCTCTCCGAGCACGTGAGGATGTTGCTGGCATGAGCGATGCCCCGCGCAGGCGACCGCCGCGCAACATCCCCGCACTGCTGGCCGAGTTGCGGCAGGAACGTTTCTCTGGCGCGGTCGTGGTGGTGGGCGGCCCCGGCGGGGCGCTCCATCTCCACGGCGGCCTGATCGTCGCGGTCGAGACACCCGCCGCCCCGACCGCCGAGTCGGTCCTGCTGAAGTCCGGCCGGATCACCGAGGCCGACTGGGCCGGTGCCCGGGCGGCCACGCCGCCCGGCGGTCCGCTCCGGGCGGCGCTGATCGGCGGCGGCCTGGTCGGCGCCGCGGAACTGGACATGGTCTGCACCGCGGCCCTCTTCGACGGGGCGTTCGCGATGGCGCTGAACCCCGCGACCGGCTGGCGGGTGGATCCGGCCGTCCCGGCCCCGGAGCTGGCCGCTTCGCCCGGCGAGGAACCGGCCAGGATCGCCGCCGAGACCGCGCGCCGCCTGGCCGTCCTGCGCCGGCACTGGACACCGCTGGGCGAGTTCGTCCGGGCACCGGTCCGGCCGGCGCCCTCCGCACGCGACGGCGTCCGCCCGCTCGACGCCCGCCGCAGCCGGCTGCTGCTCGGTGTCGACGGCCGCCGTACCCCCCGTGACATCGCCTTCGCGACGGGCCGCGGAGTCTTCCCTGTCCTGCTCGACCTGGCCCGGCTGGAGGCGAAACGGTTCATCGGACGTGAGCCGCAGGAGGCGCGTGCGGCGCCCCTGGTTGCGGTGCGGGCCCCCACCGGCCCGGCGGCCTCCCCGCCGGGCGGCGGCCAGGAAACGGCGGGGCCCCTGCCGCGCCGCACCCCCCGGCGCCGGCCGGACACCGGCCCGGCCTCCCCGCAGCGCGACTGAGCGGGCGATATCAGCAGCAACCCTCAAGGAGAGCGCACCATGACCACCCCGGCACCGTACGAAGCACTCGTTTCCGTTCTGAAGGCGCTGCGCGAGCGGGTCATGGGGATCAACGAGGCCGTGATCGCCACCGCCGACGGACTACTGGTGGCGGCGGACACCGCCACCGCGCAGCCGGAGTCGGTCTCCGCCCTCGCCGCCGCGAGCCTCGGGCTCGGCCGGCGCACCGCCGCCGAGGTCGGTCTCGGCGGTCTGCGGGACGTGGTCGCGCGGTGCGCCGGCGGCTACGTGGTGGTGCTCGCCATCGGCGACCACGCGCTGCTGGCGATCCTCGCCGACGAGGGCCTGGACCTGGCCGGCCTCAACCGGGAGTCCCCGGCGACCGTGGAACACCTCGCCACACTGCTCACCGCCGCCTGACCCCTGCCTCTGGCCCGGCCCCGCGGAGGCCCCGGGAACGCGAACGCCGGCCGCCGCCGCGGGTCGCCCGCACCTTTGCGGGTGCGGGCGGCTGTGCGCGGCGGCGGCCGGCGTGGTGTGCCGGTGTGTCCCGGGCCTCGGTCCCCGGTCCCCGGTCTTCCGGAGCCTCAGCCCTGCTGCTGCCGGACCGGGAGCTTCCAGCCCGGGCGGGGGAAGTGGCAGGTGTAGCCGTCGGGGTAACGCTCCAGGTAGTCCTGGTGCTCCGGCTCGGCCTCCCAGAACGGGCCCAGCGGCTCCACCTCGGTGACGACCTTGCCCGGCCACAGGCCGGAGGCGTCCACATCCGCGATGGTGTCCTCGGCGATCCGCTTCTGCTCGTCGTCCACGTAGTAGATCGCCGAGCGGTAGCTGGCACCGATGTCGTTGCCCTGGCGGTTCTTCGTGCTCGGGTCGTGAATCTGGAAGAAGAACTCCAGCAGGGCGCGGTAGTCCGTCTTCTCCGGGTCGAAGATGATCTCGATCGACTCCGCGTGGGTGCCATGGCGGCGGTAGGTCGCGTTCGGCACGTCACCGCCCGTGTAGCCGACCCGGGTCTCGATCACTCCTGGCTGCCGGCGGATCAGGTCCTGCATGCCCCAGAAGCACCCGCCCGCAAGCACGGCCTTCTGCGTCTGCGCGGCCATCTCGGTCCTCCAGTCCTCGTGGGTCTACTCGCCTTTACGGAACGGGACGGGGACGGCAGGTATTCCTGGCCGCGCACCCCGCGCGACCGGGGATGATCACTGTGCGTCAAAGGGTGCCAGACCCCGTCCCGTGACCGGGATGATCCCGGTCCCCACGGTGACCGCGCCCGGTACGAAGGTGCCTTCCCGGCCGTCGGGCAGCCGCAGAGTGCATGGGCCCATTCCGACCGCGAAGAGGTTCACATTGGTGGCGGCCTCCAGATGGCCCGACCACGTCTTGAGCACGGTCGCCCCGCTCGGGTCGTTCCTTATGAAGAGCTCGGCCTCCACCGGAATGGCATGTCCGCTGGTCAGCACGGTTGCGGGGCCGATGTACGCCTCCGCCGGCAGGTTGTCCTCCATGTCGTCCATGTCACGCGCCTGCCCAGGATGCGGCCGGAGATCACCTGACTCGGAGCAGGCGACCTCCGGCAGCCTCACTTCCCGCCGCGCGAGACGGCCCGTGCCAGGGTGCCGGCCGCCTTCGACTTCTCCGCCTTGGTGGCCTTCTTGTCGCCCAGCACCTTCGCCGCGGCGGTCAGTGCCTTCTTGCCGGGCTTCTTCTCCGCCTTGCCCGGGGTCTGGGACAGGGCGCTGGCCGCGGCGCTCTTCGCGTCCTTGGACGCCTTGGAGCTCGTCACGGTCCGGCCGGCCGCCGAGGCGGGCTTGGCCTTGGTGACCTTGGTGTTCGCCTTGGTCTGGGTTTTCCCGCCGGTCTTGGCTTTGGTCATGATGCGTGTCTCCGATCTTCCCGGCCCGTCGGTTGGGTGTTAGACCAGGTATGGCAGGCGTCTACCCGAACTCCCGTACCGGGAACGGGAAATGACGGATACAGCGCCGTGTCCGGATCCGCCGGGCACCTGCGTGGGCCATGTGGCCCGGGTACTTCGGGCGGCCCAACCCCAGGTGCCGAGTCCGTCGGCGCGTGCTCCAGTGTGAAGGGAAATCCGGGGGTAACACGAGCCACAGCCGGCTCCGTACGACCGGCGGAAAGTAGGCATCATGGCGGCACGAGCGCGCGGATCAGGACTGATCGGCGAGCTGTCGGCGGAATTCGCCGGCACGATGATCCTTATTCTGTTCGGCACCGGTGTGGTGGCCCAGGTGGTCGCCGGCGGTGGCCTGACCACCCCTCCGGGAGGGCTGGGCAACCACGACAGCATCTCCTGGGCGTGGGGACTGGGCGTCACGCTCGGTGTCTACCTCGCCGCCCGACTGAGCGGTGCGCATCTGAACCCGGCGGTGACCATCACCCTGGCGGCCTTCAGGGGCTTCCCCTGGCAGAAGGTCGCCCCGTACGCCGTGGCGCAGACCCTCGGCGCCTTCGCGGCCGCCCTGCTGGTGCGGTGGAACTACACCGAGGTGCTGGCCAAATTCGACCCCGGCCACACCATCAAGACGCAGACGGTCTTCTCCACCCTGCCGGGCAACGGCTCGACCACCGCGGGGGTGCACGAATGGGGCGCCTTCCGTGACCAGGTCATCGGCACCGCCATCCTGCTGATCCTGATCCTCGCGATCACCGACGTGCTGAGCACCCCGCCGGGTGCCAACCTGGGCCCGTTCATCATCGGCCTGGTCGTCGTCGCCATCGGTATGGCCTGGGGCACCGACGCCGGATACGCCATCAACCCGGCCCGTGACTTCGGCCCCCGACTGGCCAGCTACATCACCGGCTACGACACGGCCTGGCGAGATCAATGGGGCAACCTCTACTTCTGGGTGCCGATCGCCGGCCCGATCGTGGGCGGTCTGATCGGCGGGGTGTTCTACAAGCTCTTCGTCGGACACTTCCTGCCGACCGCCGAACCCGAGCCGCCCGGCCGCGCGCCCACCTCCCAGCCCGCCGCCTGACCCCGAACGCCAACCCATCGAGAGGCAGTACACCATGGCGGACTTCGTCGGCGCGGTGGACCAGGGAACCACCAGCAGCCGCTTCATGATCTTCGACCACGACGGCAACGAAGTGGCGAAGCACCAACTGGAGCACACCCAGTACCTGCCGCGCCCCGGCTGGGTCGAGCACGACCCGATCGAGATCTGGGAGCGCACCAACGTCGCGATCCAGAACGCCGTGAAGTCGGCGGGCATCGCGCCCACCGATCTGGCGGCGATCGGCATCACCAACCAGCGTGAGACGACCGTCGTGTGGGACCCGCGCAACGGCCGGCCGTACTGCAACGCGATCGTCTGGCAGGACACCCGTACCGACTCCATCGCCAAGGCGCTGGAGCGGGACGGCCACGGTGACCTGATCAGGTCTCGGGCCGGTCTGCCGCCGGCCACGTACTTCTCCGGCGGCAAGATCAAGTGGATCCTGGAGAACGTCGACGGGGTCCGCGAGGCGGCCGAGCAGGGCAACGCGGTCTTCGGCACCACCGACTCCTGGGTGCTGTGGAACCTCACCGGCGGCCCCAACGGCGGCATCCACGCCACCGACGTCACCAACGCCAGCCGCACCATGCTGATGGACCTGGAGACGCTCGACTGGGACGAGGAACTGCTGGGCATCTTCGGCATCCCGCGGGCGATGCTGCCGAAGATCAACCCCTCCTCCGACCGTGAGGCGTACGGCACCACCCGCACCTCCCGGCCGCTGAACGCCGCGATCCCCATCACCGGCGTCCTCGGTGACCAGCAGGCGGCCACCGTCGGCCAGGTCTGCTTCGCCCCCGGCGAGGCCAAGAACACCTACGGCACCGGTAACTTCCTGCTGCTCAACACCGGTACCGAGGCGGTGCACTCCGAGCACGGCCTGATCACCACGGTCGCCTACAAGTTCGGCGACCAGCCGGCCGTCTACGCGCTGGAGGGCTCGATCGCCGTCACCGGTTCCGCGGTGCAGTGGCTGCGCGACCAGATGCACATCATCTCCAACGCCGCGGAGAGCGAGCGGCTGGCCAAGACGGTCGAGAGCAGCGACGGCATCTACTTCGTGCCGGCCTTCTCCGGACTGTTCGCGCCGTACTGGCGCTCCGACGCCCGTGGCGCGATCGTCGGCCTGGCCCGCTTCCACACCAACGGCCACCTGGCCAGGGCCACGCTGGAATCCATGTGCTACCAGAGCCGCGACGTGGTCGAGGCGATGGAGCAGGACTCCGGGGTGCACCTGGACGTGCTCAAGGTCGACGGCGGTGTCACCGCCAACGACCTGTGCATGCAGACCCAGGCCGACGTGCTCGGTGTGCCGGTCAGCCGGCCGGTCGTCGCCGAGACCACCGCGCTCGGCGCCGCCTACGCGGCGGGTCTGGCCACCGGCTTCTGGCGGGACACCGACGAGCTGCGCGAGCACTGGCACGAGTCGCGCCGCTGGGAGCCGAACTGGACCGACAAGCAGCGCGCGGACGGCGTCGCGGGCTGGAAGAAGGCGGTGCAGCGGACGCTCGACTGGGTGGACGTCGAGTAGGGGCGCGAACCCCCTCATGGACCGGGCGGCCGGCTGATGTCAGCCGGCCGCCCGGTCCGTGGTGTGCAGGACGAAGCCGGCCCGGCCGAAGCGGTGGCCGTTGACCTGGAGCTCCAGCGCGTGCGGCCCCGGGTGGTAGACCCGGGTGGTGATCGGGCGGAAGGAGTGCCGCCGCACCAGTTCGACGCTCTCGCCCGGCGCCAGGGTCCGCTTGGCCAGCTTGAAGACCTTGGGCGCGAGGCTGCCGTTGGCCTTCTGGTAGTGGATGACGTAGTCCACCGCGAGCACCACCGGCTCCGCCGAGGTGTTGCGGATCGCCGCGGTGAAGACCAGCTCGTCGCCCACCGTGATCTCCCGGGCGGCCGGCTCCGGCCCGGTCACCGCCAGCGCGTCCCGCTCGCCGCGGAAGCCGACCAGGCCGAGCGCCGCCGGGTCGCCCTTCTTCACCAGGGTGCGCATGGCGTGCCGCACCAGCCCCCGGGTGGCGCCGTCCGGGTCCTTGAGCCAGCGTTCCGCGGTGGCGACGGCCAGCTCGGGGGCGAGCCGGGAGAGGTCGTTGAGGTGGTTGGCGACCGAGCGGCGTACGGCCTCGTCCGCGTCCTTGTGGAGCAGGTCCAGGATCGGCACGGTCCGTCCCGGCTCGCGGTTGAGACCGGGCACCTGCTTGGCCCAGGGCAGCTTGGGGCGGGTGCCCTCGGTGGCCAGCCGCCGCACCGCCGGGTCCGGGTCGCCGGTCCACTCCCGTACGATCCCCAGCGTCCGGCCGAGGTCCGCGTTCAGGAAGGTCCGCAGCGCGAACTCGCCGGTCAGCCGTGGGGTGAGTGCCGCCAGCAGAGCGAGGCCGTCGGCGAAGTCCGCGGGCTGCTCCGAGGCGGTCGCGGCGGTGGCGACCGCTTCCGTCACCGGCCAGATCATCCACCCGGTCAGCTCCGGCTCGCCGAGCGCGGACCGTACGACGGCGGCCAGCGGGCGGTACCCGCCGGGCAGGTCCGCGAGGATCGCGGCGGCCACCGTGCGGGCCCGCTCGCCCAGCGCCAGCGGCCCCAGCCGGCGGCTGCTCGCGGTAACCGTCCGCCAGTCGCTTTCCTGCGGCGCCACCGCCCGGAGGATCTCCCCGAGCCGGCGGATGGACGCCGCACTGATCAGTTCTTCTGCGGTCGGCACGGTTCCTCCACGACGGCTCCCCGCGCGGTTCCCACTCTCCGCCACGGAGCCCCAGTATCGCCCGGTGCGCGCCGGGCGCCGCGGCCGGGCCCGCCGCCCAGGACGGCCGCGGCCGGGCCGCCACCGGATTCGCGCCGCCGGCACATGCCGGAAGCACAATCCCCGGCCCGGTTCACGGGACGTTTCCGGCCTCCCGCAGTTGACCATGGACACGCTGTGCGCGTTCAACTACAAAAGAAGACGCGGCAGGTCACCTACGGTGAAGAGTTCCCCAAGGTTCCCGCCGCTGGGAGTGTGATGCTGTGGAAGCCCTGTCCGTCGGCGCACTCGAAGAACTGATGCAGGAATGCCTGCCCCACACCCGGCGTCTTCCGGCCCGCGGTGAGGATCTGCTCGACTCCTCCTTCCGTGAACTCGGCTTCGACTCGCTCGCGATGGTGCAGTTCGCCGAAGCCCTGCAAGAGAAGCTGAACGTCCCGATCAGCAACCCGGAGCTGGACCGCATCGCGACCCCGAGGGACGTTCTCGATTACGTTCAGGCACATCCGGTACAGGCCGGGGAACCGGAACGGTGACGGGCGCCGGGGAGACACCGGACACCGCCCGTGCCGCGACCGCGGCAGAACTCACCGCCCTGCTCACCGACGGCCGGCAGTCCTTGCACGCCGGCCTCGCCGCCCACTTCGCCAACGCCGCGTACGACGACGCCGGCCCGGACGGGACGCACGCGGCGCCCACGACACCGGCCGGGGTCACCGCCCGTGCGTACGCCCGGCTGGCGCGGCTCAACGAGACCGTCCGGCCGGCTCGTGAACTCCTCGCCGACGTCCACCGGTTGACGGCCCTGCACGAATGGGCGGCGATCACCGACAGCACCCTCTTCGCGGTGATGACCTCCCACTACAACCTGGTCCTCGGCGGGCTGCTCAGGCTGGTCGGCGAACGCCCCGACCTCGCCCCGCTGGTGGCGGAACTGGAGGACCTGCGCGTGGCTGGCGTCTTCCTGGCCAGTGAACTCGCCTACGGCAACAACCTCGTGGCGCTGGAGACCGAGGCCCGCTTCGACCCGGCGGCCCGGGAGTTCGTGCTGAACACCCCGCGCCCGGCGGCGAGCAAGTTCATGCCGAACACCACCCTCAACGGTGTCCCCAAGCTCGGCGTCGTGCTGGCCAGGACCTTCGTCGGGGACCGGGAGTGCGGCATCCTGCCCTTCCTGGTGCGGCTGTCCGACGGAGTGCGCCCGGCGCCGGGCGTACGGATCGTGCCGCTGCCGCCCAAGCCGGTCCTCGCCCTGGACAACGCGGTCACCTCCTTCGACCGGGTGCGCCTCGGGCTCGACGCCCTGCTCGCCACCGACGAGCGCGCCCAACTGGCCGCGGACGGCACGCTCGACGGCCTGCTGCGCAACAAGATCGCCCGTTTCCTCGGCTCGATCGAGAACATCGAGGGCAGCAAGATCTGCCTGACCGCGGGTTCACTGGCGATGTCCCGGGCCGGGCTGGCCATCGCGGTGCGGTTCGCCGGGCAGCGCCGGACCTTCGCACCCGGCCGCGGCCAGGTCACCCTCGCCGACTACCGCACCCACTTCACGGCACTGACCGACTGCCTGGCCGCCACGTACGCGATGACCTTCCTGCTCAACGACACCAAGAACGCGGTGGCGGCGGTGCGTTCGGCCGGCCGCCCGATGGACGAGGCCACCATCCGGCAGGTCGCCCTCACCAAGGCGCTGACCACCTGGAACACACAGCGGGTGCTCGGGGTGTGCCGCGAACGCTGCGGCGCCCAGGGGCTGTTCTCGACCAACCGGATCATGGACTACCTGGTCGTCAACCACGGTGTGACCACCGCCGAGGGCGACAACGAGGTCATCATGATCAAGGCCGGCCGGCAACTCCTGGACGAACCCGACGCGGTCCTGGCCGGGCAGGCGGACAGCGGTGCGCAGGCGGGTACGGGCTTTGACGGCAGCGGGGAAGCCGGCACCGGCACCGAGGCGGGTACTGAGACCGGTCTTGAGACAGGCACCGACCCCGGCACCGAGGACGGCACCGACCCCGGCGCCGCAGCCGCCGGCCACGAGCCGCCCGCCGGGTCCGGCCGCTGGTGGCTGTGGCTGCTCGGCCGGCGGGCGGTCGGCCTGCGCCAGGACATCGTGGAAGGGCTGCGCGCCGGGGAGAAGGCCCGCGGTTCGGTCTTCGGCACCTGGAACGAGCAGGTGGAGCAGGTCCGGCTGCTCGCCGAGACCTGCGGGCGCCGCTCGGCCGCGGCGGCGCTCTTCGCCGCCGCCGACCGGGCCGCAGGCCCCGCCACCCGCGCCCTGCTGGCGGACCTCGCCGAGGTGTACACGCTGAGCTGCGTCGAGGAGACCGCCGGCTGGTATGTCGGCCACGGTCTGCTCGGCCCGAAGGAGACCGCCGCCCTGGAAGCACGACGGCACCAGCTGCACGGCGACCTCGCCGTCCAACTGCCCCTGCTCACCGAGGCGTTCGCGATACCCGACGCGGTACTGCGCAGTCCGCTCGCCTCGGACGACTACCTGTTGGCGTACGAGGAGTGGATCAGCACCGCGAGCCCCGCCGGGAGCGGCCGATGAGCACCGGGCCCGGGACACCACCCGATTCCGCACCCGATTCCCCGGCCGGTTCCCTGACCGGTTCCCCGGCCGGTACGGTTCCCGGCACCCTGCCCGCCGCTCTCGACGAGGCCGCCCGGCAGCACGGCGGGAGACAACTGGTCTTCCCCGAGGCCGGGGAGCGCTGTACGGTCGCCGAACTCGCCCACCGTTCCGCGCTCTTCGCCGATGTGCTGCACACCCACCAGGTGGGCGGCGACGAAGTGGTGGGCCTGCTGGCGGAGCCGGGCACGGCGTTCTTCACCGCGTTCTTCGGCGTGCTCCGGCACGGCGCCGCCGCCACCGCGATGCCCGCGCTCTCCGGCCTCGGCAGCCCGCAGACCCAGGCGGAGCGGCTCGCCCCCTTGGTGGACACCACCAGAATGCGCCATCTGATCGTGGCGCCGGAACTCGCCCCCTGCGCCGAACTCCTGCGACGCCTGCGGCCGGCGCTGCGGTTGATCCCGATGGACGCCCAGGGCGCCGTGGTCCGTACCGGCGACCCCGACCCGTACGCGCTGGCCATCGTGCAGTTCACCTCGGGCAGCACCAGCGCGCCCCGCGGGGTCACCTTGACCCACACCGCGGCCGTGCACGGGGTCGAAGCGCTCGCCCGCGCCTGCCGGGTCACCCGCGAGGACACCTGGGTCAACTGGCTCCCGCACTACCACGACTTCGGGCTGGTCACCGATCTCGTCCAGCTCTTCCACGGCGGCGACCTGCACATCGTCAGCCCGCTCACCCTGATCCGCCGGCCCCGCGCCTTCCTCGAGTACGTGGCGGCCTGCGGCGGCACCTGCCTGGCCGGCCCCAACTTCGCTTACGAACGGATGGCCTCGGCCGCCGACCCCGCCTGGATCTCCACCCTCGACCTCTCCCGGCTCCGGCTCTGCCTCAACGGCGCGGAACCGGTCGTCCCCGGGACACTGGAGCGCTTCGCCCGGGCCGTCGAGGCGGCCGGCGCCCCGCCGAACGTGCTCTGCCCCGGATACGGCCTCGCCGAAGCCACCCTGGTCGCCGCCCTCTGCGAACCCGGCACCCCACCGCGGATCGAGTACCTGCACCGCGAACTGCTCGCGGCCGGCCGCATCGAACGTGTCCCGGCGGGCGACCGCAACGCCAAGGCGGTGGTGTCCGCCGGCCGGCCGGTGGACAGCGTACGGACCCGGATCACCGACGCCGCCGGCAAGCCCTGCCCGGAAGGAGCCCTGGGCGAGATCCAGTTGCGCGGCCGCTCCCTGACCACCGCCTACCTGCACGAGGAGGAGATCACCGCGGCCTCTTTCGACGGGCCGTGGCTGCGCACCGGCGACCTGGGATTCCTGCTCGACGGGCACCTCTTCATCGCCGGCCGCTCCAAGGAGATGATCATCGTCCGGGGCGTCAACTACTTCCCCGAGGACGCCGAAGCGGTCGCCCGCGCCGTCCCCGGGGTGCACCGCGAGCGGTGTGTCGCCTTCGCGATGAACCCCACCGACCCCGACGAACACCTGATGCTCGTCGCCGAGTCGGAGGCGGCCGACCCGGCCGAACACGCCCGGCTGGCACGGGAGATCGCCGGCCGGATCTCCGAACACCTGGGCCTGGCGGCCGTCGAGGTGCGGATCGTGCCGCCCCGCTGGCTGCCGAAGACCACCAGCGGCAAGTGGCGCCGCGGCGCCGCCCGCAGCCGGCTGCTCACCGAGCGGCCGCCGGCCCGGGAGCGGTGAACCGGCCGTGGTCCGTACCGTGTCCGAACGGGTCAGGAGCAACCCCACCCAGTTCGGCGAAGTGGAGATCCACCCCCGCACCCTGCTCTCCCTCGCCGTCGACGGCTGGTCCTGCTGGCTGGAGGAACACCTGCGGCCGGTGGCGGAGCTGATGAGCCGTTACGGCGTCGGCTTCCCGCTGGCCACCGCCGAACTCCGCTTCCCGCGGCCGTTCACCTTCCTCACCGCCACCTCCTTCCACCGCGAGACGGACGTCGTCTTCCGCCGCCCCCGCAACGTCACCGTCAGCTGCGACACCGTCTTCCGCGACGCCGCAGGGGACTTCGCCGAGGTGCGGCTGACCGCCACCGTCTCCCGCTTCACCCCCGGCACCCTGTGCGGCGCCACCCTCGGCAGTCTCCCGGACGAACTCCTCGCCCGGCTCGGCCCCGACGAGCAGGGCGCGCGGCGCCGGCACTCCACCCTCGCCGACCGCGTCACCCACCTCGAAGCCACCGCCAAACGTCTCACCCCCGACCACCACCGCGCCGTCACCGCCCACCGGCACCTGTGCGAGCCGGGCGACCAGTGGACCTTCGTCCCCCTCCCCGACCTGCTCGCCGAGGGCCGCGAAGCACTGCTGCTCGCCGAGGAGACCACCGCCGCGCACCTGTTCGCGACCCTGGCACTGCGCCACCGCGAGCTGGCCTTCGACCTCCACCAGCCGCTCGGCCTGCTGGAGACCGCCCGGCTGACCACCACCGCCTACCAGGACGACACCGGGCCCGCCTTCGTCCACCGCATCACCTCTGCCCGCGGCGAGCCGCACGCCCTCGCCCTGGAGACCTTCACCCCGGGAGGACCACCATGGTGATCGTCTGCGCCGGCTCGCTGCTGCGCTATGTCGACTACCGGCGCCGGCTCCAGTACCCGGCCGCCACCGTCCGCGAAGCCCTCACCGCACTCACCGAACAGCACCCCGTACTGGCGCCGCTGCTGCTCACCCCGGAGGGCGAGCTCCGCGCCTCGCACCGACTGATCCTGCGCGACGCGCTGCTCGGGCCGGCCGAGCTCGACACCCCGGTGGGCCCCGACGACCGCCTCGAAATCCTCACCTCGATCTCCGGCGGCTGAACACGCCGCGCACCCGCGGCCGTTGGCCGGGCGCCTCCGGTGCGGGACACGGGAACCACCGGACCGTCCGCGCACGTCCAACCCCCTATCGGTGAGCTGTGCGGCCCTGCCGGTAAGCTCCCCGGACACAGTGAGCGTGCGCCTGTCAAAGGTGCCGTGGTCAAGGGCATGACGGGGGGAGTCACGGTGGCTTGGGACCAGTACGGGGGAAGCGGCGGAACCGGCGGTACGGGGGGCTTCCCACCGCCCCCACCGCCCCCGCCGGCCTACCCGCCGAACATGCCGGCCTACCCGCCGCCGGCCCCGCCCGGACCGCCGGACGCGCTGCGCGCGGTCGCCGTCGGCCTGCTCAACCTCAGCGGGCTGGGCCTGGGTTACGCGCTGATGCGGCGCTGGTTCGCGATGGTCGTCTGCTGGCTGGTGACCGGCATCCTGCTCGTCACAGCCCTGCCCGCCACCCCGGACGGCATCTCCCACGGACCCGTCATCGCCTATCTGGTCTTCCTGGTCCTCGCCGCCCTGCACGGCGCCGCCCGGGGTCTGCGCACCCCGCTGGTCTGGCCGCCACAGTCACCGATCGCCGCGCTGCTCGGCCTGGTGCTGCTCGCCGTCCCGGTCGGCGGGTCCGTCCTCTACGGCAACGCCCGCGACGAGGCCACCCAGAAGATGCTGCTCGAACGGCTCGCCACCGCCGACCAGTTGGTGCGGACCGCCAAGGCCGCCTCCTTCTCGGCCGGCGAGAGCGACTACCGCAAGGCGCTGGCGACGTACAAGGAACTGCACGACGACCACCCGGACTCCCGGGCCGGCCGGAGCGTTCCCAGCCGGCTGACCACGTACTACACGACGGTGGCCGCGCCGTACGACCAGAAGAAGTACTGCGACGCGATAGCGCCGCTGACGTACCTGCGCACCGTGCCCGCGACCTTCGGCAAGGACGGCCTCGGCCAACTGGCCTCATGGCCCGACGACCGGCTGGCGACCTCGCTGTACGAGTGCGGGGCGAGCGGCCTCGACCAGGCGGAGTCCGCCACCCCCGGCAGGGACGACGAGGACGCCTTCGCCGACCTGCTGACCACCTTCCCGAAGTCCCCGCAGGCCGCGAAGGTCGAACCGGCCGTCAAGGCCACCATCGACAAGGCCGCCAAGGGCCTCACGGGCAGCGATCCCTGCACCGCCACCGACCGGCTCCGCGACCTCGGGCTGCGCGCCACCAGCCTCGGTGACAAGGGCGGCAAGGACGCCGGTTTCGGTGACGCGCTGGGTGCGGACTCGCGCAAGGCGGCGGGCTATGTGCAGTCCGGTACGTACTCCTGCGGTGTCCACCAGTACAGAACCGGCGACTTCGAGGAAGCCGTCGACACCCTGAACGGCTTCGTCAAGGCGTATCCGCACAACCGGAACCGGACGCTGGCCGGCAAGATCACCATCGCCGCCGAGATAGCCCAGGAGGAACCGGACGCCGGAAAGCGGATGCCGACCACCTCGACCGCCGGCGGCATCAGCATGACGGTCAGCAACGACAGCCCCGACGCGGTGGAGGTCCTCTACACCGGCCCGGTCACCGGCCGCTTCACCCTCAAGGGCTGCGGCTCCTGCCACCGTTACGCCACGCAGGCCGAAGCCTCGGGCGCCGCCTGCAAGTCGGGCAAGAGCTACCCGAAGAAGACCATCAGCCTGCCGCCCGGCACCACGTACTTCCTCCACAAGCCCGCCGACGACTCCGACGACACCCCGGGCACGGACACGGTGAAGCTCCGCAACGGCTACATCTACACCGAGTGCGCCTACACCGTGCAGAGCCTGCTCGGCTACTAGCCGTCCGGCGGGATCACCGGCTGAGCCGTGGTCGTGCGGCTGCGGGTCACGATGCCTGTGCGGCGCCGTTCGTCCCGACGGACGTGACGCCCACGTACTGCGGGGTGGCGTCGGCCAGCAGCGGACGGATCCGCGACCACGCCCCGTCCGCCCCGACCAGCACGCCGGCGGTGACGGTGGCGCCGTCGCTGAAGCGCAACTCGTGGCGTCCGTCGCCAAGAGCCCGCACGCGAGCAGTTCCTCGCCGGTATCGATCTCATCCTGGCCGGCATCGAGACCGTGAACGGTGCGGGCAAGGACAGTTCTGACGGGTAGCGGCCCAGGTCTCACCGGGGCCGCGCCCACTCCTCACCGGCCGGAGCTTTCCGCCGGGGGTGGTGCTCAGCCGCCGGCCGCGGCGCGCGCGAAGCGGCTCAGGAGGCGGGGCCGGCGGGCGAGGCGCTGCGACGCGGCAGCGGCCCTGGCCGGCGCCACGATCGCGCTCTGGAAGCGCCGGGCGACATCGAGATGGTCGGCGGTCCAGATCAGCTTGATCGCGGTCCCGGTGCCCCGGCCGTCACCACCGGTGAGATCACGGCGGACCGCGTCCGTCAGGCGGTCCTCGGCGGCCGGGTCGCGCGGCATCAGATCCGGCACCTCACCGCCGGTGGAGAGGGCCCTGGCCGCCTGCCGGTACCAGTCGCCGAGCCGCACTCCGCCGCGCAGGATCTCCGCCCGGGCCGCGGCCCGTTCGCCCGCCGCCGAACCGTCGTCGTGCGACCACAGCCCGAGGATCGCGTCCGCGGTCAGCCGGAGCACCGCGACCCCGGTGAGCAGGACGGTGACGTCCGCCAGCGGCAGCCGCTTGGTGCCGTGCTCGGCCAGGAACTCCCGGAACGCGTCGTCCAGCCGCCGGGCCGCCGCTGCCGCCTCCCGCCGCTCCTCGCCGGGCTCGGCGGCGGTCGGCACCACGCTGTCGCACCGGGTCACCGCGTAGGTGACCGCCGACAGCAGATACCGGCCGCTCTCCGCGAACGCGTCACCCATCGCCCGGCCCAGCGCCGCCCCCGCGCCCCGGGGCCAGAACAGCACCCCGACGCCGAAGCTCACCGCGCAGCCGATCGCCACGTCCTCGATCCGCACCAGCCCGATCGACCAGCCCGCCGGATCGATGATGTTGAAGAGGATGAGCAGCGTGGCGGTGAAACCCGCCTGCCCGGCCGCGAACGAGATCGCCGCGGGCGCCAGCCCGGTGAAGGCGATGGCGAGCGGCAACAGCAGCCAGAACACCGTGGTGTTCGAGCCGACGACGTAGATCAGCCCGCCGCCGACGATGATGCCGCCGACCGTGCCCAGCAGTGCGCGCAGCGCGTTCTGCCCGATCAGCAGCGCGTTGGAGCGCAGCACCGCCATGGTGCCGAAGACCACCCAGAACGAGTGCTGCACACCGGTGAGTTCGGCGACCAGTACGGCGAGTCCCAGCGCGATGCCGCCGCGGACGCTGTTGTGCAGCCACACCGAGTGCGGGTCCACATGCGCCCCCGCCCGCTCCCGCACCGACGACACGACGGTGGGCACCCCTTCCGGCCGCGGACCCAGCAGGCGCTGCCACCAGACCCGGTCCCTGGCGGTCACCGTCAGCTCGATGTTCCGCACGATGGCGGCCACCGCGAAGCTCAACTCCTGTGCGCGGAAGCTCGGTTCGAGTGAGCCGATGAACCCCTCGACATCGGTGTCGGCGGCGGCCCCCCGGGGCAGCGCGGAGGTCACCGCCTGTTCCATGGCGGCCCGGGCGTCGCGCAGCCGCCGGAGGCCGAGCCGGAGGCCGTCCGGGTCGGCGACCGCCGACTCCAGCCGGTCGGCACCGCGTTCGAGCAGATCGGCCGCGGCGAGCTTCACCTCGCACACCTCGGCGTCCGACACCACGGCCGGCCCGTCCTGCGGGGTCTGGCGCAGGATCTCCGCCAGCCACACCACCTCGTCGACCAGCCGGACCAGGGTCCGGGCCGCCGCGGTCAGCCCGGTGGGGCGGTAAGGCGTACCGAAGAACGAGGTACGCAAGGCCGCCACGGCCGCGTCCGACTCCGCGATCAGCTCGTCCCGGGCCGCGCGGCGCCCCGGCGCGACATCGGTCCGTATGCAGTCCACCTCGGCCCGCAGCCGGCGGGCGAGCAGCGCGCAGGATCTCGCGGTCGCCGCCCGCAGTGGCTCACGCACCGGCAGCGGCCACAGCAGGCCGACCGCGATCAGGGACGCGGCGCCCGCCAGGAACCAGCCGCCGAGCCGCTCGGGGATGCTGCCGGCCGGCGCCGGCACGGCGACCGCGATGATGAAACCGACCAGCAGCGAAGTGGCCGACCCGGCCAGCACCGAGCTCACCACCCCGGAGAACAGGACCGCGAAGCCGACCACGCACATCGCCGGCGTCGCCGCCCACACCTCCTGTGAGGCGAGCGTCCCCAGGCAGATCAGCACCGCCCCGGTGAGAATCAGCGAGAACTGCGCGGCCAGCCGTTCCCGCATCGTGCCGCCGAAATCCACGAAGAGGAGCAGCGCGATCGAGCCGACCGAGGTGAAGATCGCCATCGCCGGATTACCGATCACCTTCTCGGAGACCGCGAAGAGCCCGGGGGCGAGGATGCCGGCCCGGCCTGCCCGGCGCAGAGCCGCGAACCCCGGGTCGCGCGTGCGCAGCGTCTGGAGGAGCTTCACGGGGATTCCCTTGCTGCTCGGGGCGGTCGGGGCAGCAGAGTAGCGCGGGAGATCCGCACCGCAGGGCAGCCACCCGGCGCCGCTCCGGACCGGTCACCGGAGCGCGCCCGGCGGCCGGACCGGAACCACGGGCGGGAACCCCGGATTCCGACGGCCCGTTGCACGGACATGACTCCCAAGACGCGGGCAGGGTACGCAGGGACGGGTCCGGGGCCGATCACGCCGGACGGCTGCGCGGTGGAGCTCTACACCCGGCTGTCCATCGGCGCGGAACCCGGCATCATCGCGGGCGCCGTGCCGGCCGGCGCGAGCATCCTCGAACTGGGCGCCGGTGCCGGCCGGATGACACATCCGCTGCTGGACCTCGGGTTCACCGTGACCGCGGTGGACGAGTCGGCTGAGATGCTCGCCCACGTCCGCGGGGCCCGCACCGTGTGCGGTCCGATCGAAGACCTCGGCCTGGACGAGAAGTTCGACGTTGTCATGCTGGCCTCCTTCCTCGTCCACGCCGCCCGGACCGGCCTGCGCGACGCGCTGCTGGCCGCATGCCGCCGGCATGTCGCCGACGACGGCTGCGTCCTCATCCAGCGCGAGGGGGAGGACTACCACGCCGACGTCCCGCGTGAAATCGTCCATCCGGCCGGCTATACGGTCCGCATCCTCTCCGTCGAGCCGGTCGGCGACGGCGTCAACTCCGTCCACTCCGAGTATGTCTTCCCCGACGCCGTCTGGACCCAGACCTTCCTGGCCCGCCCCCTGACCAAGGACGCCTTCGAGTCCGCGCTCGCCGCCGCGGATTTGCGGGTGGACCGCTATCTCACCGAGGACCGCGTCTGGGTGCGGGCCGTGCCGCTCGGCTCGGCGTCCTGAGGGGCGGCGGTCCGGTTACGGTCAACTGCCGCCGCGGAAGCGGCGGTTGACTCGTGGTGGCGATCTTTTCAAGAGCATCACACGGCGTGCGCAACCCCTTCAGAAGCGGCTGTTAGCGTTGCGCGCTGCCCGGTCGCGGGCGAACGTGAGCACGGCACCGGCGTCTTCCGGTGGCGGCAGCCGGCACAGAAAGACCGCGAATGGACCACTGCTCCACCTGCCGTCGTCCCCTCGACGGCGCCCTCGTCTGTCCTGGATGCGGCGCGTACGCCCCCGACATAGACCCGCGGGGAGCCGTCGCGAGGGCCCGGGCGGCACGGCAGGCGGACCCGGCGGCCGAGCGCGCCACGGCCGGGCCGACCGGGGAGGAGGCCGGAGGGGCCGAGCGCGCCGCGGACCGGCCCCGGCGGCAGGACGGTGGCGAGGCGCGGCCCAGGCCGGCAGCCGGGGAGAGCGTGACCCCCGAGGCGGAAGCCACTCCGGGCCCGGCCACCGCGGGCCTCGCGGCCCCGGACGATCCCATGGACTCCGAGGACTCCGCGGATTCCGTGAACCCGGAGCGCCCAGCGGATGCTGCGGACCCGCAGGGCACCGCGGGCTCCACGGACCCGGAGAAGACCGCGGACTCCGAGCGTCCTGTGGGCCCTGCGGACCCGGAGCACCCCATGGGCTCCACGGACTCGGAGCGCCCGGCAGATGCTGCGGACCCGCAGGGCACCGCCGGCTCCACGGATTCCGAGCGCCCCGCGGATTCCGCGGACCCGGAGAGCACCGCGGACCCGGAGCGTCCCGTGGGCTCTGCGGACCCGCAGCGCCCAGCGGGCTCAGAGGGCCCCGAGGACCCGACGCACCCGCGGGACCCTGACGCCCCAGCCCTGCGTGACGGCCGCGCGGGCCGGCGGCTGCAGGCCGGCCGCTGGCGGGTGAACCGCCGCCGTGCCGCGGTCGCCGCCGCTGTCGCCTTCCTCGGCGGCGGCCTCACCCTCGCCGCCGTCGCCGCCGCCTCGAAGGGCCCCGCCCCGGTCTCCGCCCCGGACCGGACGGCTTCGCCGTCGCCCGGCGCGACCACCGCGGCTCCGGCCCCGTCGGGCGGGGACATCGACGTGGTGACCTCGTCGCGCGATGCCACGACGCCCGACCCGACCAGGCCCGGCGCCGGCGCCGGTGCGTCCCCGTCCCCGGCGGCCACGACGCCCGCTGTGACCACCGGGGGCCGCCGTCCGGTCACCTCGGCTGCCACCGGCGCGAGCGCGACCGGTTCCCCCGCCCCGACGGCGAGCACCCGGCCGCCCACCTCTCCGGCCTCCGCGACGCCGACCCGGCAGGTGTGCGTGCTCCACCTCTGCCTGCCCTGACCCGCGTCAGCCCCGCGGGTAGCCGATCTCGGTGATGTCCTCGGCCAGTTCGGCCAGGGCGACATGAGGGTTGACCGCGGCGACCACCTCGTCGGTCAGGGGGCCGAGGGCGAGGATGTGCCGGATCGCCGCCAGATCCACCGGCACCTCGTAGTAGTCCTCGGCGAACTGCTGGAACGCCTCCGCCGAGCGGTCCGTGAGCAGTTGGAAGAGGTACCCCGAGCCGTCCGGGTCGCCGCTGCTGACCTCGGGGAAGTCGATCGTCCCGGCGCGCCAGGCGTCGTCCTTGGCCTCGCGCCACAGGCACGCGGTGACCACCGGCATGCCGTCCTCGTCGGTGAAGGCCGGCTCCTCGACGTAACCGCGGAAGACCTCGGGCACCTCGTCGAGCACCCCGGGCCACGGACCGTCCTCGGCATAAGGGCTCATCGCCGACTCGTGGTCGAAACCGCGGATGTAGGCACCCGCCGAGGAGAAGACGATGGAGTACTCGGCACCCGAGCCGTTGCGCATCGAGGCCATCTCCTCCGACTCCGACCAGCGTGCGGCGAAGGAGTGGTAGCGGCTCTCCCAGTCGGGGCTGAGGATCGCCTCCAGCATCGCCAGCGAGCGGCAGTGGTCGCGGAGTTCGGCGATCTCGGGCAGCTGCCGAGTTATGTCATGTACGGTCACGCTCTTATCCAAGCGCATACCGCGGGTGAGCCGAAAAACGTGGTGCTCACCGAACGGGTGGCGGGCCGGCCGGGCGTGGCCGGCGGCCCGCCACCGAAGCGTTGGGCAGCGGTCAGTGCGCCCGGACGATGTTCTCCGCCTGGGGTCCCTTCTGGCCCTGGGCCACGTCGAAGGTCACGGCCTCGCCCTCCAGGAGTTCCCGGTAGCCCGAACCCGATATCTGGGAGTAGTGCGCGAAAACGTCGGGGCCACCTTCCTGTGCGATGAACCCGTAACCCTTCTCGGAGTTGAACCACTTCACCGTGCCACTGGCCACTGTCTGTCCTTCTGGTCCGCTGTCAGGGACCGCTGTTCTGCGGCCCCGGGGCCGCCCCCGACGGGACTCCCCACGGCTACGTACCCCACCGCGACGCCGGTCATGCAAGCGCCGGGCCGGCGCGGTTCAGACCCGGTGGGAGGTCAGCTTGCGGTCCTCGCCCTCGACCGGCGCACCGAGCGGGCGGGCCAGGCCCACCACGCCTTCGTCCAGCCGCTGGAGGTGCCGCAGCACCCGGAAGGTGACCGTGCCGGAGCGCACCGCCGCCGACCCGGTGCCCTCCAGCATCGACGCGATGCTGGGGCCCGCCCGCAGGCCCTCCTGCGGTGTCTCGTCGTGGACCCGGGCGAGCAGCACGTCGATGTTGTGCGCGATCCGCCGGCCCACCGCCGCCAGCCGCGGATCGGCGGCGACGCTCTTGCTGTACGGCACCAGTTCGGCGGTCGCGGCCAGCGCACGGGCGTGATAGGCGCACGTCTCCAGCAGGGCCACCAGATACCGCACGGTCCGCCGCCGTACCCGCAGCGGTGTGATCGCGTACGTCAGCGGGCTGGTGGAGCGGCGCAGGTCGTCCACCGCGGTGTCCAGCTCCCGGGCCATGTCCAGCAGATCGGCCGCCGGCCCGCCGCTGAGCTGCTCCACCGCCGCGGTCACCACGTCCCGCAGCCGGGTCAGCGCGGTGCTCAACTGCTCGTCGGTGTGCTGATCGGTGTGCACCGGCAGGATGAACAGCGCGGCGATGACACCGCAGGCCGCACCGAGCGCGGTCTCCTCGATGCGCAGCAGGAGCACCGACAGGCTGTAGGTGTGCAGCAGGGTGTAGAGCAGCCCGAGCATCGCGGTGACGAAGAACGACATCAGCGCGTACGACAGCGGCGCGGTGAAGAACATCGCGAAGATCAGCAGCAGGACCAGGGCGAACGCGGTCCAGGTGTGCCGGCCGACCAGGCCGGCGAGCAGCACACCGGCGACCACGCCGAACATGGTGCCGATCAGCCGCCGGTAGCCCTTGACCAGGATCTCGCCGCTGGAGGAGGTGTTGAGGAACACCACCCAGCAGGTCAGCACCGCCCAGTACCAGCGCTGGGAGGAGAGGAACTCGCCGCCCACGATGGCGAGCGCGGACCCCGCCGCGACCTGCGCCGCGGTGCGGGTGGTCCGGCGGTCGAGGCCGGTCTTGTCCGCCTTCGGCTCGGTGGCGAGCGCCACGTCCTCGGCCTCGAACTCCTCGCGTGAACGGGCCGTTTCGGCTGTCTCGTCGGTCTCGTCCACCGGCCCGTCGAGTGCCAGGCGCAGCCCGAGCACCGCGCGGGCGGCCTCGCCGATGCCCCGGAACGCCTCCTGGACGGCCGGCGGGGCCGGCGGCAGGTTCTCCTCGTCGCGGTAGGAGAGCAGCCGGTTGCGCAGCTGGGCGATGCCGGTGCCGCGGTCGTCGGAGCCCAGCCGGGTCACCAGCAGGTGGAGGGCGCGCAGTTCGGTGCGGAGCAGGCGCAGCGCGTCCTGGGTCTCATCGCTGGGGCGGGCCGGCGCGGGCAGCGGGGCCTGCGGCAGGTGCAGGGTGAGGGTGTCGGCGCGCTCGGCGCTGCGGGCGCTCAGCAGCAGCACCCCGAGCCGCTCGGTGGCGATCTCGGCGTCGGCCACCCGCCGCTGGAGCAGTGACGCGGTCGCCTCGTCCCGGGTGCCGTCGTCGAGCCTGGCCTGGATCATCAGCGCGGTCTCGTGCAGCCGCGCGGTGTCCTTGCGCAGGTCCGCGACCACCCCCTCCAGTTGGTCCGCGGTCGCCTCCACCACGTCCAGCTGGGTGGCGATCAGCTCCGCGACGCGCGCCCGGAACGCCTGGCGCAGCCGTAGCAGGGTGCGCTCCGGGGTCTCCGGGACCAGCGCGAAGCGGACCACCGTGCTGCAGACGAAGGCGATGACGATTGTGAGGTAGAGCCTGGGCAGCACGGAGGACGTGGCGTGCACGAAGAGCGACAGGAAGTAGACCTGGAAGCTGATCAGTCCCAGCGCGCTGCCGCGGTCGCCGAACCGCCGGATGTAGGCGGCGCCGAAGATCAGCAGGATGAAGAAGATGTCACCGGCGATGACATGCGGGTTGAGCAGCGCGCCCAGACTCACCGACACCAGTGCGGCGGGCAGGCAGAGCGCCAGCGTCATCGCCTGGTCGCGTACCCGCTTGTCGCGGATGGCGAAGGTGGACACCATCGACGCCATCGCGCCGGCCACCATCTGGGTAACGCTGCTGCCCATCAACTCCAGCACCAGGAGCGTCAGACCGATCGAGCCGACGGTGCGCAGCCCTGCCATGAGCCGCAGCAGTCCCGGGTCGGACGCCGCATAGCGGTCCCAGATGCGGGTGCGTGCCCTCCGTGTCCTCGGTGTCCTCGGTGCTTTTGTCATCGTGCTGTCGCGTTCCCCTGCCAAGATCGGAGCACGCCAAGCATCGCATGGTCCCGCCGGTGACCGGAGGGGGCCGCGCAGGTGACCGCGGCGGGGGAGGGCTCTTCAACGGTCCCGCCGCCGGGCGCTAGTCGGTGTCGAGGGGGACTGCCAGGGCGACCGTGCCGCGCATGTCCAGCCAGGCGTTGCCGGGCGCGCGCACGATGCGCAGCACCACCTCGCCGCAGTGCGGGCAGCGGGCGACCAGGGACGGCGCGTGGCCGTACACCCGCAGTGCCGCGACCGGTCCTGTGCTGCCGCAGTGCGCGCAGCGGGACACCGCGGCGGTCAGGTCGACCGCGAAGATCTCGGAGAGCGGCCCGGCCAGGACGTTCCCGTCCTGGTAGGCGTCCTGAACGGCCTTTCCCGCTGTCGCGCCGGTGGGGTCCATGTCATCCTCCGCTGGGGCCGAAGCGTTCGGTACGGATACGGGCCGGGTGGTGGCCGAGCGCCACCAGCATCCCGGCCGCGGCCTCCACGAAACCGGTGGGCCCGCACACGTAACAGGTCGGCTGGAAGTCGGCCGGCCACCCCCACCGCGCCAGGTCCTCAGGCGCCAGCCGTCCCGGGGGCCGGGTCCAGCCGTCGGGCACCGCACGGGTGTAGACGTACGTGGTGTCGAGGCCGGCCGAGCCCCGGTCCAGTTCGGGCCCGTAGAGCCGGTCGGCGGGTTCGCGGACCGAGTACAGCAGCCGGAACGGCACCCGGCTGCCGATCATGCCGCGCACCCGGACCATCGACATCAGCGGCACCACCCCGGAACCGCCCGCGACCAGCAGCACCGGCTCCATCTGGTCGGGACGCCAGACGAACCAGCCGCCGACCGGCCCGCGGATCTCCACCGCGTCCCCGACCGCCAGCTCGTCCGCGAGGTACGGCGAGACCTCACCGTCCGGGACCCGCTGCACCGTCAGCTCGACACGGTCCGCGTCCGGCGCGGAGGCGATCGAGTAACTGCGCTGGGTGCTGTAGCCGTCCTCCGCGGTGAGCCGTACATCGACATGCTGCCCCGGCAGGTGGCCCGCCCAGCCGGGCACGTCAAAGACGAGGGTCTGCGCCGTCGGCGACTCCTCCCGCCGCTCGACCAGTGCCGCCGCCTGCCAGCGCAGCCGCGCCGTCAGTCGCCCTGATACCGCTGCTCGCGCCATGGGTCTCCGTAGTCGTGATAGCCGGCACTCTCCCAGAACCCCGGCTCGTCCTGGAGCAGCAACTGGATGCCGCGCACCCACTTCGCCGACTTCCACAGATACAGGTGCGGGACCAGCAGCCGGGCCGGGCCGCCGTGCTCGGCCCCCAGATCCTCGCCGTCGTAGCGGTGCGCGATCCATGCCTTGCCGTCGAGCAGGTCCTCCAGCGGCAGGTTGGTGGTGTACCCGCCGTAGGAGTGGACCAGCGCGAACTCGGCCTCGGTCTCGACGTCTTCCAGGAGCACATCGAGTGAGACGCCCTCCCACCGTGTGCCGAACTTCGACCACTTGGTGACGCAGTGCAGGTCGACGGTCGGCCGCTCGGTCGGCAGCGCCATCAGCCGGGCCCAGTCCCACCGGTGCTGCGTCCCGTCCTCGGTGGTGACCGTGAACTCCCAGTCGTCGTGCGTCACTCTGGGTGTGGGGCCCGCCGACAGCACCGGGAAGTCGAAGGTCTCGTACTGCCCGGGCGGCAGCTTGTGACCCGATTCGGGCCTCCTGCCGTGGAACCCGCGCGAAATGATGGGCATGACGCGCCGCCCTTCCCTCGCCGTGTCTGGATCTCGCCGTCCACCGGCGCTGTTCTCCAGCATGCCCGCAGGCCGGGCCCGGGTCCACCGGACGAGATTCCCGCAGAAGCCGCATCGCGGCCGAACCGGTGCGACCGGCGCCGTGCCTCCTTCGGTGCGGCCCGGCCGGTCCGTCAGCGGGCCTGTGCCAGCAGGTCCTCCAGCGAGGTCCGTCCGAGGTCGACGTCGCTGGCGAAGTCGGCGGCCCGGCCGACCGGCGCCCACGCGACGGCCTCGTCCTGCCGGGTGCGGCCCGCGGCGAGCGACAGGTCCACCGCGTCGGAGCCCAGCAGCAGCCGGCGCGGCGGATCGGCCAGGCCGGCGACCTTGACCAGGATCCGGGCGGCGCGTGCCGGGTCGCCGGGCTGCTTGCCGTCGCTCTGTGCCCGGTAGGTGTGCATCCAGCCCACGGTGGCGGCGTAGTCCTCGCTGGTCTCGGCGATGGCCATCGACGAGCCGGCCCAGTCGGTGCGGAAGCCGCCAGGCTCCACGATGACGACCTTGATGCCCAGCGGCTCGGTCTCGGCCGCCAGCACCTCGGAGAAGCCCTCCAGGCCGAACTTCGCGGTCTGGTACGGCCCCAGGCCCGGGGTGGCGCCGACCCGGCCACCCACCGAGGAGAACTGCAGGAAGAGGCCGGAGCGCTGCTTGCGGAAGACCGGCAGCGCGGCCTTGCTGACATTGATGACGCCGAAGAGATTGGTCTCGATCTGGGCCCGGAACTCTGCCGGTGAAGTGTCCTCGATCGCCCCGCTGTTGGCGTAGCCGGCGTTGTTGGCCACCACGTCAAGGCCGCCGAACTCGGCCACGGCGGTACGCACCGCCGCCTCGGCCGCTTCCGCGTCGGTGACGTCGAGCGCCACCGTGCGCACCTGGTCGCCGTAGCGCTCGGCGAACTCCGACAGCTGCTCGGGGCGGCGGGCGGTCGCCAGCAGGCGGTCGCCGTTCTCCAGTACGGCGCGGCTCAGCTCGCGGCCCAGGCCGCGCGAGGCGCCGGTGATCAGCCAGGTCCTGGCCATGACGGTGTCCTTCCGTTCGTGTGTTCCCGCTCCGGTCGAGGGCGCCGGGCCCGGCGACCGGAGGAGACCCTCCGCCGAACCGGAGGGGTGTCTCCACTGTACCGGAGGGATGCCTCCGGTGGGTGGAGGCGGGGCGGCGCGTCAGGGCCGGCCGAGGGCGGGCGGGTACCGCAGGCCGTCGAGGGCCACGCCCGCGACCGCGTCGATCTGGGGCCCGCCGCCGGGGAAGTCCAGCAGCGCGATACCGGTCAGCAGTCGCAGTACGTCGTCGATCCCGACGTCCGAGCGGACCGCCCCCGCCCGCTGGGCCCGGTCCAGCAGGGGGCCGCCCGCGGCGTAGATGGCCTTGCGGCACTCCAGCACCACCGGCGATTCGCGGGCCATCTCCTCGGTGAAGGCCCGCTTGTTGCCGATGAAGGTCACGAAGTCGCGCAGCCACCGCTCCAGGGACTCCCACGGGCCGAGGTCCCGCACCTGCTCGGCCGAGTCGCACAGCACCTCGACCTCGTGCACGTAGACCGCGTCGAAGAGCACCTGCCGGGTCGGGAAGTTCCGGTAGAGCGTGCCGATGCCGACCCCGGCCCGCCGGGCGATCTCCTCCAGCGGGGCCTTCGCGCCGAGCTCGGCGAACGCCTCGCGGGCCGCCGCCAGCAGTGCGTCGAAATTGCGGCGCGCGTCGGCGCGCAGCGGCCGGTCCGGCGGAACGGGAAGCGAGTACGTCACGGCGGTCAATCCTCCGGTCCTGCCGGTGTGCGTTCACCCCGGCGGCCGGGGGTGGCCTGCGCCAAGCCGGAGTGGTGCCTCCACTTTACCGGGGAGCCGGGGCCCGGCCCGCCCCCCGACGAGCCCTCGACACCGGCTGTCGGTGGGGGTCAGCCGGTCGGCGTGAGGAGGTCGTTCTCCGTCACCACCGCCAGGGATAGGGTGCGGTAGCCCACGGAGAAGAGCACCGTGAGCTTGCCGTCGTCCTCGCTCATCACCTCGCCCTCGCCCCACTGGCTGTGCCGGACCCGCACACCGGGCCGGAACGGGCTCGTCACGGGGGTGGCCGCCGCCGCAGGGGCTTCCGCGCCGGAGGGGGACGCCGCGCAGGTGTCGCAGGCCCCGCACGGCGCCGCCGTCTCCTCCCCGAAGTAGCCGATCAGGAACCGGCGACGGCACCCCGTGGTCTCGGCGTAGCCGCGCATCATGTCGACCCGGGACTGTTCGAGCAGCCGGTGGGTGCCCGCGATCCGCACCGCCTCCTCGACGGCCTCCTCGACCGCCACCTCGACCGCTCCCGCTTCCTCCCGCCCCGGCCCCGCCCACACGCTGCCGTCCGGCCCGGTGCGTACCGCCCCCGTCTGCTCCAGCAGGTTCAGCGCGGCGGACAGCCGGGTCGCGGACAGCTCGCACGCCGTGCGCAGTTCCGCGGCCGGCACCGGCGCCGACCGTTCCCGTACCTCCCGTGCCACCGTCGAGAGCGTGTCCGCGTCGGGTGCGCCCGCGGCGAAGAACCGCTGCATGCCCAGATCCTGCGAACGGTAGGCCAGCACCGCCCGGGCCGGGGCGCCGTCGCGCCCCGCGCGCCCGATCTCCTGGTAGTACGCGTCCAGCGAGCCCGGCACCGAGGCGTGCAGCACGAACCGTACGTCCGCCTTGTCGATGCCCATCCCGAACGCCGAGGTCGCCACCACCACATCGAGCTCGCCCGCCAGGAAACGGTCGTGCACATCACCGCGTTCCGCCGCCCGCAGCCCGGCGTGATACGGCGCGGCGGCCAGCTTCAGCTCTGCCAGCTCCTCGGCGTACGCCTCCGCGTCCCGCCGGGTCGCCGCGTAGACGATGCCCGGCTTCGGTTCGGCCACGGCCCGCTCCACGACGAACCGCCGCTTCTCCGCGTCCTCCTGGAAACCGGCCACTTCCAGCCGGATGTTCGGCCGGTCGAAACCGGCCACGATTTCCCGGGTGTCCCGCATCCCCAGCCGTTCGGCGATGTCCTTGCGCACCGGGGCCGCCGCGTTCGCGGTCAGCGCCAGCACCGGCGGCCGGCCCAGCCGCTCCACGGCATGCCGCAACCGCAGGTACTCCGGCCGGAAGTCGTGCCCCCAGGACGACACACAGTGCGCCTCGTCCACCACGAACAAGCCGGGCCTGAGGACGGCCAGTTGGTCCACCACGTCGTCCTTCGCCAGCTGTTCGGGAGCCAGGAAGACGAAGTCGATCTCGCCGGCGCTGATCCGCTCCCAGGCCAGATCCTTGTCCGCCTGCCGCTGCACCGAGTTGACCACCGTGGCCCGGCCGCCGCCGCGCTCCACCAGCCCCCGCACCTGGTCCCGCTGGAGTGCGATCAGCGGCGACACCACCACCGTGGGGCCCTTCAGCAGCACCCCGGGCACCTGGTAGATCGCCGACTTGCCGGCACCCGTCGGCATCACCGCGATCACGTCGTGCCCCTTCAACACCGCCTTCATCGCCGTCAGTTGCGCCGGCCGCAGCCGTTGCCACCCGAACACCCGCCGAGCGGTGCGGCGCAGCCGGTGTGACGTGAATACGAACATGGGTCTCCTCAAAGGGCGGCGATCCGTCGGGCTGCGGATACCCGTCCTGGCGGCGGGTACCGCCCCGTGAACCCCCGTTGTCGTACGGGTCCGGGCCCCGCGGGCGGCGTCCGCACCGGACGGTTGCCGGTCACGGGGGAGAGTGCGGGTCTTTTCGTCGCGGGGGGTGATCCAGGCCGATCCGCCCGACGGCTGCCGCGTTTCGCCGCGACCGGCAGTCTCGTGCTGATCCCGGGCGCCGTCCGGACGGTGGACGCGCGGGACATCACGTGCCGTTGCCGGTTTTCTTCGACCCGCCGCCGCGCCGGGAGCCGGCGAAGGGCCGGGACCCGGTGTTCGTGACCCACGAGGACGACCGGCGGCAGAGCGAGTGGGTGTCCCGCCCCGTTCCCCGGCCGGGCGGAGGCCGGACCTCCTGGTGATGGCAGATCCACCGGCGGCACGCGCGGGCACTCGCCGTACGGCCGGCCCGGTGTGCTGTCCGGGCACCCCGGCCCCGCCTGAGCCCGGCCGCGGTGGTGTCAGCCCTTCTCGCCGGGTCCGTCGGGCGCCACCGTCGCTCCGCCGGCCTCGGGAGCGTACAGCCGCAGCCGCGGCAGGTCGCCGGGCTCCCCGGAGACCAGCTGCGGGGCCGGTCCTGGCGAGAGCTCGGCCACGCCGGAGACCTCGCCCGCCGCACCGGTGAGCGGCAGCGGCGGGCGGGTGTCGCCGACCCCCGGCGCGGCGGACTCCTCGGTGGCCGGCAGGGTCAGCCCGTAGTACGCGTAGAGCTCCTGCTCCTGGTCGAGGGCGAGATGCTGGTCGGCGTTGATCCGGGGCGCCGCGGACACGGTGTCCCGGGCGTAGGCGACGCGCAGGCCGCCGTCCGCCGCGGCGAAGGCGTCCTGGAGCGGGACGAACGTGTGCTCGGTGCCCTCCGGGTCGCTGTGCAGGGTGATCCATTCCGGCAGGCGGCTGCGGTAGTCCAGATACACCTCGGCCACCACGCCGATCGGCTTGCCGTCACGGTCGTAGGCGGTCCGGTGCTTGAGGGCTTCCGGGTCCTGCAGGAGGTCTTCGGCCATGGGACGGCTCCTTAGTGGAAGGTGCAGGTCCGGCGCCTACCCTCGTCAGCCGGTGGCACTCCCGATCAGCCGGCCAGGAGTCCGAACCGGGCCGCCAGCTCCCGCGCCAGCTCCTGCGGAGACCGCGTACCGTCCACCGTGCGGATCGCCGCCGGGTCGGCCTGGGCCCGTACCTCCGCGTCCCACAGCGCGTCGCGGTCGAGCCGCCGCTCCAGCACCTCGGCGGGATCCAGGCCGCCCCAGTTGGCCCGGGCCCTGGCCGGGTCCGCGTAACGGGCCGAGAGCACGCGGCGCCGGAAGGCCGGGGTGGGCAGGAGGTGCACGGCCTGCTCGGGCCGGGCCAGCAGCGGGGCGAGGTCACGGGGGAGGATGCCGAAATAGTCGACGACGACCGGCTGCTCCGGCGGGTACGAGAGCAGGTCGGCCACCAGGAAACCGGCAGTCTCGCCGTGCAGCCCCGGCATCGCCTCGAACACCTCCCGGGCCGAGCGCCCGGCCCACATCTCACCGGGCCGCAGCCGGGCCAGCGCGGCCAGCCGGGGATGTGCGTCGGGGTCGGCGCGGACCGCCCAGCCGTGGTCCGCCCGGTCACCGTCGAGCACGGTCACGCCGTAGCGCGCCGCGAGCAGCCCGGCCACCGTCGATTTGCCCGCCCCCGTGCCGCCGGCGATCCAGCGCACCCGCGCCAGCCGCTCGGCGAGGGCCCCCTGTGTGGAAAACACCCCGTGCACCTCGCTCGCGATCCCGCACCGGGCCGGCCGCGGCCGGACCCGAGTCCTCCCGGCCCGGCGGTGCCTGAGCGCACCCCATCGGCCGTGTGGGGGACACCGTAGCCCCGCGCGGATGGGAACGCCCGTACGACACGGCCGCTCCTCGGCCGGCGCGCAGCCCACCCGGGCGCAAAAGCCGCTTCCCCGGGCCGAGTTGACCCGGCCCGGGGAAACAGCGCCCGGGTCAGAGCGGAAGCGCCGCGGCCAGCTCCCGCCACTGCGCGCGCGGCAGCGAACCGTCCGCGCTCAGCGCCTGCACCGCCACATGGTCGGCGCCCGCCGCGTGGAAGGCGTCCACCCGGGCCCGGATCGCGTCCAGATCACCGAGTACGTACAGCGCGTCCACCAGGCGGTCGCTGCCGCCGTCGGCCAGATCGGCCTCCTCGAAGCCCCGCCGCAGCCAGTTGTTGGTGTAGTTGGGCATCTTCAGGTACGGGGCGAGCGCACCGCGTGCGGTCGCCCGGGCCCGGCCGAGATCGGTGTCCAGCACCGCGCCCAGCTCCGGTGCCAGCAGCGCGTCCGGGCCCAACTCCGCCCGGGCCTGGGCGACATGCTCGACGGTGACCAGATACGGGTGCGCGCCCAGGGCGCGTGTCGCGGACAGCTTCAGCATCTTCGGCCCGAGTGCGGCCAGCACCCGCCGGCCGGCCGGCACCGGGACCGGCGCCGCGTCCAGCTCGTCCAGATACGACACCATCTTCGAGTAGGGGCGGGTGTATCCGGGCGTCATGGCCTCGTGGCTGGTGCCGAGCCCGAGCACGAACCGGTCGGCGGCGGGGGCGTCCACCTTCGCCAGTCCGGCGGCCACCGAGGCGGCGTCCTGCCGCCAGATGCTCAGGATCCCGGTCGCCACCGTTATCCGGCTGGTGGCGTCGAGGACCGGCAACACCTGGTCGAGCAGCGGCGAACCGCCCAGCCAGACCGTGCCGTACCCCAGCTCTTCCAGCTCGGCGACGGCCTCCCGGTTCTCCTCCGGTGCGGGTGCGTCCGCCCTGCTCAGCGCGCCGGACCAGATACCGACCCGGCCGAAGCGGCTGTATGTCTGATCAGTCATGTACGACGCAACCGGCCTGGTGCGAGGGTCTATTCCGCGCATGGGGCCGGATGGGTGCAAGTCGGTGCTGAATCGCTCGGACGGCTCCTTTGGGCGATCAGTCGTACAAACTTTGGCAATTGGACCAGGGTTAGCTGTACAGATGTACCGGACACCCGGCATACTCAGCGCCCTGGCCATCTGGCCGTAGATCTTCCATTTCGGCGGCGAGGCTCTCGCAGGCCAGGGGTCCGGGTCTCGCATATCGCGTGCGTCTTCACCCGCTCTGCCTGCTCCCGGCTGCTCCGCCCAGGGATCAGGGAGCAACTCTCAGTGCACGGTTCAATAACCAGACGCGCCATAGCCGTTGCCGGCACCGCTGCCATGACGGTGGCTCTTTCGGTGGCCGGCGTGGGTGCCGCGCAGGCGCACAACGGCGGTTCGTCCGACAAGTGCGGCCAGGTCTCGGTGAAGTTCTCCCTCGACGGGGGCAAGCACTGGACCACCAACGGGCGCATCGACGGTGGCAAGCCGCCGACCACGATCACCGTGAAGTTCACCGGCAACTCCAAGCAGGGCTGCGAGTACCCCGTCTCGCTGGCGTCCTACAGCGCCGAGGGCCCGGACTGGGCGCACTCCGGCACCCAGGCCTTCCTCGGCTGGGACACCGCGACGCTGTCCAGCAAGAACAAGCAGGCCACGCTCGACATCAGTGATGTCGCCCCGACCTGCTTCGGTCAGGTCGACCTGTACGGCAACGGCACGAAGTACGACGGCACCGAGGGGAAGCTGCCGCACTACCCGGACTCGGCCACGCCGACCCAGCTGATCACCGCGTGGAACGGCGGCCAGAAGTGCGACACGCCGCCGACCACCCCGCCGGCGTCGCCGACCGACTCCGCCACCCCGACCCCGAGCGACTCCACGTCGGCCACCCCGACCCCGAGTGACTCGACGTCGGCCACGCCGACGCCGTCGGACTCCACGTCCGCCTCGCCCAGCACGTCGCCCAGCGACAGCGGCTCCCCGTCGCCGAGCGTGTCGGACACCGCTTCCCCGTCTCCCTCGGCGACCACCCCGGCGGCCGGCGGCGGCAGCGTCACCCCGCCGACCGGTACCCCGGTCGTCTCGCCGGTCTCCAGCACCCCGACCGGCAACCTCGCCGAGACCGGTGGCAACGGCTCGCAGACCGTGGCCTTCGCCGGCGGCGGCGCGGCACTCCTGGTGATCGGCGGCGGCGCCGTCTACTTCACCCGGCGTCGCAACCGCACGGCGGGCAACTGACGTCACCACGCTCCGGCGTGAACAGGGACGCCCCCCGGACCCACGGTCCGGGGGGCGTCCCTGTCCGCTGTGCGGGCAGGGACGCGCCGCGGCGGCGCCGCGGATCCCGCTGCCAGGGCCGACCGAGTGCTTGGCCCCGCCGTACCGTTATCGCCGCCGGCCGGCGGGCATCAGCAGTCATGTCCGGATCATGGATGCCGGGGCGGCCGGGTGCGGCGGTCGCGGCGACAAGGAGAGCGGGGAAGCCGTGAAGGCACTGGCGGGCGCGGCGATCATCGGAGTGGTCTCGGGGCTGCGCAGCCAACTCGGGGTGGCCGCGGTCGCGCTGACCACCGGCCCGCGGACGACGTCCCGCCCCGCCGCACTGCTGGCCGGCCGGAAGGCCACCGCGGCGACGGTGACCGGAGCACTCGGCGAACTCGCCGCGGACAAGCTCCCGACCACACCCAGCAGGCTGAGCCCGGCCGGCCTCGTGCCGCGGATCGCACTGGGCGCCTTCGCCGCGGCGGCGCTGACCCGGCGGAGCCGTTCCGGGCTGCCGCTGCCCGCGGCCCTGGCCACCGGCGCGGCTGCCGCCTTCGCCGGCTCCCACGCGGGCGCCTGCTGGCGGCGGGCGACGGCCGGCCGCGGCCTGCCGGACTGGCCGGCCGCCCTCGCCGAGGACGCCACCGCGGTGGCCCTCGCCTGGGCCGCCTGCTCCCTGCTGCCGGCCTGACGGCGTGGCCTGCCCCGGCGCCCTCCGCGGGCCCGTCCCCGGCGTCTGCTTCCGCCAGTGCCCCGTCCCCGGCCTCCGCCCCCGCCTGCGCCCCGGCCCCCGCCTCTGCTCCCGCTCCCGCCCCCGCCCCTTCCGGGACCGGACCTCAGTCCGCGTCCGGCAGCGCCAGCCACTCCTGCCAGGACAGGTCGCGTCCCACGTACCGGGGCCGCCGGAACGGCCACTGCTCGGCGATCCAGCGCGGCACGAAGGCGTCCAGGGCCGCCTGCAGGCCGGTGCCGGCCAGTTCGTCCACCAGCCACCAGGAGATCTCGGCGTCGGCGCCGGCCTTCTCCGGCGGATCGATGTACACGCAGCCGGCCAGCGCCGTACCGGCCGCGTCGAAGAGCGCGTAGTTGAAGGACTCGTGCGCTTCCGTCTCGCGGGCGTGGCGTTCGAGGTCGGCCAGGTCCTGCTCGTACGTCATGGTGGCCGGCGGCCATCCCCACGCCTCGCCGTAAATGGCCCACAGCCGTTCGCGCGAGCCCATCACCGCGGGGTAGTCGAGATCCGTGTCGGAGCCGGCGATCGGGCGCAGGTGGTGGGCCCCGCCGGGCAGCGGTACGCGCAGCGGGTGGACGAAGTCCTCGGGCAGCCAGGGCATGACGGGACGCTAACGGCACACCGCCGGGCACCGCACCCGGATAACCGTTTCCGCACCCGGTCCGGAACCGGCCGGGAGCGATGCCGCGGGGGCCTCGGGGCAGGCGTAGTCGCGGCAGATGAACGTGAACGGGGCACTGACGGGAAGCTTGGGTGACCGATGTATTGTCTTGCGGGTCGTCGGGGCGCCTTCCGCTGGAGCGTCACACCTCGCGCGCGACGCCTGCCGGCGTCGGCGCCGCAGGAGCCGAGAGCCATCAGAAGTGCCAGGAGGGGGAGCGCTTGTGACCGCGACGCGCCCGGTCGAGACCGCCCAGGAGACCTCCGCGCGACGGGAAGGCCGGCCGAGGTTCGGCCCCCTGCTGCCGGACCGGCTGCGGCGGACCGGCCGGCCACATCTGCTGGTGGAGCTGGCCTTCACGGTCGGACTGTATCTGGCCTACAGCCGGACCCGGCGTTACGTGCCCTCGCACCGGACGGCGGCGCTGCACCGGGCCCGGGAGATCCTGTCCGCCGAACGGTGGCTGCACGTCGACATCGAGCTGACCTTGAACCACGCCGTCGACAAGGTGTCGTGGCTGGTGGTCGGCATGAACTACTACTACGCCACGCTGCACTTCATAGTGACGCCGCTGACCTTGATCTGGCTCTACGCCTTCCGCCCCGAGCGCTACCGGGCCGGCCGCACCGCCCTGTTCAGCGCGACCCTGCTGGCCCTGTTCGGTTTCGCCTTCTTCGCGCTGGCGCCCCCGCGCTTCCTGCCCGACGAGGGGTTCATCGACACCGTGGTCACCCACCACACCTGGGGCTCATGGGGGTCGGGACACGTCTCCACGGTGTCGAACCTGTACGCGGCGATGCCGTCGGTGCACATCGTCTGGGCCGCCTGGAGCGGCCTGACCATCGCCTTCCTGGCCAAGCACACCTGGGTGCGGATACTCGGCGCCCTCTACCCGCTGGCCACCCTCACAGTGATCCTCTCCACCGGCAACCACTTCATCGCCGACGCGGCGGGCGGCGCCCTCACCCTGACCCTCGGCTTCCTGATCCAGCGGCTGCTCAGCGGCAAGCCGGCGTACCGCACCCGGACCGTGGGCGTCACGGCGGACGGCTGGCTCAGCCGGCCGGTCGTCTGACCGGCCGGCCCGGGGCCCCCGGGCCGCTCAGCCCTGCGCGGTGGGCCGGACGACGATCTCATTCACGTCGACCTCCGCCGGCTGGCTGACGGCGTAGTCGATCGCGGCGCCGATCGCCGCCGCCGGGATCGCGATGGCCATCTGGCCGCGCACCGCGTCCCGCACGTCACCGTCGCTGATACCGTCGGTCAGTTCGCTGCTGGTCAGACCCGGGCTCACCACGGTGACCCGCAGCTCGCGGCTCTCCTGCCGGAGCCCTTCTGACAGCGGGCGGACCGCGAACTTGGTGGCGCTGTAGACGGCCGCCGTCGGGTCGACCCGCAGCCCCGAGACGGAGGCGATGTTCACCACGTGCCCCGAACCCTGGGCGTGCATCAGCGGGAGCACCGCCGCGATGCCGTGCAGCACCCCGCGGAGATTGACGTCGATCATGCGGTTCCACTCGTCGACCTTCAGAGCGTCCAGCGGCGACAGCGGCATGACGCCCGCGTTGTTCACCAGCACGTCGACCCGTCCGTAGCGGGCCTGTGCCGCCCGGACGAAGGCGTGCACGCTCTCCGGGCGGGTCACGTCCAGTTCGTGGGGGAGGGCGTCCGCGCCCCCGGCCGTGAGTTCCTTGGCGAGCGCGGTGATCCGGTCGGCCCGGCGGGCGCCGAGGACCACCCGGTGGCCCGACCCGGCCAGCCGCCGGGCGGTGGCTTCGCCGATGCCGCTGCTCGCGCCGGTGATGAGGACGACCTTGCCGGTGGTGGGGGTGACGGTCATGGCGGAGCCTTTCGGAGATGCGGTGCGGTGGACTCCTGCGAGCATGCGCCGCCGTACCCGGCGGGGGCAGGGCGAGGCTTCCTGGGTGCGGCACACCCAGGACCGCCGGGCCCGCGATGCGACGTACGATGCCAAGATGAGCGGCAATGACCTGGGGGACTTCCTGCGGGCCAGGCGCTCCCGGCTGGACCCCGCCGAGATGGGCTTCCCCGGGACCGGCGCCCGGCGCGTCGCCGGGCTGCGGCGCGAGGAGGTCGCGGTGCTCGCCGGGGTGAGCGTGGACTACTACGCCCGCCTGGAGCAGGGCCGCGAGCGCCACCCCTCAGGGCCGGTGCTCGACGCCATCGCGGGGGCCCTGCGGCTGGACAACGACGGACGCGGGCACGCCTACCGGCTGGCCGGGCTGGCGCCGAAACCGGCCGCGGCGCAGGAGGAGGCGGTGTCGCCTGCCCTGCTGCGGCTGATGGACGGCTTCCCGATGGCGGTCGCGTACGTGATCAACCGCCGGCTCGAAGTCCTCGCCTCGAACGCGCTGGCCGACGCGCTGCTCTCCCCCCTCGCCGACCCCCGCGACATGGTCCGTGCGCTCTTCCGCGACCCCGCCGCCCGGCGGCTGTTCGCCCAGTGGCCGTCGGTCGCCCGTGACACCGTCGCCGCCCTGCGGCTGGCCGCGGGGCACGACCGGCGCGACCCCGGGGTCGCCGCGCTGGTGAAGGAGCTGCTCGGGGCGAGCGAGGACTTCGCGGCGCTCTGGGAGGACCACGGGGTCAGCCGTCTCGGCAGCCGGATCAAGGTCTTCGACCACCCCGATGTGGGCCGGATCACCCTCACCTACCAGGCGTTCGACGTGCAGGAGGCGCCCGGGCAGTCCCTGCTGGTCGGCAGCGCGGAACCAGGCAGCGCCGACGCCGATTCGCTCGCCCTGCTCGGCTCCCTGCACGCGGTGGGGCGGGACGGGCACCGGACGGACCGCGACTGACCTCCCGCGCCGGCTGTGCCAACCTCCGGCGCCGGCGTCAGCCCGCGGGCAGGTTCGGACGGTCGGGCGCGGCGGCCTCGCTCGTCCAGCTGGCCAGCAGCCGCAGCGCCTCCCCGGCCGCTGAACCGGCCTCGGCGGTGTAGATGCCCAGCACCTGGTCCGGCTCCCCGGTGACGGCCAGCGCCTCGTAGTCGAGGACGAGTTCGCCGACGAGCGGATGGTGGAAGTGTTTGGAGCCGTAGGTACGGCGGTGCACGTCGTGGTCGGCCCACCAGCGGCGGAAGTCCTGGTCGCGCAGCGAGAGCTCGCCGATCAGCCCGGCCAGCCGGGGGTCGTTCGGGTGCTGTCCGGCGGACAGGTGGAGGGAGGCGACGCAGGCGCGGGCGACGTCCTCCCAGTCCGCGTACAGCGCGCGGGCGCCCGGGTCGAAGAAGATGAAGCGGGCCATGTTCCGCTCGTGGTGCGGCAGCGCGTCGAAGTCGGTGTAGAGGGCGCGGGCCAGCCGGTTGGTGGCGAGCACGTCGGTGTGGCGCCCGACGACCAGCGCCGGCACCTCGGTCAGGGTCTCCAGCACCCGGTACAGGCCCGGCCGGACCCGCTGCGGCGGCAGCGGCCGTGACCGGGGCCGGGCCGGCCGCGCCACCGCGAAGAGATGGCCGTGCTCGTCGTCGTTGAGCCGCAGCGCCCGGGCGATCGCGTCCAGCACGGTCTCGGAGACGTTGACATTGCGGCCGCGCTCCAGCCGTACGTAGTAGTCGACGCTCACCCCGGCCAACTGGGCGACCTCCTCACGGCGCAGCCCCGGTACCCGCCGGGGGCCCGGGGTGGGGGCAAGCCCGGCCTCCTCGGGGGTGATACGGGCCCGCCGGGTGCGCAGGAACTCCCGCAGCTCGCCCTTTTCGCCCGGCACGGGCTGGTGGTCGGTCATGCTTCCACGCTACGACGGGGGCCGGGCCGGGGGTCGCCGCAGAGGGGTACTGCCGGACCCCGTCACCCTCCGGCGGGCGGACGCCGCCTTGCCACCGTGCCTGGTCCGGTCCAGGTTGGAGGGGGACAGCGGCGGTCCGCGGAATCTGGAGGCGGTATGGGCAGCGGCGACGGTATCGACGGCATACGGGCACCCCTCGGCGGCGGGGGCGCGGCCCGGCCGCCGCGCACCCTGAGCCGGCGCGGACTGCTCGCCGTGGCCGGCACCGGAACGCTCGCCGCCCTGCTGACCGGTGCCTCCTGCGAGGCGAGGACCCCGCCGCCGGCGGACCGCCCGGCCGCCCCTGAGCCCCGGGACACAGCCGGCCCCGCCCGCCTGCTCTACCTGGGGACCTACACCACCGACGGGGGCGGCAACGGCGTCGGGCTGGCCTCCTACGACTCGCGGACGGGGGCGCTCACCGCGGCCGGCACCCGCGACGGTGTCGCCAATCCGTCGTTCCTCGCCCGGTCCGCCGACGGCAGCCGTCTGTACGCGGTGGACGAGCAGGCGAAGGGCGCGGTGACCGCCATGTCGGTGGGCGCCGACGGCGGACTTGAGGTGCTGGGCGCGCAGAGCACCGGCGGCTCCGGGCCCTGTCACCTGTCGGTGCACTCCGGCGGCAGGCACCTGCTGAGCGCCAACTACGACTCGGGCAGCATCGCCGTCCACCCGCTCGCGGCCGACGGCGGTGTGCTGCCCCGTACCGATCTCGTGCAGCACACCGGTTCCGGCCCCGACCCCGACCGGCAGGACGGCCCGCACGCCCACATGGTGCTGAGCGACCCGGCGGGGGCGTACGTCCTGGCCGTGGACCTCGGCACCGACACGGTGTACACGTACCGCCTCGACCCGGCCGCGGGGAAGCTGGCCGCCGTGTCGCAGGCACCGGTCGAGCCGGGCTCGGGGCCGCGGCATCTCGCCTTCCACCCGTCGGCCCGCTTCGCGTATCTCGCCAACGAGTTGGGCGACTCCGTGATCGTCTGCGGCTACGGCCCCGGCACCGGCGCGCTCACCCCGGGGGACCCGCAGCCCACCGTGCCGGCCGGCGAGCGGACCGAGGACCGCAACTACCCCGCCGAGGTGGTGGTCTCGGCCGACGGCCACTTCGTCTACGTCTCCAACCGCGGCCACGACAGCGTCGCCCGCTTCGCCGTCGAGGACGGCGGTGCCACCCTGCGCCTGCTGGACGCGGTCCCGGCCGGCGGCGCGTACCCGCGGCACATCAGCCTCGACCCGTCCGGCGGGCTGCTCTTCGCCGCGAACCAGAACTCCGGCACGGTGACCGTCTTCCACGTCGACCAGGCGTCAGGCGCCCTGACCCCCGCGGGCACGCCGTTCCCGACCCCGATGCCGGTGTGCGTCCTCCCCTGAGCACCGGCCGGACGTACGGGGCCTTGCCCCGGGGGGCCCGCTTCGGCCGTACCCCCGGGCACGCGCCCGGACGGCGGTCTCCGCTTCCGCGACCAGACCCGGGACCCCGCGCACTGCCCTGACGGGCGTCAGGCGCGGGTGCTCGTCCCGGCGGCGGACGGTGGCGGGCGGTGGGTGTGACGTGCGGAGGTGGTGGGCGGTTCCCGGATCGGGGACCGCCCACCACCTCCGCGCGGTCGCGGGTCAGTGCAGCGGCAGCGTGACCGTGATCGTCTTGCCCACCGGCCCGGCGTCGGAGGGCCCCTCCCCGGGGGTCCTCCCGTACGGCTCCACGACCACCCGGCGGGCGAGCCGCTGGATGATCGGCCAGCCGAATCCGCCGGGCCGGTAGTCGTGGGGGAGCCGCGCGCTGGTCACCGGCGCGACCGCGACATGGTCGCTGATCGCCAGCACCAGCATGCCGTCGGCCACCCGGGCCTGGAATCCGGTGATACCGCCGCCGTGCATGATCGCGTTGGTCGCGAGTTCCGAGGCGACCAGCAGTGCGTCCTCCGCCGGCCGCGGGTCGCAGTCCTCGCCGCTCTCCCGCAGTGCGACCCGGACCCGCTGCCGCACGTCCGCCGCACCGACCGGAAGCCGGTCGGAGCCGGGCGGCTCCGACCGTACGTCGGCGGGCGATCCTCCGCCCACATGGCGGTGTGCGCTCATCGCTTCCCCCATGACTGGATAGCTTGGTACAGCTCGGTCTTCAGGGACGGTGCGCTGAGACTGGTCGGGCCTGGCAGTTCACCGTGCCGGTGCAGCCTGCGGCGTGGCGGCCCCGGCCTTTTCACTGGCCGGCCGGGCCGCCGCGCCGGTCGGTTGTTCCGGCCTACCCGGGCGCCTTGCCGCCGGACGGCACCCGAAACGAAAGCGGGCCGGGCAAGCACCGGACGGCCCCCACCGGTTTCCGGCCATGACCGCCGGGCAACCGGCCTCCATGAACCCCGAGACGCCCGTACACACCGCGAACCCCGAGCACGCCGCGAACCCCCGGAATCCCGGGAGCGCCGACCCGGACGAAGTGGAGACCCGCGGGGACGAGCACCATGTGCTGCTCAGCGCGGACACCAATGGGGACGGCAAGCCCGATGTGTGGATGACCGACACCACCGGCGACGGCAGAGCCGACCTCTACCAGTTCGACACCGACGGCGACGGCGAGATCGACGTCACCATCGCCGACCGCGACGCGACGGCCGACCCCGAACGGGTCACCGTCGAAGGAGACGGCGGCCACCCGCTGACCCCCTGATCCCTCGCGTGTCCCCCGGCTGAGCCGGCTGAGCGGTGCCGGTCCGCCCGCGCCGGGGAGCGGACCCCGAGCGCGGAGTGGGACCATGGACAAAGTGGACATACGCGGCAGGAACAATGTGGTCCGCACCGACCCGAAGGACGGGCCGGTGCTGATGCTGGCGCACGGGTTCGGCTGCGACCAGAACATGTGGCGCCTGGTCGTACCGGCCCTCGCCGAGCACTTCGAGGTCGTCCTCTTCGACTACGTGGGCGCGGGCCGCTCCCGTACCGCGCACTGGCACGCCGACCGCTACTCCAGCCTCGACGGTTACGCGAAGGACGTGCTGGAGATCTGCGACGAGCTGGACCTGCGCGATGTCGTCTTCGTCGGCCACTCGGTCAGCGCGATGGTCGGTGTGCTGGCCACCGCCGCGGCGCCGGAGCGGTTCTCCGCCCTGGTCATGGTCACCCCTTCGCCCCGCTACATCGACGAGGAGGGCTACCGCGGCGGCTTCAGCGCCGGCGACATCGACGAACTGCTGGACTCCCTGGAGTCGAACTACCTGGGCTGGTCCGCCGCGATGGCGCCGGTGATCATGGGCAATCCGGACCGCCCGGAGCTGGCGGCGGAGTTCGAGGACAGCTTCTGCACGGTGGACCCGGAGATCGCCCGGGTCTTCGCCCGCACCACGTTCCTGTCCGACAACCGCGGCGATCTCCCGGGCGTGGCCCTGCCCACGCTGGTGCTGGAGTGCGCCCAGGACGTGATCGCCCCCCGCGAGGTCGGCGCGTACGTGCACGCGGCGATTCCCGGCAGCCGTCTGGTCACCCTCGAAGCCACCGGGCACTGCCCGCAGCTCAGCGCCCCGCGGGCCACCGCGGAGGCGATCACCGACTTCGTCCGCGGCGTACGGTGACCTCCCGCGACGGCCGCCCGCCGCCGGCCGGTCAGGACCTCCCGGCGGGCCGGCGGCTCGCCGACCTCCCGGAGGACAGTGCCGAGGAGCTGTACGAGCACGCCCCGTGCGGCTATCTGACCACCCTGATGGACGGCACCATCGTCAAGATCAACACCACTCTGCTGGGCTGGCTCGGCCGCACCCGCGGGGAGGTCCTGGACCGGCTCCGCTTCGCCGATCTGCTCACGGTGGGCGGCAAGCTCTACCACGAGACGCACTACGCCCCGCTGCTCGGGATGAAAGGCCAGGTCAACGGCATCGCCCTGGAGCTGGCGGCAGCCGACGGCAGCCGGCTGCCGATCCTCGTCACGTCCGTGGTGAAGAGAGGCGAGGACGGCGAGCCGCTGCTGATCCGCACCACCGTCTTCGACGCCCGCGAGCGCCGGGCCTACGAGCGGGAGCTGCTGCGTGGCCGCCGGGCCGCCGAGGAGGCCGGCCGCATCGCCGAGGAGGCGCTGCACACCGCCGAGGAGGTCGGCCGCGTCGCGGAACAGGCCCGGCGCGCGGCGGAGACCGACCGGGTACGGCTCCGGGAGGCGCTCGCGGTCCTGCAGCGCAGCCTGCTGCCGGACGCGCTGCCGACCATCGAGGGCCTGAAGTCGGCCGCTTACTACCACACCGCCGCGCCCGACCGGCTCGGCGGCGACTTCTACGACCTGTTCGCGCTGGACGCGCGGCGCTGGGCGTTCTTCCTCGGCGACGTCTGCGGCAAGGGCCCGGAAGCCGCGGCCGTCACCTCACTGGCCCGCTACACCCTGCGCACGACGGTCCTGCACGACCCCGACCCGGCGGCGGCGCTCGCCACCTTGAACGGAGCGCTCTTCGAGCGGTACACCGGCGCCGAGCCGCAGTACTGCAGCGCCGTCTTCGCGGTGCTCGAACGGGCCGGACCGGCTTTCACCGTCCACCTGGCCAGCGGCGGTCACCCGCCACCCCTGCTGCTGCGGGGCGACGGCACCGCCGACTACCTGCCGGCCATCGGCGGCCTGCTCGTCGGCATCCTGCCCGAGCCGCACTTCGCGTCGCTGCGCATCGTCCTCAACCCCGGCGACACCCTGCTGCTCTACACCGACGGCCTCACCGAGGCGCGCATCGGCCCCGACCGCCGCCTCTACGGTGAGGACGCGCTGCTCGACTTCGGCCGTGCGATGCCGCCGGGGGCCGGCCCGCACACGCTCATCGCCGCCCTGCGCGACCTGGTGACCGGTTTCGGCACGGGCCTCGCCGACGACACCGCCCTGCTGGCCGTCGGCGTACCGCCCGCCCGGGGAGTCAGGCGCGCGGCGGGAGGTCGTGGAGCCGTACCGCGGTGAGCCGGCCGCCGGCCACCCGCGCGGTCATGTAGGTGCGGTGCGGCATACGGCGGCGGTCGGTCGGCGAGCCCGGGTTGAGCAGGCGCAGGCCGGTGGCGGCCGTGCTGTCCCACGGGATGTGACTGTGCCCGAAGACCAGCACGTCCGTATCGGGGAACCGCTCGGCGCACCGCGCCTCGCGCCCCTGGGCCGGCCCGGTCTCGTGCACGACCGCGAACCGCAGCCCGCCGAGTTCGGCCCGCGCCACCTCGGGCAGCCGGGCCCGCAGGCCGGGCCCGTCGTTGTTGCCGTGGACACCGATCAGCAGCCGCGCCCGCGCCTGCAGCAGGTCCAGGGTGGCCTCGTCCACCCAGTCGCCCGCGTGGATGACCGCGTCGGCCCGTGCCAGCCCGGCCAGCAGCTCCGCGGGCAGCTCCCGCGCCCGCTTCGGCAGGTGCGTGTCGCTGGTCAGCAGCAGCCGCATGGAACTCCTAGTGCAGAACGCTGACCGCCCGGGCGACGACCAGCAGGGACGTCGTCAGCGCCGACACGCTCTCCACGCTCATCAGCAGCTTCGCCCGGGTCGACAGCGGCATCGTGTCGGTCGGGCTGAAGGCGGTCGAGTTGGTGACGGACACATACAGATAGTCCATCAGCGTAGGCACCCAGTCGGACTTGACGCTCGCACCGTCCGCGACCTCCTCCACCGCGTCGTGGTTCTCGTCCTGCGAGAAGCGGAAGTCGGCCAGTGGCAGATCGGCCCGGGCCGCCTGGGTCCGGCTCACCGGACCGCCGCGGTCCAGTTCCCAGAAGGCGAGCCCGAAGACGATCACATTCGTCAGCCACACCTGGAGGGCGGCCACCAGCAGTGACCCGCCGTCCTCCACACCGGGCGACACCAGATCGCGGATCAGCAGGCCGAGCGCCACCAGATTGCTCGCGGCGACGACGAACACCAGCGTCAGGGAGAGCACCCTGGTGGTGCGGGTCTGCCGGGTGAGCCGGCGGGGGTTGAAGGCCACCAGCGGGACCAGCAGCAGGAGTTCCAGGGCCGGCAGTACGAAGCGGGGCGCGATCAGCAGCCGCTGCGGCAGCGCCACGTACAGCGCGACCGCGACGAGGACCGCGAGCACCCCCGGCAGCCGCGCCTCCCCCCGGCGCTCGTGGCGGGGATGCCTGGTCGGCGCATCGGCGCGGGTACGCGTCATCGGTCACAGCTCCCGTCGGCGCGATCTTCGGTGGCGCCACGGCTTGGCCTTCCCGCTGATCGCGGCCGCATGCCGGCGCGAGCGCGGCCGGCCGGGACGGCAGGTTACGGCATGGCCCGGTCCAGATTGGTCGCCGCGCTGATCAGCGCCAGGTGGGTGAACGCCTGCGGGAAGTTGCCCAGGTGCTCGCCGGTCATCCCGATCTGCTCGGCGTACAGGCCCAGGTGGTTGGCGTAGGTGAAGGTCTTCTCCAGTGCCAGCCGGGCCCGCGCGATCTGGCCGGTGCGGGTCAGGGCCTCCACCCACCAGAAGGAGCAGATGGAGAAGGTCCCCTCGGGGCTGTTGAGGCCGTCCGGCGACATGGTGGGGTCGTAGCGGTAGACGAGGCTGTCCATCACCAGCTGGCCGGCGATCGCGTCCATGGTGGTGCGGAACCGCGGGTCGTCGGGGGAGAGGAACTTCACCATCGGCAGCAGCAGCAGCGCGGCGTCCAGCACCACCCGCGGCGGCTCGCCCCTCCCGTCGCTCAGCCGCTGTACGAAGGTGCCCGCCTCGGGGTTCCAGCCGCGGTCGATGATCTGGTGGTAGATCCGGTCCCGGGCGGTGGCCCACCGGGTGAGGTCGCCCGGCAGCCCGCGCTGCCGGGCCATCCTGATCATCCGCTCGACGGCCACCCAGCACATCAGCCGGGAGTAGGTGTTGTGCTGCTGACCGGCCCGGGTCTCCCAGATCCCCTCGTCGGGGCTGTCCCAGTGCTCCAGCAGCCAGTTCATGATGACGCACAGGTCCGACCAGCTGTCGTGCGAGATCCCGACGCTGTACTTGTTGAAGAGGTAGATGGAGTCGATGAGTTCGCCGTAGATGTCCAGCTGCAGCTGGCCGGCCGCGTCGTTGCCGATCCGTACCGGCCGTGAACCGCGGTAGCCCTCCAGGTGGTCGAGCGTCTGCTCGGGCACATGTGCGTGGCCGTCGATCGAGTACAGCACCCGCAGCGGTCCGTTCTCGCCGTCGCCGACGTTCCGCAGACAGGCGGTCAGCCACTGGGTGAACGCCTTCGCCTCGTCGGTGAACCCCAGCCGCAGCAGTGCGTACAGCGAGAACGCCGCATCGCGGATCCAGACGTACCGGTAGTCCCAGTTCCGCTCGCCGCCCACGTGCTCGGGCAGTCCCAGCGTCGGCGCGGCCACGATCGCGCCGGTGGGCTCGTGGGTGAGCAGCTTCAGGGTCAGGGCGGAGCGCTGCACCATCTCCCGCCACCGCCCGCGGTAGGTGCACTGCCGCAGCCAGGTGTGCCAGAAGGCGGCGGTGGCGCTGAAGAGCGCGTCCACCGCGTCGGCGTCCACCCCGCTCGCCTCGGCGGTCTCCTGGTCGACGGCCCCGGGGTCGGCCGGGTCGGCGGTGTGCAGTACGAAGAGCAGGGACTGCCCTTCCTCGATGAGGAACCGCCCGCACGCGTTGTCGCCCTCGACCCGCAGCCCTACGTCGCTGTGCACGGTGACGCTGAGGGCGTCCCCGCGGAACCGCACCCCGGAGGGCAGCGGCACGGTCTCGTGCCGGGCCCGGCCGTAGTCCAGGCGGGGCGCGATCTCCACGTCAAGCCGCATCCGGCCGCGGACCCCGACCACCCGCCGCACCAGCCGCTGCCGGTGGTTGTCGTCATGGGCGCGGACCACCGGCATGAAGTCCTGGATCTCCACGATGCCGTCCTCGGTGAGCATGCGGGTGATCAGGATGTTGGTGTCGGGGAAGTAGAACTGCTGCCGGGTCGCCTGCCGGCACACCGGGCTGATGGTCCAGTGCCCGCCCTTGCGCGCGTCGAGCAGCGAGCCGAAGACGCTGGGTGAGTCGAAGCGGGGCGCGCAGAACCAGTCGATCCGCCCGTCGGTGCCCACCAGGGCGACCGTCCGCAGATCGCCGATCAGCCCGTGTTCCGCCACGGGCAGGTAGTCCTCGCCGACCAGGTGCTCGGTTGCGCTCATGGTGAGGTCCCGTCTGCCGTGGTCCCCCGCTCCCTCCATGGTCACGCCACCGCGGCCGGAACGCGCATCGAGGGCGGGCGGGCGCCGCGGGGACCGGGCTCTGCGGCCCCGGCACCGTGGGGGCCGGTGCCGCGGGGCCGGGCTCTTCAGGTCGCCGGGTGGCGGAGCTCGAACATCACACAGCCCGTCGTGGTCCGGTACGGGCCGTGCGGCATGCCCGGGGGCCGGGAGGCGTAGTGACCGGGGCCGAAGGTGACGCCCAGCGTCAGGTCCTCCAGCTCGCCCGCCAGCAGGTACACCTCCTCGAAGAAGGCATGCCGGATCACCCCGGCCGCGCTGGTGTCCAGGCCCGGCGCCCACTTCGCCAGCCGGGTCAGCTCCACCGCCGGGTCGGGCCCGGACGACAGCACCCGCTCACTCACCCCCGGCGACCCGGCGGCGTCACGCCACGGCACCTGCTCCGTATCGAAGAACTCGTGCTCTTCCCGCACGGCCACCCCGCCTCTCCGGCCCCCCGCGGTGAGGGACGCCGCCCCCAGCCAAGCCGAGGGCCGGGCGGCGATCAAGAGGCGCTTCGAACACCCGGCCGCTTCTTTTGAACTCCCGGTCCCGGGGCAGACTCCCGCGCATGACGATCAACGAGGGTGCCGGCGCGTCGCAGACCGCCGCCACCGACATCGAGGTAATTGTTCCCCAGGGCGAACTCGACCTGGACAACCTCCTGCCGCTCACCCTCCAGCTGGAGCGGGCCGCCCTCGCCGGACCGGCCGTGGTGCTCGACGCGAGCGGCATCACCTTCGGCGACTCCAGCTTCCTGCGCGTGCTGCTCTCCGTCGGCCGCCAGACCGATCTGCGGATCGCCGCGCCGCGTCCGGTACTGGAGCGGCTGATCCGCATCGTGGGCATGGACCAGGTGCTGAAGGTCTATCCGACGGTCGAGGCGGCCAAGGCGGCGCCGGTCCCGGTCTGACCGCCCGGTGGCCGGTCAGGAGGTGGTCGGTGCGGTCCGCGCCCGCTCCGGCCGGTCGAGGTCGTGGACGGGGGAGGGCACACCGACCAGACCGGAGGCCGCGGCGGCGATGACGCAGAAGCCCAGCGGGAGCAGGAACGTCACATTGAGCGGCATCAGACGGGTCAGGGCGCCGATGATCGCGGGGCCGGCCAGCATGCCGAGGTAGCCGAGCCCCGCCACCCGGGAGACATGGGCGCCCGCCGCGTCCTTGTCGGTGTGCCCGGCCGCGCTGAACAACTGCGGCACACAGCCGGACAGGCCGATGCCGAAGACGGTCCAGCCGGCCAGCGCCAGCGGGATCCAGGGCGAGCAGACCACCGCGGCCATGCCGGCCGCCGCCGTCGAGGCTCCGTAGCGGACCACGGCGACCGGGCCGAAGCGGGCCGCCACCCGGTCGGTGACGAACCGGCCCGCGGTCATCGCGGTCGAGAAGGCGCCGTAGGCGAGGGCGGCGGTGGCCGCGGACGCGTCCAGCACGTCGCGCACCGACAGCACGCTCCAGTCGTTGGCGACGCCCTCGCAGAGCATGACCATCAGCGCGATCGCGGCCAGCCCCCAGATCCGCGGCGGGGTGCGGCGCCGGGCCGTCCGCGGCGCACCCTCCGCGGCGGTGCCCTCGCCGGCCTCGCCGGGCTTGCCGGGCTTGCCGGGCGACGACGCGCGGGGCAGCAACGCCGGTGCGGCTGCCGCGGCAGCCGCGATGCCCACCAGCGCGGTGCCGCCCAGCGTCACTGGCGCGCTCCATCCCCAGCTCAGGGTCCGGGCGCCGACGAGGGACGCGGCGACCGCGCCCAGCGAGTAGACGGCGTGGAAGGAGGACATCACCGGCCGGCGGTAGCCGTGTTCCACCTGGACGGCGTGCGCGTTCATGCTCACGTCGAGGCAGCCGTTGCCGAGGCCCAGGGCGAGCAGCGCCGCACCGAGGGTCCAGCCGCTGCGCGCGAGGCCGGGCAGGACCACCGCCGCCGAGCAGAGCGCGGCGCTGAGCGGCACCACCGTACGGGCGCCGAAGCGGTCGGCGAGCGGCCCCACCAGCTGCATGCCCGCGAAGGCCCCGCCGCCGAGCAGCAGCAGGAGCGAGCCGAGGACCGCGTGACTGATCCCGGCCCGGTGCTCGATGGTGGGGATGTGGACCACCCACATGCCGAGCACGAGCCCGTTGAGGGCGAAGTAGGCGAAGGTGGCGATCCGCGCGGCACGGAGGGATCTCTGCATGCCGGCGAACATAACAAACACTGGTGCTGTTCGTTAAGGCTCTTTTTGAACAATCCTGGTGTTTGGTCGGGCGCATTCGGTGCTTCAATGGGCGGCATGGTGAGCACCGAACGACACCGGCGGATCGCCGAGGCCGTGGGCGAGGCGGGCCGGCTCAGCGTCACGGAGCTGGCCGCCATGACCGGCGCTTCGGAGATGACCGTCCGCCGCGACCTGGAACTCCTCGCCGACCAGGGCGTGCTGGAGCGCTACCGCGGTGGCGCCCGCAGCCTGATGCTGCGCGGCGAGGAACCGCCCTTCGCCCTGCGTGCCACCGAGGGACTGGCGGCCAAGCGCCGGATCGCCGCCGAGGTGGCCGGGCTGATCGGCGACGGCGAGACCGTCCTCATCGACAGCGGCACCACCTGCCTGGAGGTCGCCCGCGCGCTGGAACACCGCCGGCTGACCGTCATGCCGCTCTCCCTGCACGCCCTCAACGCCCTCACCGGCGCCCCCCGGATGCGGCTGCTGGTCCCCGGCGGCGAGCCCCGCCCCGGGGAACTCGCGCTGACCGGACCCCTCACCGAGGCGTCGCTCGCGGCGCTGCGCTTCGACACCGCGGTCCTCGGCTGCTGCGGCCTGACCGCTGCCGACGGCCTGACCGCCTACGACCTGGCCGAGGCCGCCACGAAGCGGGCAGCCATCACCTCGGCCCGCCGGGTGATCGCCGTCGCGGAGGCGGCCAAGCTCTCCCGCACCGCCCTCGCCTTCGTCGCGCCGGCCACCGCCCTGCACACCGTGGTCACCGAGGAGGGCGCGCCACAGGAGGAGACCGAGGCGCTGGCCGCGGCCGGGGTGACCGTACGGACGGTGCGGGTCACCGGATAGCCGCGGCCCTCCGGTTCACGCCGTGGGCTCCTCGGTGAACCACCCCGCCAGCGAGGCCCACTGGAAGGACTCGCGCCAGGCCACCTCGCCCGCCACCCAGCCGGTGAGCGCGGCGATGACCTCCTCCACGGAGCCGGTCCGGGTCCAGTAGTGCTCGGCGGGGCTGCGGTCCCGGTACTCCAGCTGGTACGTCCCGTCCGGCCGCAGCCAGACCTGGGCGTAGCACTGCAGGTCGGTGGCGCACTCCAGCACCAGGTGCCGGTCGTGTGCCAGCCGCAGCACGGCCGCCTCCAGCGCGGCGCCCCGCGGGACGCGCGGGTCGGCGCGGTGACCCGGGTGGGCGGGTACGTCCGGCTCGCCGGCAGCCGCCGGGCCCGGGCCGGCCGGGGGCAGCCCGCAGGCGTCGACCAGCTCGCGGAACAGGTCCGCCGCGAACGGATCGGCCCGCCTGGTCAGGACCGACAGCAGGGCGCCGTGATCAGCGGCGCACCCCGCCTCCGCGGCCCAGGCGGCGATCCGCCGCGCGGTGCGGGGCACTTCGGCCGCGTCCGGGACGGGTATGCCGTGCCGCGCGGCCAGCACCGGATCGAGGAAGGTGGTCCAGGAAGCCCCGGAGACCGCCGTCCCCCAGACCTGGCACAGGCCGCTGTCCGCCACCCGGCCCAGCAGGGCGGGGGCGCCGGTGGCCGCCGCCAGCGTGTCCAGCCAGGCCGGCACGTCGTCCGTCATCGGTCCGTGCTGGATCCGGAGGGTCTGCCAGCCTCCCGGCCGGACCTCGTACGGACCTGAGCAGTCGTCGCCTCCGCACGTCCCGCACACGGCGCCCGCGGCGAACGGCGGCAGCTCCAGCAGCGGCTGGTCGCTGCGGGCCACGACGAAGTCACCGGAAAACCCCATGTCCCCTCCCCGGGTCGGTGGTTCCCACGCTAGCGCCGCCCACCGACAACGGCCCCTGAAATACCCGCACCCTGCGGCCCCCGGCCGCTCGGGGGTCACTCCGCCTGGAAGGTGCCCCGGGCGATGGCGAAGGTGTTCCGGGCCCGCCCGGCATTCGCCGCCGGTCCCGACAGGGCGATGTCGTACATCCGGCCGTGCTCGGTCCAGCACAGCTCGAAGGTGCGGCGCGCCCCGGCGTCGGTGGAGGTGAACTCCCAGAGCGCGGCCGGCTGTCCGTGCTGCTGGGTCCTGGTGACCGCCGCGTCCCGGTAGCCGGGATAGGTCCTCGGGCCGGCGAGATGCCGGGCGCGCAGGGCCGCGTACGGGCCGTGCGGATCCGGCCGCGAGGTGCGCTCGGCGAACCGGACGGAGTGGTCGGGGGACCAGTAGTACGTGTCCGGCGGCCGGGCGTCGCGCGCGAAGGCGGGCGGCAGGATCACCGAGAAGCCCGCCGGGTCGGTGACGCGCTGGAAGCCCGGCGGCAGCGGCGGTGCGCCGGACGCCCCCGGCGGCGGTCCCTGGCCGTCCGGTGGCGGGGTGGGCGGTCCGTCGCCGCTCCACGGGGGCGGATAGCCGCCGGGCGGCGCTGCGAAACCGCCCGTCGGCGGCGGGGGAGAGGCGGTGGCCGGCGGCGCTCCCGCGTCGTCGCCCGAGTGCTGCCGGCTCAGCAGGAAGGCCGCCGCCGCGCCGGCGCTCACCGCGAGGACGACGAGGGCGCCGACCGCGGCCACCTGGAGACCGCCGCCGCGGCGCCGCTCCCGGGCGCGGTGCGGTGCGGGGCCCGCGTCCGGCAGCACGGCCGGGACCTGGCGGTCGCCTGCGGACTCCTGAGGGGGCGGGCCCTGCGGGGCGGCGGACGTGCCGGGCTTCTCGCGCGGCCCCGGCTCCGCCGCGGCTTCGGACCGCGCTACCGCGGCCGGCTCCCGGGCCGCCCGCTGGTGGACCGCCGGCTCCGCGACGGGGGCGGCCGGCTCCTCCCCGGTCTCCGCGTAGGTCCCCAGCAGCCGCCGCGCCGTCACCGCGTCCATCCGCCGTTCCGGATCGCGTTCCAGCAGGCCCAGCACCACCGGCAGCAGCGGGCCCGCCTCCTTCGGCGCGGTGAACGCGTCGATCGCGACGGCGTGCACGATCTCGCCGATCGAGTCGCGGCGGAACGGCGACTCCCCGTGCAGCGCGGCGCACAGCAGCGCGCCCAGCGACCACAGGTCGGCGGCCGGACCGGCGCCGCGCCCCGACATCCGCTCCGGCGCGGTGTATTCGGGGGAGCCGATGAAGGCGCCGGTCTCGCTGATGGTGCCGCTGCCCGGCACCCGGGCGATGCCGAAGTCGGTCAGCACCACCCGGCCGGAGTTCCGCTCGATCAGCACATTCGCGGGCTTCACGTCCCGGTGCTGGATGTCCTGTTCGTGAGCGGCGCGCAGCGCGCCCGCGATTGCCGCCCCCACCCGGGCCGCCTCGCGCGGGGGCAGGGGTCCTTCGGTCTCCAGGATGTCGGCCAGCGACCGGCCGTCGATCAGTTCCATCACGATCCACGGGTGGCCCTGGTGCTCGACCACGTCGTGCACCACGACCACGTGCGGGTGCCGGATCAGCCCGGCGGTGCGGGCCTCGCGCAGCGCCCGCTCGCGCCGTAAGCCGATCTGACGCGGACTCAGACCCTCGCCGGGAAGGTGCAGTTCCTTGACCGCGACCTGCCGCCACAGCAGTTCGTCGGTGGCCCGCCACACGGTGCCCATGCCACCGCGGCCCAGCCGTCCGGTGATGCGGTACCGGTCCGCGACCACATCGCGCGGCGGTGAGGAAGGGGCCGTCTCTCCCCCGTCGCTTGCCATGCGGTCATCATGCCTCAGCTCGTACCCGTATGCCTGTTCTCATCCGAACCGGGCGCGGTGGCGCAGCCGTCATCCGACCGTCCGGCCCCATCTGTCCAGAAGCTGCGCCGTGTTCCGGCCGTGGACATGATGGTGCGGCGCAATGGGGACCTGAACGTCCTCCGGCGTTCCGCGGGTCCGACGACGCTCCGCTTGTGATCCGGCCTGTGATCCGGCCCACTCCGGTGCGTGGACGCGCGGCGGCCGGGCAGACGGCCCGGTGGCCGTATACGAAGCCGGCGGGCGGCCACGCATGGGAGGCAGAGATGATCTGGGCCAGCCCCACCACACTGCGGACGCTCGTCGAACGCTACGAGCGGCTGCGTCAGCTGGAGCTCGCGGGTCCGCCCGAGCCCCAGCTCCTCGCCAAGCTGCGCGACACCGCCCACACCCTCTGCCTCAGCACCGGCACCCGCCATGCCGGCCTCGCCCTCGCCGTGGCCCGCGACCACCTCGCCCGCTCCACCGCCGAAGCCGCGACGGCCGCGTAGGCCGGTCCGGCCCGGCCGGGGCGCCGTCGTCGCGGCCGGTCGCCGCGGCCGGCCGGTCCTGGACCCCTTGGGCGTGGGGCAGGCGGCGCACCGCGGCGGAAGCCAGCGGGGCCAGCGCCGCGGCGGCCAGCACGACGCCGGCCGCCGCGGTCACCCGGAAGCCACCGAAGCGCGCGGCGAGCGGCCCCACGCTCAACTGGCCGACAGGGATGGCCAGGTAGGACAGCAGGTCGTCGAAGGACGACACCCGCGACAGGGCGTGCGGCGGGACGTGCTCCTGCAGCGAGGTGTCCCAGCCGACGGCCGCCGCGCAGGATCCCAGGCCGGCGGTGAAGGCGGCGGCGACCAGCCAGGGGGCGGGCAGGCGCGCGCCCAGCGCGAGGAGAGGCAGCGCGCCGAGCGCGGCCGCCGGCAGGACCACCCGCAACAGGTGCCGGACCGCGAGCCGGTACATCAGCGCGCTCATCACCAGCAGACCCGCGCCGCGGGCACTGAGCACGAACCCCCAGGCCGCCTCGCCGTCGGCCTGCCGGGTGAGCACCGGGCCGAGGATCTGCCAGCTGCCGACCTGCACCAGATTGATCACGCAGAAGCAGAGGGACACCGAGCGGACCCAGCGGATGCGGCGGTACTCCGCCCAGCCGTACCTGATGCCGGTGAGCAGGCCCGGCGGACGGCCGGCCCCGGCCGGCCGGGCAAGCGGTGACATCCGGGTGAGGCACCCCGCCGCGAGGAGGTACGTCAGCGCGTCGAAGGCGATGGCCGGGCCGCCGCCCACGGCCACCACCAGCAGGGCCGACAGGCTCGGGCCGAGGACCTTCGTGCCGTTGCGCACCGATCCGAGCACCGCGTTCGCCTGCCGGATCCGGTCCCCCGGGACGAGGTGCGGCACGATGCCGCGAAGGGCCGGCGTGGTGAAGGCGGCGAGCACACCGCCCAGGAACTCCAGTACGGCCACCGGCAGCAGGGCGTAGCGGCCGGTCAGCAGCAGCGCGGCCACGCCGCCCTGGGTGAGCGCGGCGCCCAGGTTCGCGGTCACCAGCACCGTCCGGCGCGGAAAACGGTCGGCGGTGGCGCCTCCCACCAGGAGGAACACCAGCAGCGGCACCATGCGGGCGGTGAGGACGACCCCGAGGTCGCCGGGGTCCGCGGAGGCGTCGAGGACCGCGAACGCCAGCGCGACCGGCGCCAGCGCAGTGCCGAGCAGCGACACCGACTGTGCGCCGAGGAACCAGCGGAAGTCCCCGCGCGCAGCGGTTCCGAGCGGCGGGAGGGGCCGGGGCGGTGTGAGGGGTGGGTGCACGGGCCGGAGTCTGCTGACGGCACGGGGGCGGCCACTATCGTTTCGGCGGGTGGCGAAAGGTCCGGCGGCGAAAGGTCGGGCGGCGAAAGGTCCGGCGGCGAGGTCGGGCGGTGAAAGGTCCGGCGGCGAGGTCGGGCGGTGAAAGGTCGGGCGCCGAGGTCGGGAGGCGGAAGGTGACACTGCTGCGGATGAGTTCCCTGGCCCTGTCGCGGTCCCGGTTCGCCCTGTCGCCGCTTGCCGAGACGCTCGCGTCGATGATGGCTCTGGACGCGCCGTACGGCGACCCGTGGCCGGCCGCCTGGTACGCCCGCCACCACGGTGCCTTCCGCGCCGCCCTCGACGCCGACCCCTTCGCCGGCGGGATGGTGCGACTGCTGGGCTCGACGAAATGGCTGCCCGGTCACGTCACGCCTCCGCCGGCCGGCGGCATGCGCACCGCCCTGGAGAGCGAACTCCCGTACGTGGCGGGCATGTCCGACGACCAGGTACGCGCCGAGCTGGAGAAGTCGGTGGCGTACAGCTGGAAGACCCACGACCTGGACAGCTGGCTGACCGGCCGCGCCTGGGCCGCCAGGACGGCGGACCTGTTCCGCTCCACCTGGACCGCTCATGTCGCCCCCGACTGGCCACGCCGCCGGGCGCTGCTGGAACGGGACATCACCTACCGGGCCGGGCTGCTGGCCGCCTACGGCTGGCCGCGCGCGCTGCGGCAGATGAGCCGCCGCAGCGCCTGGGCCGGCACCGACGCGATCCGCTTCAGCGACCACGGCTCCCCCGACCGCGTGGTCGGCGAGGACGGCATGCTGTTCGTGCCGGTCGCCGCCGTGTCGAGGGGCACGTGGCTGTGCGAGCGCGCGCCGGCGACGTACGCACTGGTCTACCCGGCCCGCGGGTCCGCCGCGGCCTCGCCGCACCCGGTCCCGGGCGGGGCCCTGGGGCGGCTGATCGGCGCAGGCCGCGCGGCGATCCTGCACGAGCTGGAGCGCCCCGGGACCAGCAGCGAACTCGCCGCCCACCTCCAACTGTCGCTCGGCACCGTCGGAGGTCACCTGGCCGTACTGCGCGAGGCAGGTCTCGTGGCCGGCACCAGAGTCGGCCGGCGCGTGGTCTATCGCCGCACCGAGGCCGGTGACCTCCTCGCCGGGCGGACCGGGGAGAGCTGAGCGCCCGGAGCCGCGGCAGCCACCGCGCCCGCTTCGGGCGAGCCGGCGGGCACGTGGCACTTCGGTGGAGCGAGGTGTCCGCATCGACCTCACCGGCGAGGTGCCTCGCCATCCGCGTGCGGCCGCCGGCTGACGGAGATCCCGGCTGACGGAGCCCGGCTGGGCGCCCGTAAAGCGAAACGCGGGCAGGCGCGGGCCGACTCGCCGCACAGATCCGCTCGCCCGGTGGCCGAAGACGGCCGCTCTAGGATGGCCGGAAATCAACTCTTGTCACTTGAACACCACGGGTCCCGCTTCCGTACTCAGTGGCGCACGGACCGTCACCCGGCGGAAGCCCTCCTTCCGTTCGGGCCGGTCGTCCCGTCCGTCCGAGCCAGTGCCGCACCCGACTCCTAGGAGATCCCGTGTCACCTGTGTCAGACCTCGGCAAGAGACTTGACGACGCCAGCCCATCCGTCCTGTCGCTGTACCGCATGGTGATCAGCCTGCTCTTCGCCTGCCACGGAGCCTCGACCGTCCTGGGTGCCTTCGGCGGCGACGGCGACCGGCCGTCCGTCGGCGCCTGGCCCGGCTGGTGGGCAGGCCTGATCCAACTTACCGGCGGCATCCTGGTGTTCCTCGGCATCGGGCAGACCGGCACCCGCGTCGCCGCGGTGATCAGCTCCGGTTCCATGGCCTACGCCTACTTCACCGTCCATCAGAAACACGCGGTGTGGCCGATCCAGAACGGCGGTGAACTCTCGGTCGTCTTCTGCTGGAGCTTCCTGCTGCTCGCCATCACCGGCCCGGGCACGTGGACCCTCTCCTGGCTGATGGCGAAGGCCACCACGAAGACCCCGCCCGGCCCTGTCACCGGCCCTGTCACCACCCACGTCACCACCCACGTCACCGCCCCCATCACCGGTACCGAGACCGGCTGAGACCACCCCGGGTGCCTCCGGCCTCGCGGTGCCGCCGACGGCGCCGGTACCGCGGGACCGTTCAGACCGCGCCCGCCGTGCTGTGCCCTCCCGCCTCCTCCGCACCGTCCAGCCTGCGCCGCGCGGCACGCAGCGCCGCCTCGACGTCCCGCGTACCGGTGGACACGCACAGCGTGTAGGCGGTGTCCCGCAACTGGCTGGTCACCTGCGGTGTCGCGCCCCCGCCCTCGGCCTGCGCGGTGAGCCGTTCGTAACGCTCGATCAGTTCCTGCAGCACCGCAGGGTTTGCCCACATCATGACTGCCTCCTCAGCGTCGGCCGCTCGCAATGCGTCCACGGCCGCATGAGTTGCCTGCCCCTCGTGCGCCGCCCGCACGCCTCTGCACGCCCCCGTGCCCCCCGCCCCGGTATCCGGCCCCACCCGGCGAACCCGCCAAACGGAACCTCAAACCTCCGCCGCCCACCGACTTCCCGCACCCCCTCCCACCTGCGCGGTCACCGGCGCGGCAGCGGCTGCCCGCACCTGCCGGACGACGCCCGGCACGAGGCCCGGCGAAGCCGTGGCATGTAACGAGGATCACGTCGGGTCCGCACGGCCACTGAGGGGTGGGGGAGTGTCGCCGGCGCCTGTTTCAATGCCCCTGTGAACAACGCTCGCACCGACATCGACGTGTTGCGTGTCTTCTGCGGTCCCGCCGGCGACCACGGCAACGCCCTCGGCGTCGTCCGTGACGGCCGGCGCTTCCCCGACGAGGGGTCCCGGCAGACGCTCGCCAAGGAACTCGGCTTCAGCGAGACCGTGTTCGTGGACGACCCGGAGCGCGGGAAGCTGGAGATCTACACCCCGGGGCTGCGGCTGCCGTTCGCCGGACATCCGCTGGTCGGCGCGGCCTGGCTGCTGGACGTGGAGATACTCGAACTCGCCGTCGGGGACGTCTTCGCCCGCGGTGACGGCGAGTTCACCTGGATCACCGCCGAGGCCGGCTGGGCGCCGCCGCGCACCCTGCGGCAGTACGGATCCGCGCAGGAGGTCGACGCGCTGGCCGTGCCCGAGCCGGGGGAGTGGGTGTACGCCTGGAGCTGGCAGGACGAGGCGGCCGGCCGGGTCAGGGCCCGGGCGTTCCCCGGCCGCGGCGACGGCATCGACGAGGACGAGGCCACCGGCGCCGCCGCGCTGCTGCTCACCCACCGGCTCGGCCGGTCGCTCAACATCAGCCAGGGCCGCGGCTCACAGATCCTGACCGCCCCGGGCGCCGACGACACGATCGACATCGGCGGCCGGGTCCGGCTCCAGGAGACCGTGCACCGCTGACCGGCCCGGTTGCCCGCGGCCACGCCGTGGTCAGTCCTCGGCGATGTCCGGCAGGACGGAGGCGAGCAGGTCGATCGTGATCCGCGGATCGGTGATCTCCGAGCCGAAGATGTAGGTGACGGTGAATCCGAGCGCCCGCATCGCGTTGAGCTGCGTGAGCAGGTCCTCCCGGGTGGTGCTGGGGTTGACGGTCAGCAGGGTGGTCTTCTCGATGCTGTCGTAGTCCCTGCCGAGGGTCTGGCAGTGCTCCCGCAGCACATCGAGCTTGTGCCCGGCCTCCGGGCCGCCGAAGATGTTGCACGCGTCGGCGTACTGCGCCACCATCCGCAGCGTCTTGCGCTCCCCGGCGCCGCCGATCAGCAGATACGGGTGCGGCGAGCTGAGCGGCGCGGGCACGTTCAGCGTCCGTTCCAGCCGGTAGTGCTTCCCCTCGTAGGGGCTCTCGTCGTCACCCCACATCTGCAGACAGATCTGCAGCGTCTCCTCCAGCCGCTCGAAGCGCTCCGCGGTGGGCGGGAACGGCAGTCCGAGCCCCTTCGCCTCGCCCTCGAACCAGGCGGCGCCGATGCCCAGGCCGCCCCGGCCGCCGGAGAGCACGTCCAGGGTGGTGATCTGCTTGGCCAGCAGCCCCGGCTCCCGGTAGACGACACCGGTCACCAGCGTGTGCAGCAGCACCCGTTCGGTGTGCGCGGCCAGGAAACCCAGCGTGGTGTACGCCTCCAGCATCTCGTGCTCGGTCGGCCCCACCCCGGTGATCTGCCACAGGTGGTCCATCACGGTCAGCCGGGCGATGCCCGCCGCTTCCGCCTCCCGTGCCGCCCGCGCCAGGTCCGCCCCCAGCCGCGGCGCCCCGCCCGTCCAGGTGAAGTCGGCGATGTGCAACCCGAGTTCCATCAGTGCCATCCCTTGCGTGTGCGGTTTCCGAAGCAGTCCGGTCCGCAGGCCACGGTAGACCAGCTCTCCTGCCGCCGGCCGGGCCGTACCCGCATCGGAGCGCCGAACACCCCCGTGCGGCGCAACCGAGGGCGCCGTCAGAGGTCGAGCACCAGGTCGGTGGTGGGGTCGGAGCAGCAGATCAGCAGATCACCGGGCGCCGGGGGTTCGAGCGGTTCCGGGGAGTAGCGCGCCTGCCCGGACAGCAGCGGGGTGGTGCAGGTGTGGCAGACGCCGTTGCGGCACGACCAGCGGGTGGGCACGTCGCAGGCTTCGGCCAGTTCGAGCAGCGAGCCGTACCGCGGTGACCACGGGGTGGACAGGCCGCTGCGGGTGAAGGTGACCAGCGGGCCGGTGCCGGCTTCCCCCGGCGGCTGGTGCGGTGCGGCGGTACTGGCACCGCTGACGCCCGGGTTGATCGAGGCCAGCGTGCCGAAGAGTTCGCTGTGGACGCGCTCGCCGGGCACACCGAGATCGCCGAACGCGGTCCGCAGGTCGGTCATGAAGGCGTCGGGCCCGCACAGATACGCGTCCGCGTCGGCCGGCAGGCCCAGCCCGGCGAGGGCGTCCGCGGTCAGCCGCCCGTACGTCGCCGAAGGCACCGGCGCGCGCCGCGGGTCGGCGGGCGCGGTGTAGAAGACGTGCTCGTGCGCGTCGGGCAGCGCGGCCAGCAGCTCCCGCACCTCGTCGGCGAAGGCGTGCTGGTCGGGACTGCGTGTGGTGTGCAGCCACCACACCGGGCGGATGCTTTTCGCCGCCGCCAGATGGTGGAGCATCGCGAGTACGGGGGTGGCGCCGATCCCGGCCGAGACCAGCACGACGGTGCGCTCGCTCGCGGTGTCCAGCACGAAGTCGCCGCGCGGGGCGGCCGCCTCCAGCAGCGCGCCGGGCCGCAGCCGGGTGTGCAGGTAATTGCTGACCAGACCGTGGACCTCGCGCTTGACGCTGATCCGGTAGCTCTCGGCGCCCGGCGCGGAGGAGAGCGAGTAACTGCGCACCGGCGGCGGCGCGGGCGCGTCGGACACCCGGACGGTCAGGTACTGGCCCGCCCTGGCAGGCGGCAGCGGACCGCCGTCGGCGGGGACGAAGTAGATCGAGTCGACCGTGCTGCTCTCCGGCACGATGCGGGTGACCCGCAGGCGGCGGAACCCCGGCCACCCCGAGGGCTCCTGGCCGGGCTTCGGGGCCGCCGCGCCGGGCGCTCCGGCGGTCTCGGCCAGCTCACGGAAGGACTGCTGCCAGCCCGGGCTCAGGGCCTCGATGGTCAGCGCGGTCCTGATCATCTCCGGGTCGCGGTCCGGCAGGTAGAGCAGCGCGTCGATGGCGGCGACGCTCAGCGCGCCGGGGCCGGTGCGGACCCGGGTGATCTCGTCGCCCGCCCGGACCTCGCCCTCGGTGATGACCCGGAGGTAGAAGCCGGGCCGGTGGTGGGAGACCAGCAGCGACGGCATGGACGGCTCGCCCAGCCGCATCCCGACCCGGTAACAGGTGACCCGCGGCTGGGTGACCTCGAATTCCGCGTCGCCGATGCGATAGCGGTCCCCGATGCACACCTCGTCGTCGGACAGCCCGTCGACGGTGAAATTCTCGCCGAAGTGACCGAATTCCAGATCGTCGCGGCCGAAGTGCCGGCGCCAGTACGCGTAGGAATCCGCCTGATACACCAGCACGGCCCGCATTTCCCCGCCGTGGCCCTGCAGATCGCCCTGGCCGTCACCGTCGATGTTGAGCCGTCGCACCATGCGCGGGCCCTCGACCGGGGCTTTCCAGATACCGGTGTGAACGGTCCTGCCGCTCCAGGACACATCCTTGGGCTTTCCGACATTGAGGGAGAGCAGCGTCGCCATCGTGCGGCCTCCTGGCGTGGAATCGACAAGGACCCGCCTGCTGATCAAGGCTATATCGCCGGGGCGTGCGGAGGGCGACCGACAACTGCCACGCCGGCGGGGAAAACGTCCGCGGTCAGCCCGCCAGGGGCGGGTTGTACGGCGAATAACCGACGCCGGGCGCGCCGCGCAGCGGGAGCGCGGTGCCGGCGAACCGCTCCGGGTGGAAGCGGACCCGCCGGCCGGTCCCGCCGTCGTCGCCCGGGGCGCCGGGGGCGGTGAACTCCAGCGCCGCGGTCCCGGACAGCTGCAGCGCGCTCCCGGTGCCGAAGTCGATGAAGAGCAGCGCCGCCGCGGGATCCACCGCGAGGTTGCCCAGGCTGTTGAACATGTTGTTGCCCGCGTAGTCGGGCCACCACAGGTCGTCGCCGTCGATCCGGACGAAGCCGGGGGAGCCGCCGCGGTGCGAGGCGTCGGCGCCGCGGGTCGGGTGGCTGGTGCCGAGGAAGAAGGTGTCGGCGGCGGTGATGAGGCGGGTCCGGCCGGCGGTGAATCCCGGGGCGCGGGAAGCCGTCCCCGGCGGCGGGCCGGGCTCCGCGCCGAGCCGGAGATCACGCCGCTGGATGTACTGCGGGCAGTTGCCGTACGCCTGCTCCGCGTCGATCTCCAGGCCGTCGGCGCCGACGCCGGTCAGTGTCCCGTTGACCCGCACCCGGCGGCGCAGGGAGAGGTCGATGGCCAGCAGCCCGACCTCCTGGCCGGCCGGCAGGTCGTGCAGCGGGTCGCCTCCCACCGGGACGGTGCCCACCCTCAGGGTCGTACCGGAACCGTCGAGGAAGCCCGGGTGTCCCGGCAGGGCCGAGACCCACAGCTGCCCGGCACGGTCGCGGCCGGTCAGGACGGCCAGGTCCCGCTGTGCCAGGAAGGCGGCCGCGCCCCCGGTGAGCAGGGCCGGCCGGAGCATGCCTTCGAGGCGGGCGGCGTCGTGTTCGACGCCGGCCCGGCGCTGGACCTCGCGTTCGCCCTCGTGGAATCCCCTGCTGCTCATCGCTGCTCCTGCCTGTGGGTGCGGTCGTAGTGCCGGGCGACGCGGATCCGGTTGCCGCAGAGGTTGGCCGTGCACCACTTGCGGCGCCGGTTCTCGGCGAGGAAGAGCATCGAGCAGTCCGGGTTGGCGCACCGCCGCAGCAGCTCGGCGCGGGCCGGGGAGGTCAGCAGAGCGATCACCTCGGCGGCGATCGCGGCGAGCCGGGCGTTCCCGCCGTACTCGGTGTGCCAGCGGGTCCCGGCGTGCAGCCCGTCCCCGTCCGCCACCAGGCGCGGGCTGCTCGGGGCCGAGGCAGCCGCCGCGTTGATGTCCTCAAGCGCGGCCGGATCGGCGGCGCGCCCTTCCAGGCGCGCGTCGAGCACCTCGCGCACGGCCGTCCGCAGCCGGCGTACCGCCACCGGTTCCGGCACCGGTCCCGGCGGCAGCCGCCGCGCCTGCAGCTCCCACCAGGCCGCACCGGCCGCGGGTGCGGCGATCAGGTCCGCCGGCGGGTCGCCGACGGTGATCAGCGTGTCCGCGAGGTCCAGCGCGACCAGCGGTTCGCCGCCCATGGGGAAGCCGGCGGACTGGAAGTCCTCGACGCCGGTGCTAATGTTCACGCCTCAAGCTTACACATTAGGCGCTGTGTGCTGCGCTGTCGGCGCCCGGCCGGGAACGCGCCGCGGCGCCCGGCCGGATGCTTCCCGGTGGGCGCCGCGGTGCCGGAGGAATGTCAGGGGGATGTCAGGGGGACGGTGTCACGTCGTCCCCGGTCAGGATGTTGAAGTTGTCGCGGAAGACGTTGTCCGGGTCGTACTTCTCCTTCAGGGCGCGCAGCCGGACAAGCGCCTCGCCGGGGAACGCCTGCTGGACCAGTTCCGGTGCGCGGCCGGTCTCGAAACTGAGGTACATGCCGTCGAAGTGGTGGCGCAGCCGCTCCCACTGCTCGTCGAGGCCCGAGGCATTCGTGCCGAAGGAGGCGACCGAGAAGTTCGCCGAGCGGTTCGGGTACGCGGTGGCACCGGCCGGGACGTCGGACACCGCGCCGCCGACCGAGCGGATCTGGAAGAAGTAGGTCGCCCCGGTGGCGATGAGGTCCGCCGCCCGCGCCGCGAACTCCGGCGTGATGTGGTCGATCAGACCGGAGTGCGCGTGCGGCTCGCCCTGCCCCTGATGGTCCCCGCCCTGCACGTTGTGGGCCATGACGGTCGCGTACGGCACGATCTGGATCGACTGGTCCAGCAGCGGCGCGACCGCCGCGAGCGGCTTGAGCCGGTCGAGCACGGTGTCCGGGTCGTCGGAGTCGACGACCGTGAGGACCTGGGCGTACGCGGGCTGCCCGGGCCGCCGGCCGCCGAGGATCACCGAGCTGGTCAGATCGCGCGGCGCCGCCTCGACCGCGGCGCCCCAGGACTCCAGGAACTGCGCGGTGTCGCTCGCGTCGAAGACCAGCTGCGCCCAGGCCACGTCACCGACGACGTCGACCTCGAACTCGAACGCCACCACGATCCCGAAGTTCGCCCCCGCGCCGCGGACTGCCCAGAACAGGTCCGGGTTCTCCTCCGCGCTCGCCCGGGCCGCCGTGCCGTCGGCGAGCACGATGTCGACCGCCCGCAGATGGTCGATGGTGAGTCCGTGTTCGCGTACCAGCCATCCGATCCCGCCGGTGGTGGCGAGCCCGCCGACACCGACCCCGCCGTAGTCGCCGGAGCTGAGCGCCCAGCCGTGCGGGGCCAGCGCGGTGGCGACGTCCATCCACCGGGCGCCCGGCCCGATGCGGACCCTGCGGGTCTCCTCGTCCAGGACCTCGATGGTGTTCAGCGCGGACAGGTCGATGACGATCCCGCCGTCATTGGTGGAGCGCCCGCTGATCCCGTGGCCGCCGCTGCGGACGCCGAGCGGGACCCCGGGCTGCTTACGGGCGAAGGCGAGCGCCTCCGCCACCTCGGCCGCGTCGCGGACCCGCAGCACGAGCCCGGGTGCCCCGCCGCGCATGTACGTGGACCGGACCCGTCCGTAGGCGGTGTCGCCGGGCTCGACCGCCCGCGCCGCCAGGGACGCGGGCAGCCCGTCGTAGTCGATGCCGGGACGCCGCTTCGCGCGGGCACCGGAGCCGCGGACCGTACCGACGGCCGCCCCCGCGCCGCGTTCGGCCGCCACGGCCTCGCGCAGCGCCGGGGCGACCTCCTCCGCGAACTCCTGGAGGACCGCGGGGTCGTCCGAGGCCAGGATGAAGGTGCTCACCCCGTCCTCCAGGACCAGCGGCAGAAGCTCCTCCACCCAGGTGCCGGCCGGACCGGTCAGCGGGCCGGTTCCGTCTCCGGTGAAGGAGCCGGAGATGTTGAGCAGCCGCCGGATCTCCCGCGGGTCGCGGCCGGCCCCGGCCGCCGCCTCGTCGATGATCGCGTTGCCGGTGCGCAGATCGCCGGGTTGCAGTGCGAAGAGGCTGGGCAGCCAGCCGTCTCCCTTGCGCCCCACCAGCCGCTGCATCCGCGGTTTGTACGCGCCGATCCAGAGCGGGATGTCATGCGCCGGCGCCGGTCCGCGCTTGGCGCCGTCGACCTGGTGGTACGTGCCGGGTACGCGCAGCGGGGAGCGTTCCTCCGCGGCCCAGACACCGCGCATGATGTCGATCGCCTCACCGAGGGCGTCGACGGCCTGCCCCGGGGTGAGACGCCGGCCGCCCATCGCCTCGATGGCGTCCCAGAAGGCCCCGGCGCCCAGCGCGAGGTCGAGGCGCCCGCCGGAGAGCAGGTCGAGACTCGCCGCCGCGCGGGCGGTGACGGCCGGAAGGCGCAGCGGGGTGTTGAGCACGTTCGGCGCGACATGGATCCGCTCGGTCCCGGCGGCCGCCCAGGTCATGAGCGTCCAGGTGTCGTGGAAGGACGGCTGGTAGGGGTGGTCCTGGAACGTCACCAGGTCGTAGCCGAGCCGCTCGCTCAGCCGGGCGAGCGCCGGGGCCGTACCGGACGGACTGTTCGTCGGCGTGATGAAGGATCCGAAGCTCAGCGGATGGCGGTAATCGGGCATGGCTCCAGCGTCCTGGCGGGCCGGCTTCCTTGACAAGCGACAGATAAGCGACTTACTTTTCGTAAGTGATTTCCGACTGGCAGCACATCGACGACGAGGAATGCCGCCGCGCGACGTCCGCGATGGAACTGGTGGGCAAGCGGTGGACCTCCGGCGTCCTGCTCGCGGCGACCCGCGGCGCCGAGCGCTTCACGGAGTTCATGGCGATGATCCCCGGGCTCTCCGACCGCCTGCTCACGCTGCGCCTCGGCGAACTGCAGGCGGCCGGGCTCATGGAGCGGGAGGTGATCCCGTCCACCCCGGTCCAGGTCCGCTACCACCTGACCGACCGGGGCCGTGACCTCATGGAGTCCCTGGCGCCGCTGGTGCAGTACGGCCAGCGCTGGGCTGACCGGCACGAGCCGCAGCCGCAGTGATCGCGCGCCGCCGGGGGTGACCGCGACCCCGCCGGCGACGGGCTCAGCGCGGCTTGGGACCCGACGTGTCCAGCTCGCCTTTGCGCAGCCGGTACACCTGCAGCCGCAGGTCGTAGTACTTCTCGGTCTCGCCCACCCACTCCATGCCGACCCGCCGGGCGGTCGCCGCCCCGCGCTCGTTGCGCGGCCGTACCACCGCGAAGAGCTCGTCGATGCCCGCGTCGAAGGCGTAGTAGGCCACCGCGTGACCCGCCTCGGCGGCGTAGCCCTGGCCCTGGGCCGCCTTGGCGAGCTGCCAGCCGATCTCCAGGTCGACACCGTAGGGCGGCAGCGGGAGGAGCGCGGTGCCGCCGATCAGCGCGCCGGTCTCCCGCAGCTCGATCGCCCAGCGGCCCGCCGGACGCTCCAGCACCTCGCAGTTCGCGGTCCAGCAGCCGAGGAGTTCGCGCATCGCCGCCACATCGGTGGTACGCGTCATCGCCGGGGCCAGCCACCGGGTCACGTCCTCGGACCCGTAGACCTCAAGCGCCGCCTCCGCGTCCTCGACCGACCACGGCCGCAGGACCAGCCGGGGGGTGAGGATCCGGGACCCGTCGAGGACGACACCGTGCTCATTACCGGACATGTTCTACGACCGCCTGCCTTCGAAGGTGCTCTGACGGCGGCCGGTGCTCCGGCCCCCGCACGGGTCAGTGACGCGCCCCGCCGCGCCCGGCGGGTCTGTCCGCAGCGTATCCGGGCACCCCGGGGGCGGGCCTTCCGCGGCCCGCCCGATCCGGCCGGTGGGTGGAATCCGGACCCGGCTTCGGTACCGTCGTGCTGTCGTGGCGGGAGCCGGACAGCAGCACGGGCCGCCCGGCCCGGTGCCGGCGTCCGGGCAGGGCGAAGAAGAACGAACAAGAGCGAAGGAAGAGGCCGACAATGACCACACAGGACGACGGCATAGGCCTGGACGGTACGGACGACCCCGGTCTCCTTCCGCCCGAGGAGGGGCTGGACGACGAGGAGACCGACGGCTACCAGGACCAGGGCTACTCACCCGTGGAGCGTCCGCTGGCGGTCGCCGAGTGGGGTCTCACCGCACGGGAGGCGGCCTCGCACGAGGACCTCGGCCACCGGCTCGACCGCGAACTCAAGGACGACGACGCCGGAGCGGACTGGGACGGCCTCGGCGACTCCCCTGACTCCGACGGCGAACTCATCGACGGCGAGGTCGGCGACGTACGGGCCGGCCGGCTGACCGCGTGGGACAGCGAGGACACCGGTCTCGGCCGTACCGAAGCCGACTACTGGGCCCGGGACATCGGCATCGACGGGGGAGCGGCGTCCGCCGAGGAGGCCGCCGTCCACATCGTGCCGGACACCGACGGCGACGCGTACTGAGCCGGCCGGCCCCGGCGTCCCGCCGCGAGTGACGCGCGCTGCCGCTGCCGCCGGTTCGCGGACGGGGGATGACGCCCCTCCGCGAACCGGCGCGCGCTCAGCGGCCCTTGTGGCCGGCGCCCGGCTGTTCCGGATCGATGAGGTCGGCGTACTCCGGATGGGCCTCGATGAACCGGTCCACGACCTCGCAGTAGCTCGTGACGGTGTGGTGCCGGGCCCGCAGATCGTCCAGCGCCGCCCGGACCAGCCGCCCGGAGAGCCCACGGCCCTGGAAGCCGCGCTGGATCACCGTATGGGTGATCACCCGGCGCGAGCCGGCCGACTCGTAGACGAGCACCCCCGCCGGCTCGCCGTCGACACGGAGTTCGTAGAACCGCTCGGCCGGGTTGTCGACCACCTCCACGTGCCCGTCACCAGCGGTGTCCTGCGGTGTGTCAGCCACCCCGAATCCTTTCGTCGGCCTGTCGGGACGACGATACGGGCACCGCGGGGCCGCCGCCGCGAGTGCCGCGGGGACCGGGTCAGCGGATCGACGCCATGTAGCGGGTCCAGATGGCGGCAGGGAAGGCGCCGGCCGCCTTCGCGCCGGGTTCACCGGCCATTCCGGTGAGCGGCCGGACCTCCTGGGAGGCGGGGTCGATCCGGAAGACGGACACGGCCGACGCCACCGTCCGGTCGTAGCCGACGAACCAGCCGGCCCGGTCGCCCAGCGCGGTGCCCGGTGTGCCGGCCAGGCCGGGGCCGGCCGCCGCGACGGATTTCGCGGCGCCCGAACCGACCGCCTGGCGCAGTGCGCCGTCCACCTGTGAGGCGACCTTAGGGGTGAACGGATGGGTGACCCGGGGCTGTTCGAGGCCGATCCGTTCGCCGTCGCGGGTGACCCGCAGCACCGAGTACGGGTCGGTGTGGGTGCCGGCCGCCGCGAAGGTCGCGTAGGCGCCGGCCATCCGGATCGGACTCGGCGTGGAGGTGCCCAGGGAGAAGTCCGGGATCTGCTCCCCGAAGCCGGAGTCGGGCAGCAGTCCGGCGTCGATCGAGGCCCGGCGCACCCGGTCGAGTCCGACGTCCATGCCCAGTTGCACGATCGGGCCGTTGACCGAGTCGGCCACCGCCTGGCGCAGCGGGATCATGCCCCAGGAGCGGTTGCCGGCGTTGGCGGTCCTGACGATCTGCCCGTTGCGGCTCCAGTACGGCCCTTCGGGTGTCTGCACGGGCACCTTGTTGTCGCCGTTGTAGGGCGTGTCCGGGGTGACCCGGGCGCGGGGGGCGCCGCGTTCGCGCACGATGCCGTCGCGCAGGGCGGCGGCGTACACGAAGGGCGCGTACGCCGGGCCGGCCGGCACCACGGAGATGTTGGCGTCGTCGAAACCCTGCTTGATGTAGTCCGGGCCGCCGTACAGGGCCAGGATCCGCCCGTCGGTGGCGACCGAGGCGGCGCCGACCCGGACGTCACGGTCGGCCGGCCGGGTGCCCGGGCGCAGCGTGCTCAGCTGCTGCTTCACCGAGGCCGCAAGCGCGTCCACCTTCGGCTTCTCGAAGGTGGTGAAGATCTGGTAGCCGCCCAGGTCGAACCGCGCGTCGGAGATGCCGCTGTGCGCGGAGACGTAACTGCGCGCGGTGTCCACCAGGTAGCCGGTCTGTCCGGCCAGGCCCGGCGGGGCGGCCGGCGCTATCGGTTCGGGGAAGACCTTGTACGTGGCGCGTTCCTTCGCGGAGAGCCGGCCGATCTCCACCATCCGGTCCAGCACTGTGTTCCAGCGCGCCACCGCCCGGCGGTGGTTGGCCGGACCGATGGACGGGTCGTACATCCCCGCGCCCTTCAGCAGCGCGGCCAGGAAAGCGCCCTGACTGGTGGTCAGCTGGGAGACGTCCTTGCCGTAGTACGCCTTGGCGGCGCGCTGCACCCCGTAGGCGCCGCGGCCGAACCAGCTGGTGTTGAGGTAGCCCTCCAGGATCTGCTTCTTGCTGACCTTGTCGTCCAGCTTGATGGAGATGAAGATCTCGTTGATCTTGCGGGAGACCGTCTGGTCCTGGTTCAGATAGACGTTCTTCACGTACTGCTGGGTGATGGTGGAGCCGCCCTGCGCGTCGCCGCCGGTCGCCATCTTCGTCACCGCCCGGGCGATGCCCTTGGGGGAGACACCGTGGTCGTTGTAGAAGTTGGCGTTCTCGGTGGCCAGCACCGCCCACTGCACCGAGGAGGGGATACGGTCCAGCGGCATCGTCTGCCGGTCGATCGGTCCGACCCGGGCCATCTCGGTGCCGTCCGCCCAGTAGTAGACGTTGTCCTGCTGGACCGCGACGGCGTTGAGGTCGGCCGGGATCGCGGTGCGCGCGTAGGCCACGCCGATGACGGCGACCAGGGCGAGGAACCCCCAGGTGAACAGGAGCAGCGTCTGCCGGAGCGACGGCAGCCAGCGGCGGTACCCGGTGCGCCCCGGCCGCGGGTAGCGCGGGCGCAGGCGCCGCCACACGCTCCGACCCTTTGGTGTGAACAGCCGCGCGAACATTCCGGTCCCCTGCTGGTCATTTGCTGGTCATTTGTTGGTCATTGGCTGGTCATTCGGACACCGGGCCCTCGGGCCCAGGACCGCTGGAGCCTAGGGAGAGCGTCGGACCGTCCCGCGATGAGATCGCCACAGATCTGTAACAGGCACCGGGCGGTCTTGACGGTCACCGTCAACAGCCGTGCGTACGGCGGCAGTTACGGTTCCGTGACCGTTCGGTCCAGTGATCATCACCCGTGGACCGCAAGGTGAGGACTCCGCAGTTCCGTCCGTCAAGAGGTCTCTCCATGCCCCGTTCCTGGATCCGCATCCCCCTGGCGCGCCCAGGACGCCGCACCTATGTCGGCTGCGCCCTGCTGGCCCTGTGCCTGACCGGCGTGCCGGCCGTCGGGGCCGGCGGGGGGAGAGGTGATGCGGCGGACCGCGCGTCCAGTGCCGCCCCCCGGGCGAAGGAGACCCCGGTGCGGCACGCGCCGAAGCCCGGCCCCGCCCCGGCGACGTCCCGCGCGCACACGGTGATCGGCGACGGCTCCACCGCCTACACCGGGCCGCAGCCGGGGCAGCCGGCGCCGGAGAAACTGAAACCGGGTCAGAAACCCCCGCAGTTCGTGGTCTTCTCCTGGGACGGCGCGCTGGAGAACGACGACCACTACTTCTCCCGCTTCCGCGAACTCGCCCAGGCGAACAACGCCGACATGACGTTCTTCCTCAGCGGGATCTATCTGCTCCCGAAGGCGAAGCGGACCCTCTACCACCCCCCGCAGCACGCGCCCGGCGCGTCCGCCATCGACTTCCCCACGGACCAGCACATCAAGTGGACGCTGGAGCAGCTGCGGCTTGCCTGGGAGGAGGGCGACGAGATCGGCACCCACTTCAACGGCCACTTCTGCGCCCCGGACAAGGGCGCCGGCCTCGACTGGAGCACCCAGGAGTGGAAGAGCGAGATCTCCCAGGCGTACTCCTTCGTGCAGAACTGGAAGACCAACACCGGCTTCACCGGCATCCCGCCGCTGCCCTTCGACTACGCCCAGGAACTCGTCGGTGGCCGGGCGCCGTGCCTGGAGGGGCAGGACAACCTGCTGCCCGCCGAGAAGTCGCTGGGCTGGCGGTACGACGCCAGCTCGCCGGGTGACTTCCAGCAGTGGCCGGCGAAGAAGGACGGGGTGTGGAACTTCCCGCTGGAACTGGTGCCCTACCCGGGGAAGGACTTCCAGGTGCTGTCGATGGACTTCAACTTCCTCTACAACCAGTCCGGCGGCGATGTCACCGAGGGGGATCCGGCGAAGTACCCGTTGTGGGAGCGGGAGACCCGGCGGGGGTATCTGAACGGTTTCGAGCGGGTCTACAACGGCAGCCGGGCGCCGCTGTTCATCGGCAACCACTTCGAGACCTGGAACGGCGGCATCTACATGCAGGCCGTCGAGGACGTCGTCAAGGACGTGTGCAAGCGCGAGGACGTGCGCTGTGTGTCCTTCAAGGAGCTCTGCGACTGGCTGGACGTCCAAGACCCCGCGGTGCTGGCGCGGTTGCGGAACCTGGACCCGGGGGAGTCACCGGACTGGACGACCTTCATCACGAAGTAGCGCCTGCGGCGCGGTGGGCGGCCCGGCCGCTCCGGCCGGGGAGTCCGCGGGCGGCGCGCCCGGCCGGGTGGGCCGCGCCGCCCGCGGGGGCGGGTCAGCGGCGGCGGACCGTCACCGTACGGCTGCCGGCCGGGACGCCGGTGAGGACCACGGAACCGGCTTCGGCGCGGGCCCCGTAGGCGCGGGAGGTGCGGTCCCAGGCGGTCCTGCCGTCGACCCGGACCACGAAGGACCTGGCGTCGGTCACCGGGACGGCGATCTCACCGACCGCGCCGGCGGGAGCGTCGGCGGTGAGGTCGAACTCGCCCCGGCCGCGGTCGCGCCAGGACACCGCGATGACGCCGGCCGGGGTGGTCAGCTGCCCTTCGGCCCGGCCCACCCCGCCGGGCTGCGGGGCGATCCGGTAGGTCGCGCTGCCGTCCGCGGCGGGCGCGATGCCGAGCAGACAGAAGGTCAGGGCGGAGGTCGGTCCGGTGGACCAGCCGTGCGCCGCGCTCATGTAGGAACCGGAGTAGTCGGAGGTGCCGTCGGTCCGGTAGCCCTCCCAGAACGTACTGGCCGTGCCCTGCGGGGCGTTGAGCATGTAGCCCCACTCCAGCCGGATCAGGTCGAGCGCGCTGCGGCTGCGGCCGGCCGCGAAGTGCGCGTGCACCTCCATCCCGCCGGGGAAGGGATGCACGGCGGAGTCGCTCTTCTCCGGGGACAGCGCGCCGACGGACGTCCACCGCTTGGTCAGCGCCGTGCTGATGGCGGCTGCCCGGTCCGGGTCGTCCACCAGGCCGAACCAGACCGCCAGCGCGTTCCCGTCCTGCGGGTAGAGGGTGCTGCCGGGCTTGTCGCGGTAGAGGCCGGCGCTCCCGTCCCAGTAGCCGGCGGTTCCGACGGCGGCCTTGAGCGCCGCGGCCTTCGTGGCGGCGGCCGTGGCGGTCGCCGCGTCACCGGCCGCCCGGGCGAAGGGGCCCGCGCCGGTCAGCGCGCGGTACATGATCGCGTTGGCCTCCAGGTTCTTCCCGTCGGAGTCGGCGCGTGCCCAGTCGGCGGCCTGGGTGACGTTCAGCAGGCCGTCGGAGTCGATCTTGGCGGTGATGTAGTCGAGCGCCGCCTTGTACTGGGGGTAGATGGCCGTCGCCCACGCGATGTCACCGGAGAACTGCAGATAGGAGGTCGTCCCGATCAGCGTCCACAGGTGGTAGGCGTCGGAGTTGCCGATGAAGTTCACCGCCGGACCCGCGTACGGGAGGGCCCCGTTGCCGGACTGGTGGTTGTAGAGGGTCTGCAGCGAGTTCCGCACCGTCTGCAGGTCGCCCAGCGAGACATAGTCGGTGAGCACCGAGATGCCCAGGTCGCCCGGCCACACTGTACGGTCCCGCTTGGCCCCGTCCACCAGGACCGTGTCGCCGGACTCGCCGATCCTGGCGCTGTTGTTCCAGCCCACGCCGGGCGGCCCCCAGACGCGGCCCTGGTTGCTCGCCACGATGTTGGTCTGCACGGTGTAGGCGCCCGCGTACCAGATGCGGGTGAGCAGATCGTCGTCGCAGGAGAAGTAGTTGGGGTAGGCCCGCAGGTCCGCGACGTTGGGCGCGAAGGCGATGTTGACCGAGATCCCGGTGATGTCCACCGTCCCGGCCGTCTGGTTGACCACCGTCAGATAGCGGAAGCCGCCGCGCAGCTGGCTCGCCGGGTTGCCGGCCGCATCGGTGCCGGCGGTGGGCACCGAGGTCTGGGTGCTGATCCGGCCGCCCGGCGCCGCCGAGTAGCTGACCGGGGGCTCGTTGTTCGAGCCGCCGTTGGAGCCGTCGCTGGCCGTGGTGCTGATGTAGGTGGACAGTTCGGAGTACGTCAGGCCCACGCTCTGGCCGGGGTCGGAGGTGTCGCCGAAGGTGAGCGTGACATGGCCGCCGACCTCGCGGCCGAAGTCGAGGGTGACCGAGGAGCCCTGGCCGCGCAGCCGGGTGTGGGCCGAGCCGGACTTCTTGATCAGGTAGGCGGGGTTGCCGACGCTGCCGGTGGTGGTGTGGACCGCGACCGGGACGACCGTGCGGCCGGCGGGGGACAGCTTGAAGGTGTCCCACCGTCCGCTAGGCGCCGCACGGCGGGCCGCCGGGCCGCCGCCGTGCGAAGCGCCGTCCGCGGTGGCGGCGCCGGCCGGGGGCAGCGCTGGGGCGCCGTCCGCGGGCGCGGCCACGGACGGGGTGCCGCGCATCCCCGCGGCCACGGCCACCGTGGCCGCGCCCGCTCTCAGCAGCGCGCGCCGCTTCGGCCCCGCGCCGCCCTGCTCCGTGCTGTTCGCCATGCTTTGCTCCCGCTCGCGTAGGTACGGTGCCGCCCGGCCGACCCTCATCAGGCCGCGGCGGCTCGCCTGGCGGCTGGGGTACACGGGGGGCGTCCTGAGGAACTGCCACGGCGCGGCGCGCGCGGACGACCGCCGGGCATCGCACTGTGGATTGAAATGATTCACACCTGGATGCGGCACACGCTATCGACGCCCTGGCCGGAACGGCAACCATGATGCGGGACCAAATTTTCGCGGCAACTCCTCGGAAATGCCAGTAAGTACGGCGAAATCTGCGCCACGTCGCGCCGGTGTCCGGGCAGTTGGCGGGCGGCGATCTTTGTCCTGAGTATTGCCCAGGCGTCGGGCGGCGGGTAAGACATGCCAGGGCAGTGAAACGTTTTTGTGCTGAGGAGGCGTCACCATGGCCGCACCCGGACAGCGAAGAGGCAAACGGAAACGGGCGGTGGTACTCGCCGCGTTCGTCGCGACGGCACTGGCCGTCCCCACCGTCGCCACGGCCGAGCCGTCACACCAGGGAGGAGGTTCCGGCACACCCCTGGCCCCCGCCCAACTGCGGGCCGACGGGCAGGCGTCGGACGTACTGCTCGACCGGACCCGGCCCACTTTCGCCTGGACCGTGCGCGACACGGGACGCGCCGAGGCGCAGACCGCGTACGAGATCCGCGTCCAGCCCCGCCCGGCCGGCCGCGACGACCACCGGGCAGCCGGCTGGGACTCCGGCCGGGTCCGCTCCGCGAACTCCACCGACGTGGCCTACGCCGGACCCGCGCTGGTCAGCGACCACACCTACACCTGGTCGGTCAGGACCTGGAACAAGCAGGGCAAGGCCTCCCCGTGGTCGGCGCCCGCCTCCTTCGACACCGGACTGCTCAACGCGTCCGACTGGTCCGCCTGGTGGCTGCGCACCGACGACGGCGCGCTGACCCGGGGCGACTTCGACGTGTCCAAGCCGGTCGCCCGGGCCCGGCTGTACTTCGGCGCGCAGGGCATCGCCGAACCCCACCTCAACGGCGCCCGGGTCGAACCCTCAGAAGTCCTCGACTCCTCGGTCACCGACTACAACTCCCGGGTCCTCTACCGCGGCCTGGACGTCACCGGGCAGCTCCACAAGGGCCGCAACACCCTCGCCCTGATGACGGCGAAAGGCCAGTTCAGCGGCCAGCCGGTGGTCATCGCGCAGATCGACGTCACCTACACCGACGGATCCACCGCCACCTTCGGCACCGGCCCGTCCTGGAAGACCTCGGCCGGCCCGGTGACCGGCGAGGACTTCTGGTACGGCGAGACCTACGACGCCCGCAAGGCCGCCCCCGGCTGGGACACCACCGGCTACGACGACTCCTCCTGGGCGCCGGTGCACGCGCTGTTCCCCGCCGCGCACCCGCGGAGCCTGGCCCAGGGCAAGCCGGTCACCGCCCTGGACACCACGACCACCGCCGGCTGGTCGCCGGCCGCGCTCACCGACGGCGTCGACGCCTCCACCGACGCCTCGGAGGGCTACCACTCGGCGATCGAGTCGACCCCGGACACCACCAAGTGGGTGCAGACCGACCTCGGCTCCGACCAGAAGCTGCGCACCATCCGGCTCTTCCCGGCCCGGCCCACCAACGACACGGGGGGCGACTTCCCCGGCGCCGGCTTCCCGGTCCGCTACAAGGTCCAGGTCAGTGACGACCCGTCCTTCGCCACCGCGACCACCGTCGCCGACCGCACCGGAGCCGACCAGCCCAACCCCGGCACCTCACCGGTGGACATCAGCACCGACGTCACCGGCCGCTACCTCCGGGTCACCGTCACAGAACTGCGCTGCATCGGCACCAGCTGCACCTTCCGGCTGGCCGAACTCGGCGCCTACGGCGCCCACTCCACCACGGTCCTCGACGCCATGACGGACCTGCGGGCCGATGTCTCCCCGCCGGCCCGGGTCGTGCAGACCCTCAAGCCGGTCAAGGAGACCCGCCCCGCGGCGGGCAAGCGCGTCTACGACTTCGGCCAGAACCACACCGGCTGGGCCACCCTCCAGGCCACCGCGCCGGCCGGCACCAAGGCCGACATCACCCAGGGCGAGATACTCGACGCGAACGGCAACGTCTCCACCACCAACATCAGCTTCTCCGCCTCCGACCCGCCCCGGCAGACCAACCACTACACCTTCAGCGGCGCCGGCACCGAGACCTACACCCCGCACTTCACCTATGCCGGCTTCCGCTACGCCGAGCTCAGCGGGCTGCCCGACGACGCCAAGGTCACCGTGACCGCCCAGGTCGTCCACACCGACGTCCCCACCACCGGACAGTTCAGCACCTCCAACCCGCTGCTGAACAAGATCCAGGACGCGGTCACCCAGACTCAGCTCAACGACCTCGAGTCCATCCCGATGGACTGCCCGACCCGCGAGCGGCACGGCTGGCTCGGCGACGCCGGCGACTCCGACCAGGAGGCGATGAGCAACTTCGACATGCAGTCCTTCTACGACAAGTGGCTGGGCGACATCGTCACCAGCGCCAACGCCGACGGCAGCCTCCCGTCGGTGGCCCCCACCAACGGCAGCCAGGGCTGGGCCACCGACCCGGCGTGGGGCTCGGCCTACCCGCAGATCATCTGGGACTCCTACACCCAGTACGGCAGCAAGCAGCCGATCACCGATAACTACAGCCAGGTCAAGGCGTGGGTCGACTACCTCGCCACCATCAGCGACACCGACCACATCGTGGTCGGCTCGCCGACCTCGTGGGGCGACGACTGGCTGGCCTCCGTCAGCACCCCGCACAGCTACTACCAGACCCTCTTCTACTACCTCGACGCGAACCTGCTGGCGAAGATGGCCGCCGTCACCGGCCACACCGCGGACGCGGCCCACTACTCCGCGCTCGCCGACCAGGTGAGGACCGGCTTCCTCAAGCGGTACTTCAACGCCGCGACCGGCGTCTTCGGCAACGGCTCACAGCTCTCCTACGCGATGCCGCTCGTGCTCGGCCTCGTCCCGGCGGGCCACGAGCAGACCTCACTCGACCGCCTGGTCCAGGACATCGCGGCACACGGCAACCACGTCACCACCGGATTCGTCGGCACCACCTACGTCTTCCAGGCACTCGGCGCCTTCCACCGCAACGACGTGGCGCTCGCCATCGCCGAACGCGACGACGCCCCCAGCTTCGGATACATGGTCGAGCAGGGCCCCGGCACCATCTGGGAGAAGTGGCCGAACTCCACGGCCCCCGACGGCACGTCCTCCAAGGACCACATCGGCCTCGGCGGCTCCATCGGCCAGTGGTACTACCAGCAGCTCGCCGGCATCCAGCCCGGCACCAGCGGCTCCGGGTACAGCAGCCTCACCCTGGCGCCGAGCGTCGTCGGCGACCTGACCCATGTGACGGCCGAACAGCAGACCGTCCGCGGCACCGTCAAGAGCTCCTGGCAGCGCGACGGCAGCACCCTCACCTACCATGCCGTCGTCCCGGTCGGGGCGACCGCCACGATCGAACTGCCGCTGCTCGGCGGCACCGGATCCACCGTCAAGGAGAGCGGACACACCCTCTACGCCGGCGGCCGCCACGCCCAGTCCGCCCCGGGCCTGACCACCGGAAAGGCCACCGACCGGGCGCTGACCCTGACCGCGGGCTCCGGCGACTACACCTTCACCGTCACCGCCCCCCGCACCCCGGTCTCCCACCTCTCGGTGACCGCGGGCACCGCGTCATCGGTCAAGGCCGGCTCCGCCGCCGACGTCAGCGCCGTGATCGGGGCGTCCTCCACCACGCCGGGCTCCGCCGAGCTCACCGCCCAGCTGCCGGCCGGCTGGACGGCGACCACGACCCCGGCACGTATCCCGCTCACCCCGGCCCCGACGGAGACACTCGCCACCGTGCGGATCAGCGTCCCCGCCGACGCCACCGGCGGCGACTACGACATCCCCCTGAAGCTCAGGGCACCGGACGGCACCGTCGCCACCACCACCGCGCACCTTTCCGTCTTCGGCAACTGGCCGGCCGGCACCACCGTGACCGCCTCCAGCTTCCACGCGCCCAACGTGGTCGACGGCGCGACCCGCACCTACGACCCCGCCAACGCCATCGACGGGAACACCGCGACCTTCTGGAACGACGACACCGACAGCGTCTATCCCGACACCCTCACCCTCACGACCCCGTCCCCGGTGACGCTCGGCAGCGTGGCCCTCATCTCGTTCCCCGACGGCGTCCCCACCGACTTCACCGTCCAGAGCTGGGACGGCACGCAGTGGACCACCCGGGCCACCGTGTCCGGCAACACCGCGGTCACCCAGCGCATCCCGTTCACCGCCCCGGTGACCACCACCCAACTGCGGGTCGTGGTCACCGGCGCCCAGAACAGCTTCACCCGGATCGCCGAACTCGCGCCGTGAGCGAGACCCGGAACTCCTGACGCACCCACCACCAACGGGAGCGGCCCCCGCCACACGGGGCCGCTCCCGTTCCCCTGTGCGCCCCCGGCCGCGCCGGCGGCTCGTACGCTGGTCACAGCCGGCCGGCGGCTGCGACGCCGGCCCGGTACGCACCCGCCAGGACGAAATGGGACCGACTTGCCTGCCACAGACCGCCAGGAAAGCGCCGCCACGGCGCCCGGCACACCGCCCAAGCCCTTGGTGGTGCTGCGGCCCGCCCCGCAGAAGACCGACCGCATCTTCACACCCGACACGCTGAACCTGCTCAACGAGGCATTCGACGTCGTCGACCTCTCAGGACGGCCGGAGGCGGAACTCGACGCCCACCTCCCCGACGCCTTCGCCATCGTGGGGCAGCCCGACCTCCCCCGCGAACGGCTGCTGCGAGCCGGGAAACTCAGGGCGCTGCTCAACGTCGAGGGCAACTTCTTCCCGAACGTCGACTACGCGACCTGCCACGAACGGGGCGTGCACGTCCTGGGCTGCGGCCCGGCCTACGCCCAGGCGGTCGCCGAACACGCCCTCGGTCTCGCCCTCGACCTCGCCCGCGGCATCAGCCGCGAGGACCGCGCCTTCCGGGCCGGCCGCGAGTCCTACGTCTTCGCCGGCACCCAGGACTCGATCCTGCTCCGGCACGCCGACGTCGGCCTGATCGGCTTCGGCAACCTGGGCCGGGCGCTGCGCCCGCTGCTGGCTCCCTTCGCACCCACCATCAGGGTGTACGACCCGTGGCTGCCCGACGCCGTGCTCCGCGGCCACGACGTCCTGCCGGCCACGCTGGCCGAGACCCTGGAGGCCAGCCGGTTCCTCTTCGTGCTCGCCACCGTCACCAGCGAGAGCGAACACCTCCTGGGGCCCGCCGAACTCGACCGGATCCCCTCCGGCGCCCGGGTTGTCCTGGTCAGCCGGGCCGCCGTCGTCGACTACGACGCCCTGCTCGACCGGGTCGCCGACGGCCGGTTCCTGGCCGGCGTCGACGTCTGGCCCGAGGAACCCCTGGCCGCCGGGCACCGGGCCCGCGGCATGGAGGGCCTGGTGCTCTCCCCGCACCGGGCCGGCGGCATCCCGCAGGCGTTCACCGAGATCGGCCGGATGGTCCTGGACGACCTCCGCCTCGTCCAGCGGGGGATGCCGCCGGCCCGGATGCAGGTCGCCGCCCCGGAACTCGTCGGCCGCTACCGCAATCGGCCCGTCTCATGACCGTGCTCACCCCCCGCGGCCTGCTCTTCGACTGCGACGGCGTACTGGTGGACTCCGATGCCAGTGTCCAGTCCGCGTGGACCCGGTGGGCCGAGCAGTACGGCTTCGACCCGGAGGTGGTCAACGCCCTGGTACACGGCCGCCGTTCCGCCGACACCGTCGCGGCGCTCCTCCCGGCCGACCGGGTGCCGGACGCGCTGGCGGCCATCGACCGGTACGAAGTCGAGGACGCGGCACAGGTCACCGCGCTGCCCGGCGCCGCCGACCTGCTGTCCTCGCTGCCCGCCGGCACCTGGGCGGTCGTCACCTCAGGGGTACGGGCGCTGGCCAAGGCCCGCCTGGCCGCCGCGGGGATCCCGGAACCCGCCGTCCTGATCACTGCCGACGATGTCCGCCACGGCAAACCGGACCCTGAGGGATATCTCGCCGCGGCCGGCCGGCTCGGTCTCCTGCCCGCCGACTGCGTCGTCTTCGAGGACGCGCCCAGCGGCATCCGGGCGGCCCGGGCAGCCGCCGTCGGCAGTGTCATCGGCATCGGGCCGCGCAGCCGCGAGGCGGAGGTCGACCTGACCATCGACGACCTGCGGCAGGCCCGGTTCACCGCGGGCCGGCTGCACCTCGCCCGTCCTGCGGCGGAGCGGTTCAGCGACTCACGATGATGACGTCGAGGGCGCGGGGGCCGTGGACGCCTTCGATGCGGGTGAGTTCGATGTCGCTGGTGGCGGAGGGGCCGGAGATCCAGGTTTGGGGGCGGGTGGGGTTGAGGCGGGGGAGGGCTTGGGGGAGGGATTCGACGATGTGGTCGGGGGTGATGATGCAGATGTGGTGGTCGGGGATGAGGGTGATGGCGCGGTGGCCTTGGTCGGGTGAGGCGTCGAGGATGATGGTGCCGGTTTCGGCGATGGCGAGGGCGCTGTGGGTGATGACGGTGTCGATGGTGTCGAGGGTGTGGGGGTCGGGGTGGGTGTCGGTGGTGGTTGTGGTGAGGGGGTGGTGGTGTGGGTGAGCCAGTGTGGGGGGAGGCCGGGGGGTGTGATGGCTCGTTGGGTGCCGTGGTGGGTGAGGAGGTTGGCGATGGTGTGGGGGAGGTGGGTTTCGGTGGTGCGGTGGACGGTGGCGCGGTAGTCGGTGAGGTTGTCGGCGAGGAGGTCGGTGGTTTGTTGGGGGGTGCGGTGGGCGTGGGTGGTGAGGTAGTTGCGGGGGATGGTGGTGGGGTCGGGTGGGGTGGTGGGGGTGGGGGTGCCGAGGGCTTGGCGGATGCGGCGGAGGATTTCGTCGCGGCTGGTGTTGGTGGTCATTGCTGAGGTCCCCCGTCGGTTTGCGTGTTGGTGCCGGTGCCGGTGCCGGTGCCGGTGCCGGTGCCGGTGCCGGTGCCGGTGCCGGTGCCGGTGCCGGTGCCTGCTGTGCCGGTGTCTGTGCCGGGGCCTGTTGCTGTTTCTGATCTGGTGTCTGTTCCTTTTCCGGTGTTGGTGGTGGGGGGTGTTTGGTGGTGGTGTTGCCACCAGTGGCGGAAGGTGTGTGGGGGGAGTGGGGGGAGGTTGCGGGTGTCGGTCCAGTGGTGGGCGGGGCCGGGGAGGTGTTGGGGGTGGAGGTGGCGGGTGTGGGTGGCGAGGTTGTGGGCGTGTTGGAGTGCGGTGGGGTGGTTGAGGGTCCAGCGGGTGGCGCGCATGGTGGTGCGTTCGAGGCGGTGGCCTTTGGCGGGTTGGATGGTGGTGCGGGTGCCGTGGGTGGTGGTGGGTCCGCCTTGGGTGATGCGTTCGCGGAGGTGGACGAGGACTTGGGGGATGTTGATGGCGACGGGGCAGACGTCGTAGCAGGCGCCGCAGAGGGTGGAGGCGTAGGGGAGTGAGGTGTCGAGGGGGGTGGTGGTGCCGCGGAGTTGGGGGGTGAGGATGGCGCCGATGGGGCCGGGGTAGGGGGAGCCGTAGGCGTGGCCGCCGGCGCGTTCGTAGACGGGGCAGACGTTGAGGCAGGCGGAGCAGCGGATGCAGCGGAGGGCTTGTTGGCCGGTGGTGTCGGCGAGGGTGTCGGTGCGGCCGTTGTCGAGGAGGATGAGGTGGAAGGTGTGGGGGCCGTCGTGGGGGGTGGTGCCGGTCCACAGGGAGGTGTAGGGGTTCATGCGTTCGGCGGTGGAGGAGCGGGGGAGGGTTTGGAGGAAGACTTCGAGGTCTTGGTAGGTGGGGATGATTTTTTCGATGCCGGCGATGGTGATGAGGGTGTCGGGGAGGGTGAGGCACATGCGGCCGTTGCCTTCGGATTCGAGGATGACCATGGTGCCGGTTTCGGCGATCATGAAGTTGGCGCCGGAGATGCCGATTTTTGTGTTGAGGAATTTTTCGCGGAGGTGGAGGCGGGCGGCTTCGGCGAGGTCGGTGGGGTTGTCGGTGAGGTTGTCGGGTGCGGGGCGTCCCCAGTGGGTCATGTGGGTGGTGAAGATGTCGCGGATTTCGGTGCGGTTTTTGTGGATGGCGGGGACGAGGATGTGTGAGGGTTTGTCGTTGGCGAGTTGGACGATGAGTTCGGCGAGGTCGGTTTCGTAGGCGTGGATGCCGGCGGTTTCGAGGGCGTGGTTGAGGCCGGTTTCCTGGGTGGTCATGGATTTGATTTTGACGACTTCGGTTTCGCCGGTGTTTTTGATGATCTGGGTGGCGATGGTGTTGGCTTCGTTGGCGTCGAGGGCCCAGTGGACGGTGCCGCCGGCTGCGGTGACGGCTGCTTCGAGTTGGAGGAGGTAGTGGTCGAGGTGGTGGAGGGTGTGGTCTTTGATGGCGGCGCCGGCGGCGCGGAGTTGGGGCCAGTCGGTGAGTTCGTTGATGGCGGTGGCGCGTTTGGTGCGGATGGTGTGGGTGGCGTGGGTGAGGTTCGCGCGGAGTTGGGTGTCGCGGGTGGAGTCGTGAGCGGCTTTCGGGAACGACGGCAACCCCAGATACGTACCGCTCATCGCTGTTCTCCTACGGTGCTTCCGGTGGTCACATGGACGGGCCCGGCCTGATCGGGCAGTTCCAGCGGACGCTGCTCCGTACTGGCCAGGATCTCCGCCAGGTGCACCGGGCGGACGCGGCTCTTCTGCCGGGACATCATGCCGCCGAGGTGCATCAGGCAGGAGTTGTCGGCGGCGCACAGCACCTCGGCGCCGGTGGACTCGGCATTGCGGACCTTGTCGTCACCCATCGCCGCCGACACATCGGGATTCTTCACCGAGAACGTGCCGCCGAAGCCGCAGCACTCCTCCGCGCCCTCCAGTTCACGCAGTTCGATGCCCTTGACCGCTTCCAGCAGCCGCCGGGGCCGGTCGCCCAGACGCAGCATCCGCAGCCCGTGGCAGGAGGGGTGGTAGGTGACCGTGTGCGGGAAATAGGCCCCCACATCGGTCACCTTGAGCACATCCACCAGGAACTCGGTCAGTTCGTAGGTCTTCGGCACCGACAGCGCGGCGGCTTCGGCGAGTTCGGTGCCACGTCCTTCCGCCGCGGCCTTCGCACCGATCAGCGGGTAGTTGTCGCGGACCATCGCGGTGCACGAACCCGACGGCGTCACCACGTAGTCGTAATCCGCGAAGGCGGCGGCGTACCGGCGGACCAGTGGCTCGGTCTCCCACCGGTAGCCGGTGTTGAACTGGGGCTGTCCGCAGCACGACTGGGCCGGCGGGAAGCCGACCTCGACGCCGAGCCGTTCCAGCAGGGTGACGACCGCCCGCCCGGTGTCCGGGTAGAGCAGGTCGTTCACACAGGTCACGAAGAGGGCTACGCGCACGGGCACTCCCCGGCGCTCAGGGGCGGGCCGGGCAGATGACGATCACACATGCGCCCATACTGCCGCAACGGTTGGCTGCTGGGAAGCAGACATCCGATGTCTCTTCGGGGTATTCGGTGGCCTACTGATGCCGGCCCTCGGGACGGCCGCCGCCGCTCCCGCCAGGACCGGACTCCGCCAGCAGCGACAGTGCCGCGCTCAGTACGGCGACCGCCGCCGGTACGACCACGGCGGGCCACCCCACCGCACCCAGCAGGGCCGCCACGACCAGCGCCACCGCGGCCAGTGCGGCGACCGCGGACACCCCCGACAGCACCGACAGCACCGTCTTCCAGCTGTGTGTCCCCATCCCCACAACCTAGAGGCTGGCGCCCTCCCGCGCCGGGGCAATACGGGGACGATCTCCGCCGGCCTTCCGGGCCGCCAGCAGATCGCGGATCTCACGGACGGCGGTGCGGCCGGCCCGGTTGGCGCCGATGGTGCTCGCCGAGGGGCCGTAGCCGACCAGGTGGATCCGCGGGTCCTTCACCACCCGGGTGCCCTCCATCCGCACGCCGCCGCCCGGCTCGCGCAGCCGCAGCGGCGCCAGATGGTCGAGCGCGGCCCGGAAGCCGGTCGCCCACAAGATCACGTCCGCGTCCAGGGTGCGGCCGTTCGCGCAGGTCACACCGTGCGGTGTGATCCGTGCGAACATCGGCTCCCGGTGCAGGATGCCGCGGGCCTGCGCCTTCCGTATCGCTTCGGTCGCCGCGAGCCCGGTGGCGGAGACCACGCTCTGCGGCGGCAGGCCCCGCCGGACCCGCTCCTCGACCCGGGCGATCACCGCCCGGCCCCAGTCCTCGTCGAACGGCATGTCCTGGAAGACCGGCGGCCTGCGGGTCACCCATGTGGTCCTGGCGACCTCGGCCAGCTCGATGAGCAGCTGCACGGCGGAGGTGCCGCCGCCGACCACCACCACATGCCTGCCGGCGAACTCGGCCGCTCCCCGGTAGCCCGCGGTGTGCAGCTGCCGCCCTTCGAAGGTCTCCTGACCCGGGTAGTACGGCAGGAACGGCCGGTCCCAGGTGCCGGTGGCGTTGATCAGCGCCCGCGCCGACCAGACGCCCGCGTCGGTCTCCACCCGGAGCCGGCCACCGACATCGTCCCGTACCGCGAGCACGTCCACCGGCCTGCGCACCCGCAGATCGAAGGCGGCCTCGTACCGGGCGAAGTACGCGCCGACCACCTCGGCCGACGGCCGGTCGGGGTCCGCGTCGCCGAGCGGCATGCCGGGCAGCTCGTGGACGCCGTGCGCCTTGGCGAAGGTCAGCGACGGCCAGCGGTACTGCCAGGCGCCGCCCGCGCCGGGAGCGTGGTCCAGCACGACGAAGCCGGTGCCGGGCTCGTAACCCGTCCGGCGCAGGAAGTACGCCGCCGACAGCCCGGCCTGCCCGGCACCGACCACCGCCACCTCGACGTTCCGCACGCCACCCGAGTCGTCCATGTCTGGTGCAACTTCGGTCTCCGGGGAAACCTTCCCGGAAGAAGCGGTCCGGCCGGGGCCCCTCGCGGAGGACCCAGGCCGGACCGGCACCGGCAGGTGAGCGCTACCGCACGGTGACTGCCACGGTGGCCTCCTTCGCGGGTGTCGAGGTCGGGTCCGCGGCCGTGGCGGTGAGGGTGTGCGGACCGGCGGCCAGGGCGGTGGACGGGGTGCAGGTCCATGTCCCGTCGTCGGCCGCGGTGACCGTGCAGAGCGTGCTGTCCTCGGCCTTCACCGTCACCTCCGCGTCCGGCTCACTGGTCCCGGAGACCGCCGGGCCGGAGGTGACGGTCGCTCCCGCCGCCGGCGAGGTGATCGTCACCGGCGGCGCGAAGTCCGTGACGTCCGGTACCCCGTCCCCGCTGATCTTCACGGCGACGCTGTGCACCGTCACCTGGCCGCCGCCGTTGCGCAGCCGGAAGTCGGCCGCGGAGTGCTGCTGACCGCCGAAGAAGGCGTCGGAGACGCTCACCGTCGCGGTCTTCCAGGTGTTGGTGCCGGTCAGCGGGATGCCGGCCGCCGACTTGTACGGGTCGGAGCTGCCGTTGTCGTACTGCACGGCGAAGGACCCGGACCCCTGGTCGTAGTAGGAGACGGTGAACTGCGCCGTGTAGTAGCCGGCGTGCGCCACCGCGTCGTCGATGTCGAAGTAGATGTTGCTCTGGGTACTGGTGCGCGCGGTCAGACCGTCGATCACCGAGGCGGTCGTCGGACCGTCGAAGCCGCCCGAGGGCCGCTCGTCCTGGCTCATCCCGTAAGCGAAGTCGACCGGTCCGATGACCGAGCCCACCACGGCCGTGCCCGGCGGCAGGTCGGAGGCGTCGAAGCTGAGCCCGGCGGAGGCGTCACTGACCAGGCCGCTCGGGTCGGCCACCGTGACGGTGATGATCTGCCGCCCCGGCGTCAGCCCCCCGCTCGGAGCGCAGCTCCAGGCGCCGGTGTCGTCCGCGCCGGCCCCGCACAGGACCGCGGTCCCCTCGTGCACGGTCACCGTGCCGTCGGGGACCGTGGTGCCGGAGACGGCCGAGGCGAGCTTGACCGTGGCACCGCTGCGCGGGGTGGTGACCGTCGGCGACGGCGGGAACCGCCGCTCGCCGGGCACCCAGGGTCCGGTGACGGTCAGGCCGGCGCTGTGCACGGTGATGCTGCCCGCCGCGTGCAGCCGGAAGTCGGCGCCGGCGCTCTGCAGCCCCCCGAAGTAGGCGCCCTTCACGGCGACTTCGGCCGACTTCCAGGTCCGGCTGCCGGTGAGTGCGATGGTGCCCGCGAGACGGTCGGGATCCTTCGGCCCGGCGTCGTACCGCACCGCGATGGAGCCGGTGCCGCTGTCGAAGTAGGAGAGCGCGATCGTCCCGTCGTACACTCCGGTCGCGGCGACGTCGTCGGAGACGTCGAAGTACATGTCGCTGCTGCCGTGCCTGCCCGGGGCCGATGTGGTGCGCGCGGTCAGGCCGTCGACGTCGCCTGCCGTGGTGGTGGCGCCGGCCGAGCCGCTGTCGTCGACCTGGGTGAGACCGTAGGCGTGGTTGGTGGTGTCGAGCACGGTGCCGACCGTGGCGGTGCCGGACCGCGCGGTCGTGTCAAGACCGAGCTGCACCCCGCCGAGGTGCCGCGCCGCGGTCGGTGCGGTACCGGTCACCTGCGCGTACGGCAGGGCGCCGGTGGGCGCGGAGACCCGCTGCACGAGGTACGACCTGCCCGCGCGCACCGGGACCTTGAGGAGGTCGCGGGTGGAGGGCGCCACCACCACATGCCCTGTGCGGCCGTCCACGACCTCCACCCGCTGTCCCGCCCACGGGTTCTTGACCCGCAGGGTGCCGTTGCCGCCCGCCTCGATCGCCGCGGTCACCAACTGGCCGCCCCGCACCTGGACATCGACCTTGCCGTTGTCCTGGATGTAGACGCTGCCGGAGCCGTCCCAGTCGGCCGGCCAGGCCGGTGCGAAGCGGATGATGCCGTCGTAGTCCTGCGCGAGCGCTTCGGCGACCGCGGTCGCGACGCCGGACTCCTGCTCGATGTAGGGCTGGTAGCCCACGGAGTTACCGAGGTCGGCGAAGCCGTTCGGATAGACCTGGTGCCCCTCGGTGAGGGAGATCAGATCGCTGCGGACCTCGGCGGGGTTCTGCAGCCGGGCCGCGTCGATCGCGTCCATCGACCAGTCGTTGCCGCCCTTGTTGGGCCGGTGCGCGTAGCTGCGCTGCTCCAGTGCGAAGAGGTTGCTGTCCTGGTCGCTCACCGTGTTCCACGGCCAGAGCGGCTCCAGCTCGATGTTCTCGCCGTTCTGCCGGGCCGCGGTCGGCTGGTAGGAGATCGCGATCATGTCGGTGCCGGTCGCGTCCGCGGCCGCCGTCTCGGCCTGGGTGTAGTGCGGGTTGAGCAGCGCCGTCCTGGTGGCCTGGTCGGTCCGCGGGTACGGCGGTATCTCGCTCTGTGCCTGGTGGACCCGCTTGACCAGCGCGGCGTCCGTGGTGCGGGCGGTGCCGAGTTCCTTCGCCGCCTGCTCGATGATGGGGAAGAGCGTACGGTCCACCGCGATGTCGGTGGTCGGGTCCTGGACCGCCCACTGGGTCTCGTGCGCGTTGGCGTTGGCGTGCAGCAGCCCGTCGGGACCGACGCTCTGGTAGGCGAGCTGGAACACCGCGGTCGATTTCATGAAGGGGAAGTACTTCTTCAGCGTCTTCCGGTCGCCGGTGGCCTGGTACTGCTGCCACATGTAGAGCGCCACCTCGGGGCCGCTGGAGATGTCCAGCGCGTTCCAGTTCGGGGAGCTGGCCTCACTGCAGTTGCCGGTCGGGATGTCGAGGCCGTTGCCGTTGAAGCGCATGGTCTCCGGGACGCAGGAGCCCGGCCGGCCGCCCATCGCGAGCTTCGTCCAGGCCTCGATGGCGGCGGTGTCGTTGGCGTACATGTCGAAGATCGGCGTGTTGAGGTCGTAGTTGCCCGAGCTCATGTTCGCCGAGATCTGCGTACGCAGGTTCCACAGCCAGTACGCGGACGGCGTCCATGTCTGGGTGTCCTTGTTCCAGGCGAACATGTCCGCCTCACCGGCCTGGCTGCCCGGGTAGATCCCCTTCTTCATCGACGCCGCTTCCTCGTAGAGGTAGAGCGTGCGGAGGTTCTCGATGTAGGCGGCGCTGCCGTCCGCGGAGTTCATCTCGATCAGGCCGGAGTGCGTCCAGTACCGGTCCCACCAGCGGTCCTGCGCGGACATCAGGGAGGACGCGCGGGCGGTGGCGTCGTCGCCGATCAGCTTCGCCGCGGTCCTTGCGGCGTTGCCGCCGGTCCAGCCGGGGGACGCGACGACGACGCGGAAGGTCCCGTCGGCGTGCGGCGTGAAGCTCACCTTCACCTGGGTCGGGCCCGCCACGGTGGCCGACACGTGCCGACCGCCGGCGGTGATGGCGGCGAGCGAGCCGAAGGTCTGGCCGCTCCCGATCGGCGGACCGCCGTCCACCCAGGTCTCGGCCAGCGTGCCGACCTTGCCGGAGACCGCGGCGGCCGGCTTCCGGCCTGACCACAGGTTGATCGTCGCCGTCTGGGGGATGTGCGGATCGGCGCCGGCGACCTCGACGATCAGCTCGTCCTTGCCGGTGGCCACCCACGCCTTCATCGACATGCCGCCGCCGGACTCGTGGAGCACGCCGTCGGTCAGGTCGAGCCGCCCGCTGAAGTCGGCGGCGTGCGAGATCACCGACAGGCCGGGGATGTTGAGCTGCCCGGGGGACTTGCGGTCCGGCATGGTGTCCGACCGGTTCAGCTGGGCGGTGAAGCCGCCGGCCGCCCAGGCGGCCACGCCCAGCGACCCGTTGCCCAGCGGCATGGACGCGGTGGGGTCGAGGTTCGGCGCTCCGAGGACGACGTCCGAACGGCTGACGACCCCGGCCGGATCGAGCTGGAAGGCCCCGTGGCGCCACGCGGTCGTCGCACCCGTCGCGGCCCCGGCGGGTCCTGAACCCGCCAGGACCATGCCCGCGAGCGCGGCGAGCATCGCCGACCAGAGCGCGAGGGCGCGCCGGAGCCGCGCCCGCCGGTACAGGGGGATGATCTGCACAATGCCCTCCAGGGCTGTACGACACACGATCGGGTTGCGAGGCACGAAAAGGCGCGCAAGGGCTTGGGGAAGCGCGAGAAAGCACGGCACGGAGCAGTGATCCGATGAATGGGCCGTGCTCTGGGCGCGTTTGACCACTGACGTGGATGAACTAAGTGAGGAGGCCGACGAACATCGGACGACTGACGTTCTAATCCATGCGTGGCGGTTACGTAAAGACCCGTGACACGCCAAGAACCGCCACGAGGGCGGCGGTTGCCCGGGCGGGCGGACGTGAGAGGCGCGCGTTCACGCTGGGCCGCGTGGGGGCCGGGGGGCCGGGGGGTGTGCGGCGGTGGCCGGCGCGTGTCAGGCGGCGCGGCCGGGCGTATACGGCCCGGCGAGCGGGCGGCGCACCCCGGTTCGGCGCTCCCGGGTCAGCGCTTCCTGGTCACCGTGACCGGTGCCGCGGGCATCCTCGGCTCCGACGCCCAGCGGCGCAGCCGGGAGACGCGTTCGGCGGCCTCTTCGAGGCGGGCCAGCGGGAGGTCACCGTCGGAGACGGCGCGGGCGGCGGCGGTGTGGATGGCGTCGTGGACACCCTCGCTGCTCGCCGGGCCGAGCCGGAGCAGGTCGACGCCGGCGATCCAGGCGAGGACGGCGGCGCCGGGTACGCCCCAGCCGTCGACGATCGATGGGGTGTCGAGGGCGTCGCTGACGACGACGCCCCCGTAACCGAGTTCCCGGCGCAGGATGCCGGTGATGGCGGTCGTGCTGAGCGCCGCGGGCACGCCGTCGGGCACGGGGGAGTGGCCGGCGGTGATGGCCCGCACGCCCGCCGCGGCGCCCTCGGCGAACGGCCGCAGGCTGCCGGTGCCGGTGAAGGGCCCGAGCGCCGCGGCCACGCCGTGCGTCTGCAGGTCGGTGACGAAGACCCGGGTCTCGTCGGCGCGCGGTCCCGGCCGTACGCCCAGGTGCAGATTGGCGCCCGCGGCCACGAGTTCGGCTGCGGCGGCGCTGCCGCCGCCCGCCCGGCGCGGACCGGGGTGGCCGGTGAGCGCGTCGGGGAGAGCCGCGCGCAGGGCGTCGGTGGTGGCCCGGGCGGCCGGTCCGTAAGCGTGTACGGTCGCGCCCGGTGTGCCGCGTTCCAGGCCGCGCAGCAGCCAGTCCGGCAGCCGTACCTGGTGGCCCGCGACGGAGGGCAGCAGGCATGAGTCGACCAGCGCGGCGAGCCGGTGATGCAGGGCGTGCACGTCGGTGTCCCCCTTCCGGACGCGGCAGTGGAGGGCGATGTCCCAAGGCCCGCTGAATGGTACAGACCAATCGCCGTACACGGCAATCGGGTCACACCAGTCCCGCCAATCCCCTTACGGGCAGGGTGAGTTGCCGGACGACTCCCAGCCTCACCTCCCCCCGGCGAAGAGCACCGGCGCCCCGGCCGGCGCGGGCACCGGCCGCGGGTTCCCGGCCGGCGCGGGCGCCAGCAGCCCGCGGGCGGCAAGCTCCGGCAGCACGCCCTCGCCGAACCAGTACGCCTCCTCCAGGTGCGGGTACCCCGACAGGATGAAGTGGTCGATGCCCAGCGCGTGATACTCCTCGATCCGGTCCGCGACCTCGCCGTGGCTGCCGACCAGCGCCGTACCCGCGCCGCCGCGGACCAGGCCGACGCCCGCCCACAGGTTCGGCGTGATCTCCAGCTTGTCCCGCTGCCCGCCGTGCAGCGCCAGCATCCGCTGCTGGCCCACCGATTCGCTGCGGCCCAGCGCCTGCTGGGCGGCCGCCACGGTGTCCGCGTCGAGGTCGCCAAGCAGCCGGTCGGCCGTCGCCCACGCCTCCGCCGCCGCGTCCCGGGTGATCACGTGCAGCCGGATGCCGAACCGGACGGTACGCCCCTCGGCCCTGGCCAGGCCGCCGATCCAGTCGATCTTCTGCTTCACCTGCTCGGGCGGCTCGCCCCAGGTCAGATAGACATCGCTGTGCCGGGCGGCCACCGGACCGGCGGCGGGCGACGACCCACCGAAGAAGATCTCCGGCAGCGGGTCGGGCGGCAGCGCGGTCAGGCCGCCCCGCACGTCGAAGTGCTCGCCCTGGAAGTCGAACGGCCGGCCCTCCCACGCCCCCCGGAGCACCGCGAGGAACTCGTCGGTGCGCGCGTACCTGCTGTCGTGGTCCAGATGGTCGCCGAACCGCTTCTGCTCGGTGGCGTCACCGCCGGTCACCACATTGAGCATCAGCCGGCCCCGGGTGAGCCGCTGGTACGTCGCCGCCATCTGCGCCGCAAGCACCGGGGAGATCAGCCCCGGCCGGAAGGCCACCAGGAACTTCAGCCGCTCGGTGTGCTGCGACAGCGCCGCCGTCATCACCCAGGAGTCCTCGCACCACGTGCCGGTCGGCGTCAGCACCCCCTCGAAGCCCAACTGGTCCGCGGCGCGCGCGATCTGCGCCAGATAGTCGATGTCGGGCGGCCGGATCCCGGTCACCGGGGTGATCCGGGACCGCTTGACGCCGCCGTCGGTGTAGGCGTGCCGGTCCACCAGCGTACGGCCGTCGCCTCCCGTGGGCAGGAACCAGTGCAGATGTACGGACATGAGGCGTGAGCCTTTCCTGGACATTCGGGCGGCGAACGTGGGCTGGGGCGAGGAGCCCGCACGCGGATGGGGGCGGCGGGCCCGGTGCGCGGAGCCTCGGGGAGTCTCGGGGAACGGCCGGACCGCGGGGCACCGGAGGCGACCGGAACGGCGGCGGGACGCGGGAGAGCGGCGGGAGAAGTCGTACGTCAGCGGCCGGCGGGACACGCGGCCGACGCCACCCGCAGCAGGTCGATGTGACCGCGCGTGGTGAGCAGGCAAGGACGTGACATGCAGCGACGGTAACGAGCGGCCCGACGGCCGGTCAATGGCGTCTCGGCACGCGGATGGTGCGGTGACACCGCCGGTACGGGCGGCTTCCGGGCCGGTGCCGTTCCGGTGGCGTGCCGGTGGCGCGGCCCGCCTTCCGTGCTGGTGCCGTGCGAGTGGCACGGCCCGCCTGCCGCGCCGGTGCCGTCCGGGTGGCGCGGCCCGCGCGCACGGCCGCCGCGCGATGCGTGACCATGGACGTATGGCCGACACTTTCACCACGCGCGTCCTGGACATCACCACCGGCTCGTCCGAAGCGGTGCACGACCTCACCGACGCCTGCGCGTCGTTCCTGAGCGAGGCGGCGCGCGGCCGGGACGGACTGCTCCATGTCTTCGTGCCGCACGCCACCGCCGGCATCGCGGTGATCGAGACCGGAGCCGGCAGCGACAGCGACCTGCTGGCCGCGCTGCGCGAGCTGCTGCCCGCCGACGACCGCTGGCAGCACCGCCACGGCCACCGCGGACACGGCCGCGACCACGTGCTCCCCGCGTTCGTGCCGCCGCACGCCACCCTCCCGGTGATCGGCGGCCGGCTGGAGCTCGGCACCTGGCAGTCCGTCGTCCTGGTGGACACCAATGTCGACAACGCCCGGCGCAATGTGCGGCTCAGCTTTCTCGGCTGACCGCTGAGTTTCCCCGGCCGACCGCCGCGGCCCGGTCACGGACCGCCCAGCACCTCGGCGAGGTCGTAGCTCACCGGCTCCTCCAACTGCGCGTACGTGCACCCGGCCGGTTCGCGGTCGTCCCGCCAGCGCCGGAACTGGGCGGTGTGCCGGAACCGGCTGCCCTGCATGTGGTCGTAGGCGACCTCGATCACCCGCTCCGGGCGCAGCGGCAGCCAGGACAGGTCCTTCGTGCCGGTCCACCGGCTCGGGCCGCCCGGCAGACGGTCCGCCGCCTGCGCCTCCTCGCTGGCCCAGCGTTCCCACGGGTGACCCTCGACCGTCGCCATCCGCAGCGGCTCCAGCTCGCCCATCAGCGCTTTCCGCCGCGCCATCGGGAAGGAGGCGCAGACACCGACGTGCTGCAGGTGCCCCGCTCCGTCGTAGAGCCCCAGCAGCAGCGAGCCGACCACCGGACCGCTCTTGTGCAGCCGCAGGCCCGCCACCACACAGTCCGCGGTCCGCTCGTGCTTGACCTTGACCATCGCGCGCTCACCCGGCCGGTACGGCAGGTCCGGCGGCTTGGCGACCACCCCGTCGAGTCCCGCGCCCTCGAACTGCTCGAACCAGCCGCGGGCCACCTCGATGTCGTCGGTCGCGGGCGCGGTGAAGACCGGCGCGGAGGCGTCCCGCAGCGCCGCGACCAGGGCCGTCCGCCGTTCCCGCTGCGGGGTGTCCATCAGCGACGCGTCGCCCAGCGCCAGCAGGTCGAAGGCGACGAAGCCGGCGGGTGTGACCTCGGCCAGATGGCGTACCCGCGAGTCGGCCGGGTGGATCCGCTCCAGCAGCGCCTCGAAGTCCAGCCGGCCGTCGCGGGCGATCACGATCTCGCCGTCGAGCACGCAGCGCACCGGGATACGGTCCCGGAGCGCGGCCACCACCTCGGGGAAATAGCGGGTCAGCGGCTTTCCCGAACGGCTGCCCAGCTCGATCTCGTCGCCGTCGCGGAAGACGATCGCCCGGAAACCGTCCCACTTGGCCTCGTACAGCATGCCGGACGGGATGGCCTTCGCGGCCTTCGCCAGCATCGGCCGCACCGGGGGCATCACAGGAAGGTCCATGGAGGAGAGTGTGCGGCTCGCGCCGCGCCCGCGCCCGGTGGAAAAGGGGCGCCGGCGCGCGGTGCGCCCTAGCGTGGGTCCCATGGCAGAGTCGCTGGAGCTGACCGTCGGCGAGCGGACCGTGCGGGTGTCGAACCCCGGCAAGGTGTACTTCCCGCAGCGCGGGATCACCAAGGGCGACGTGGCCCGTTACTACGCGAGCGTCAGCGAGGGCGCGCTGCGCGCCCTGCGGGACCGGCCCACCACGCTGCAGCGCTTCCCCGAGGGCGTCGAGGGCGAGTTCTTCTTCCAGAAGCGCGCCCCCAAGAACCTGCCGGACTGGATCCCGACCGGCCGGATCGCCTTCCCCAGCGGCCGTCACGCCGACGAGATCTGTCCCACCGAGCCCGCCGCGGTGGTGTGGGCGGCGAACCTCGGCTGCCTCACCTTCCACCCCTGGCCGGTCCGGCGCGCCGACACCGAGCACCCGGACGAACTGCGCATCGACCTCGACCCGCAGCCCGGAACCGGCTACGCGGACGCGGTCCGCGCCGCCCTCGAACTGCGGGGCGTGCTCGAAGACCTCGGACTGGCCGGCTGGCCGAAGACCTCCGGCGGGCGCGGGCTGCACGTGTTCGTACCCATCGCCCCCGAGTGGACCTTCACCCAGGTACGCCGCTCGGCCATCGCGGTCGCCCGGGAACTGGAACGGCGTGCCCCGGAGCGGATCACCACCGCCTGGTGGAAGGAGGAGCGCGGCAAGAAGATCTTCGTCGACTACAACCAGACCGCCCGCGACCGCACGATCGCCAGCGCCTACTCGGTGCGGCCCTTCGCCCACGCCCCGGTGTCCGCCCCCCTGCGCTGGGACGAGGTGCCCGACGCGGTGCCGGAGGACTTCGACGTGGTGACGATGCCGGACCGGTTCGCCGAGATGGGCGATGTGCACGCCGACATGGACGACCACGCCTTCCGCCTGGAGGCAGCCCTCGAACTCGCCACCCGCGACGAAAGCGAGCACGGCCTCGGCGACCTGCCCTACCCCCCGGAGCACCCCAAAATGACCGGCGAACCCAGGCGAGTCCAACCCAGCCGCGCCAAGAAGTAAGGCCCCCGCTCGGCGGGGAGGACACCCGGGATGCCGCCGAGGCGTTTCAGCTTGCTGTGGAGTACGACCCGCAGCCGCCGTTCGAGTCCGGGTCTGTTGGCAAGGCGTCGCAGGCGGCCAAGGACTACTTGGCCGGGCGCTGAGAGGGTGGGAGGGCGGCGTGGCCGACTGATTCGACGAGGGGGAGCATCCGGTGCGGTACCCGTTCGCGCAGGGCGATCTCGGTGCGGGTGCGGACCACGCCGGGCAGCTGGATCAGCCGCTGGATGATGTCCTCCAGGTGGGCGTTGTCCCGGGCCGCGACCCGGGTGAGAAGGTCACCGCCGCCGGTGATGGAGAATGCCTCGATGATCTCGGGAACCGCGGCCAGCGCGTCCCCGACCTCGTCCAGGCGCCCCTGGGTGACCTCGATCCGGACGAAGGCCAGCACGGGGTGGCCGAGCGCCGGCGCCGATATCCGGGGACCGGCCACCGTGAGCACGCCGTCGCGCTCCAGCCGGTCGAGCCGGGCCTGGAGGGTGCCGCGGGCCACCCCGAGGATGCGGGCGTACTCGCGGACGCTGGTACGCGGCTGCTGAAGCAGGAGCCGCAGGATGCGCGCATCCAGGGCGTCGACTGGCATGGGGCAACGGTCCCCTCGGGTTCAGGTCTCTGGCATATGCAAACTACCAACGGCCCAGCAGGGACGGATCAATTCGAGCCATTGACCGGTCAGTTGCGGTCATGAAGCAACGATGGCACCGCGGATCCGCGTCGGTGCCTTCGCCACGGCGCCGGAGAGGCCCGCTCCCGGCAGCCGGGGGACGGGAATCGTTCGCACGCCGAGGACGGCGGGCGCGCACCCGCCCGGCCCCGACAGGCCCGCCGCGGGCCGGGATCGCCCACCTCCCCCCGCCGCCGAACACCCGTACGGCGTGGCCGAAACCAGCCCCCCGCCCGCACGCCGGAGACGCCCCAGGGCGCCCGCAAAGACCGCGGCCGGCCCTCGCCGACCCGGCCGTACCGCCGTACGCGCGGCCACGGGCGCCGCCCGCGGCCCGCGCCCCGGCCCCGTCCGCCGGGCCCCGGGGGCGACGGGACGGCCGTCAGGTACTACTCTCAGCCGCCGTACAGACATCAGGCGGAAGAGGTACGGCAGTGGCCGGGCACGTTTACATCGGGTCGTTCACTTCGGCGGGGGGCCGCGGGCTCACCGCGGCCACGGTGGACCCGGACACGGGAGCGCTCACCGCGCTCGGGCACACAGCCGAGGTGCCGAACCCGTCCTTCCTCACGCTGTCCGCGGACGGACGGACCCTCTACGCCGTCAGCGAGTCCGAACCCGAAGGCGCCGCCGCCGCGTTCGGCCTCGCCGACCCCGCCGCGCCACGCCTGCTGGGCGACCCGGTGCAGGTCCACGGCGGCGCCCCGACGCACCTCACGGTCCATCAGGGGCACCTGCTGACCGCGAACTACTCCGCCCCCGGCAGCGTCAGCGTCCTGCCGCTGAAGGAGGACGGCTCGCTCGCACCGGTGCTGTCGGTGCTGGAGCACGAGGGCGACGGACCCAACCAGGAACGCCAGGAAGGCCCGCACGCGCACGCGGTGCTGCCCGACCCCACCGGCCGCTGGGTGCTCAGCGTGGACCTCGGCACCGACTCGGTGCGGGTCTGCGAACTGGACCCGGAGACCGGCGAGCTGGAGATCGAACGCGAACTCGGCCTGCGCTCCGGCATCGGCCCGCGCCACATGGCCTTCCACCCCAACGGCACCCACGCCTACGTGATGAACGAGCTCGACTCGGTGGTCACCGTCTGCCGCTGGTACGCCGACAAGGGCAGCCTGCGCCCGCTCGCCGAGACCCGGGTGCTGCCCGAGGGCGCCGAGGGCGAGAACTACCCCTCGGAGCTGGTGGTCTCGCCCGACGGCCGGTTCGCCTGGGCCGCCAACCGCGGCCACAACAGCATCGCGGTGCTCGCCATCGACGAGGACGGCGAGAGCCTGGAACTGGTGGAGACCGTGAGCTGCGGCGGCGACTGGCCGCGCCACCTCACCCTCGACCCGGCCGGCCGCCGGCTCTACGCGGCCAACGAGCGCTCCGGCGACGTCACCTGGTTCGACGTGGACCCGGCCACCGGCATCCCCAAGCAGGCCGGCTCGCTGGCACTGCCCGCGGTCTCCTGCGTGCTGTTCGCCTGACCCGCGCGCGCCCCGCGCACACGACGGCGGGCGGCCCCCCAGGTGGGGCCGCCCGCCGTTCCCATGTGCCTCATGCCGCGCGGTTCACTGCGCCGAAGCACCCCGCGACGACTCCGACGCGACACCCACCGCGGCGGCGTACTGCGTCACCACCAGCTTGCCGACCGCCGGGTACGGGCCGAGCGCGTCGGCGCCCGAGCAGCCGGCCTCGGCCGCGGCCGTGTGCAGCAGCTGGGGCGCGATCTCCGGACCGATCAGGTACGGCGCCAGCGCCAGCGTCGTGGACCCGGAGGACCGCAGCTGCTCGGCCGCCGAAGCGATGGCCCCGTCCTCGTCCAGCGCCGCGGCCAGCACCGGCACGGCGAGCCGGGCGGCCAGCAGCAGCCCGGTCACCCCGGCGGCCTGTGCCGCCTCCTCGCCGCCCACGGTGGCCAGGATGATGCCGTCGGCCGCGGTCGCCACGGTGAAGAGCCGGGCCCGGTCGGCGCGGGCCAGGCCGGCCTCGGAGAGCCGCACGTGCACCGCCTCGGCGAGCAGCGGGTGCGGGCCGAGCACGTCGGTCAGCTCCACCTGCGCCTTGCTGTCGGCGATGGCCTGCCGGATCCGGCGCAGCACGGACGCCTCAGGACCGGCCAGCAGCGGCACCACGACCGCTGAGGTGTCCTCTCCGGGGCGATCGGCGGCCACCTGGTCGAGAATGCCGCGCAGCCCCGGGAACTCGTCCTGGTCGCCCTCCTCGCCGTCGACGAAGGCTATCCGGGGATCGAGGCCGGACAGTTCGGAGCGGGCGATGCTCACGACCTCCTCGGCCAGGCTGAGCGCCGCGGCCGTCGGGGTCCCGGGGACGGCAAGGACAAGCACCGGCGCGCCCTCGGGCGCCGAGAGCGCCTCCGGCCGGCGGTGGCGTCCGGGCTGTTGACGCGGCGTGCGAACGGGGAGGCCGGGAGGGGGCCCTGGTGCAGTGCTCATGGCGACGCATGCTAACGCCTTACGGCGCCTGCGCGTTCGGGCGGGTACGAGGTGGGTCAGACCTGTCCAGAAGTGTCCGTTTCACCGGTGACGTTCGGTCATCGGACGAGTCTGAGCAGTACCGGATCCACCGGCAGGGTGAGCTCTCCGCGGTGCACCGCGCCCGCGATCAGCAGCGCGCCGTGCAGCGGATCCCCGGCGGCCGGCACCAAAGTCGCCTCCGGCAGCAGCCACTCCGCCTGGTCGCGCAGCGGGCCCAGCAGCGGCTCGCCCAGCTTGAACAGGCCGCCGGTCAGCGCCACATCGACCGGCCCGGGCCAGGGCCGTACCGCCGCCGCCGACTCCAGCATGTGCGCCGCCGCCCGGCGCAGGATCTCCGACGCCACCGGGTCCTCGTGCGCGCAGCGCGCCACCTCGGGGGCGAAGGAGGCCAGCACCGCGGGGCGGTCGGGCCGCGGGTACAGCTGCCCGGGCAGTGACTCCACCGGCCCGAACATCGCCTCCGCCCGGGCCAGCAGCGGCCGTGAGCCCCTGGCCCGCCCGTCGTGGGCCCGCAGCGACGCCTCCAGGCCCGCCCGGCCGATCCAGGCGCCGCCGCCGACGTCACCCAGCAGATGGCCCCAGCCGTCCGCCCGGCGCCAGCCTCCGCCGTCGGCCGCGGTACCCAGCGCGATCATGCCGGTGCCGGCCGCGACCACCACGCCGGGCCGCAGCCCGAGCGCGCCCGCGTACGCCGTCACCGCGTCGCCCGCCAGGGCCACTTCCGCGACCCCCAGCGCCTCGGAGAGGCCCTGCGGCAGCCTCGCCCGCAGATCGTCGCCGAGCGAGGCCATACCGGCCGCTCCGACGCAGGCTGCGCCGATCCGGCGGGCGCCCGCCGCACGCATCAACTCCCGGGCCCGCGGCACCACGAGGTCCAGCAGGCTCGCCGCGTCGATGCCGCGCTCGCCCACCACGGCGGGGGTGTCGCTGCGCGCGGGAGCGGTCGCCTGCGAGCCGTCGGCGCGGGCCAGGGCCACGCGCACGCCGGAGCCCCCGGAGTCCACCCCGAGCACCCAACAGTCCTCGGGGACCGCTTCCGGCTTCACCTTGGCCGCGCCCCTCAGCCGAACCCGCGGGAATCCTGCTTGAGGGCGGTGTCCACGGTGAGCGCGGAGGCCACCACCATGCTCAGCAGCGGGTCGGCGAGCGGGCGGTGGATCTGCAGCACGTAGTTGTCCGCCGTGGTGAACATGGTCTTGGCCAGGCCCTCCCACGTCTTGGTGATCCGGGCGATCTCGGTCTCGGTGTGGTCCACGATCGCGAAGTTCCAGGCCCGCCAGTTCTCGGCCTTGATGGCACCGATCTGCCGGCCGTCGTACATCAAGCCGAACTTGATCTTGCCGAAGGCGTTCTGCTGCACGATCTCGCCGAGCGGCTCACCGTTCGGCCGCTGCACCAGCACCTTGGACTTGACGAACTTCGCCGGCCGGGTCAGCACCAGCTGCGGCCGGCCGTGGGCGTCCCTGACCTCCAGCTTGTGGGTGAGGAACTGGTCCACGCTGGAGACGAAGCGCAGCACCTTCTTCGCGGTGCTCTGGCCGACCTCGACCACCGAGCCGAGGGTCTGGCCGTTCTGGTCGAAGACCGTGTACTCATTGACGAGTTCGATCAGCTTGGCCTTCTGGTTCACCACCAGGATCGGCTCGGTGAAGAGCGTGCCGCCGCCGTAGCCGCCGGGGGTGATGCCGGCCTGCTGCTGCACCTGCCGCTGAACGCGCGCCGGGTCGGGCGCCCCGCTGACGTTCACCTCCCAGGCACTGCCGCCCTCCTGCTTCTGCATCCCCTGGCCGGGCTGCTGGGGGACCTGTCCGGGGTTGGTGTGCTCGGTCCACCGGGTGCCGTCCCAGTACCGGAGCAGATTCGGAGTGCCTTGCGGGTCGGCGTACCAACCCGCCGGGGTATTGGAATGCGTCGTCACCCGGGCAGACTACCGTGGGGCGCCGGTCAGGGGAGCTGCCAGTTCACCGGCTGCGCCCCCTGCCGCACCAGCAGCTCGTTGGCCCGGCTGAACGGCCGGGAGCCGAAGAAGCCCCGGTCGGCGGACATCGGCGACGGATGCGCGGACTCGATGGCCGGCAGCTCGCCGAGCAGGGGGCGCGCGTTGCGTGCGTCACGCCCCCACAAGATGGACACCAGCGGGCGGCCCCGGGCGGCCAGCGCCCGGATCGCCTGCTCGGTGACCTGCTCCCAGCCCTTGTCCCGGTGCGCCGCCGGCCGCCTGGGCGCGGTGGTCAGCGCCCTGTTGAGCAGCAGCACACCCTGCCGGGTCCACGGCGTGAGATCGCCGTTGGACGGCCGGGGCACGCCGAGGTCGGTGCCCAGCTCCCGGTAGATGTTCTCCAGGCTGCCCGGCAGCGGCCGGACGTCCGGGGCCACGGAGAAGCTGAGCCCCACCGCGTGCCCGGGCGTCGGATACGGGTCCTGGCCGACGATGAGCACCCGCACCTCGTCGAACGGCTGCTGGAACGCACGCAGCACATTCGGTCCCGACGGCAGATACGTACGCCCCGCGGCGATCTCCGCGCGCAGGAAGTCGCCCATGGCGGCGATCCGGTCCGCCACCGGCTCCAGCGCCTTGGCCCAGCCCGCTTCGACGGTCTCGTGCAATGGTCGTGCAGTCACGGTCCGTCACTCTACTGGGTCAACACCCGTGCTCCGTACGGGCGTCCGCGATCCGGTCGGTGCCGGGAGCTCAGCGTGCGGGGCGCGCGTACGCCCTGGCGTACTGCGGCGGTACGGCCGCCGCGGACGGCGCGCCGAGTTCGTAGGCCGCCCGCAGCGGCCAGGACGGCTCCCGCAGCAGCGCGCGGGCCAGCAGGACGGCATCGGCCTGGCCGGTGGCGAGGATCGTCTCGGCCTGATGCGGCTCGGTGATCTCGCCGACCGCGGCGACCGGGAGTTCGGTCTCGGCCTTGACCCGCGCCGCGAAGGGCACCTGGTAGCCGGGGCCGGCCGGGATGCGGACACCGGCCACGTTCCCGCCCGTCGAGACGTCCAGCAGGTCGACCCCGCGCACCAGGAGTTCCTTGGCGAAGCGGACGGTCTCGTCCGCCGTCCAGCCGGCCTCCTCCAGCCAGTCGGTCGCCGAGATGCGGAAGAACAGCGGGAGTTCGGCCGGCCAGACCGCGCGGACCGCGTCGACCACCTCCAGCGCGAGGCGGATCCGGTTCTCGAAGGCGCCGCCGTACCCGTCGGTCCGGTGGTTGCTGTGCGGGGAGAGGAACTGGGCGATCAGATAGCCGTGGGCGCCGTGCACCTCGGCCACCTGGAAGCCCGCGGTCAGCGCGCGCTCGGCGGCGGCCGCGAACTGGCCGACCACCTCGGCGATCTCGTCCGTGGTCAGCTCGTGCGGGACCGGATGGCCGTCGGCGAAGGGCACCGGGCTGGGCGCGACCGCCGGCCAGCCGTGCGCGTCGGGCCCGACCGGGGCGCCGCCCCGCCAGGGCGCGTCGGTCGACGCCTTGCGCCCGGCGTGGGCGAGCTGGACGCCGGGGATGACGCCGTGCTCCTTGAGGAAGCGGGTGATCCGGCTGAACCGCTCCACCTGGTGGTCGTTCCAGATGCCGAGGTCGTAAGGGCTGATCCGGCCCTCCGGGCTGACCGCGGTGGCCTCGGTGAGGATCAGGCCGGCGCCGCCCACCGCGTGCGAGGTGTAGTGCTGGAAGTGCCAGTCGTTCGGGGCGCCCTGCTCATGGCCCTCGGGGAGCGCCGAGTACTGGCACATCGGCGCCATCCAGACACGGTTCCGCGCGGTCAGGGACCGCAGGGGGATGGGCTCGAACAGTGCGCTCACGGCACGCTCCTCGTCGGCAGGGCTCGGGAATGGCATTCCTACGATAAGCGCCGTAGTACGGTGAACGTCAAACTACGAGATGCATCGTAATATGACGTTCATGACCTCCCCGGCGCGTCCGCCCACCGCCTCCGCCCAGCCCGGCCGGGCACTGGAGCACCCGGCCGCCGCGGACATCCGGCTGGAGGAGGTGCTGCACGCGCTCTCCGACCCGATGCGGCTGACCGTGGTCCGCCGGCTGGCGGGCGGCGGCGGGGAGCTGTCCTGCTCCGACGTACCGCTTCCGGTCACCAAGTCGACCACCACCCACCACTACCGGGTGCTGCGGGAGGCCGGGGTGATCAGCCAGACCTACCGGGGCACGTCCAAGATGAACGCCCTGCGGCGCGCCGACCTGGACCGGCTCTTCCCCGGTCTGCTGGACCGGGTGCTGGAGGCCGCCGACGCCCAGGCCGGACGGCTCGGCGAGGAGCTCGGGCCCGGCGGGCCGTGAGGCGGACGGGCCCGCTTCAGTGCGAGGGCGACAGCTCCGGGAGCGCGTCACCGCTGCCGTCCTCGGCCTCGGGGCCGGGCCGGGCGCTCCCGGCCTCCTCGGGCGGCGCGCCGGCCGTCCACGGCAGGCCGTAGCGCTGGAAGAGTTCCGCCCGCAGCCGGGCCACCGGCATCGGCGCGCCCGGCAGCAGCAGCGCCACCGTCGCCCCCATCAGCAGGGCCCGCAGCAGCCGGTACTCCTCCTCCGGGTCCGCCGCGCCCCAGGCCAGCACCGATCCGCGCAGCAGCGAGGCGAGTTGCTGCTGCTCGGGGCACTGGATGAAGCCCTCCTCCTGGAGGATCGAGGCCATGTGGGTGCGCATCAAGGTGGTGTGGGTCTGGGTCAGCGTCAAAATCGCGTCGATCGCCCGCGCCAGCTGCTCCTGCCCGTCGTCGCTGCGCGGCTCGCGCTCCAGCGCCTGCGCCAGTTCACGGGCCATCAGCCGGTGCACCGCGGACTGCAGCAGCGCGCGCTTGCCGGAGAAGTAGTAGGAGACCAGGCCGCGGGCGCTGCCCGCGCGCTTGGTGATGTCGGCGAGCGTGGTGGCCTCGTAGCCGCGCTCCTCGACCAGTTCCACCGTCGCCTGCAGCAAGCGCTCCCGGGAACGCTGACGCATCGCTTCATTGACCGATGCGCTGCGAGGGGACATCATTTACTCCTGCGTTGACTGGCTCCGAGCCAATATACTCAGCGCGGCCCGCCGAGCCATGCCCGGTGGGACGGTGACGGGCGGCGGACCCGGCGACGCGGGGGATCGTCGGGTCCGGTGCCCGTTCGTCGTCCATGCCGCCGGCCGGTCATGTGAGCGCGTGCAGCCCGGGACCGAAGGCGATCAGCAGCGGTACGGCGGGTGCCAGCAGCGCGAGCACCGTCACGCGCAGCCTGCGGCCCACGGTCAGCCGGGGCGCGCCGTCCAGCAGCCTGTTCACCCGGCCGGGCAGCGCGGCCAGCGGCGCCGGGCCCGGCCCGAACACCCCGCGCTCCTCGTTCAGTTCCACCAGGGCGAGCGCGGTGGTCAGCCGGCCGAAGCGGCGGGAGGCGGTGTCGTCGGCGGCCAACTCCACCAGGTGGTGCACCTGGTCGCGGAAAGCGGCGAAGACCGGCACCTGCGGGAAACCGCCGGCCAGCGCCCCCGAGCAGTGCAGCAGGACGTCGTGCCGGGCCCGGGCGTGGCCTTGTTCGTGCGCCAGCACCGCGTCGAGGCTGCGGCCCTTGAGCCGGCGCAGCGCTGCCGTGGTGATCACCAGTTGCGGCTCGGCGCCGGACAGCCACCAGGCGTCGGTGCGGGGGTCCTCCAGGACCACGAGGCGCTCACCGGCCGGCACGTCCTCACCGGGCAGCCGGGGCGCGCGGGTGCGCAACTCGCCGCGCCGCTGCCGGCGCCTGGCCCGCGCGACCCGTACCTCACGGGTGAGCATCGCCGCCGTCCACAGTCCGCACAGGGCGAGACCGATCGCCATGCCGCCGGACCACCAGCCGTACTCGGCGAGCCCGTAGGCGTCCACCACCCCGCGCGGCGCGAAGGCGAAGACATTCCCGCGCACGGCGGCCCAGGCGGCCGACGCGGTGAGCGCCATCGCCAGCACGCAGCACAGCAGTACGGCGGCGACCACGCACTGCCAGACCCACAGGGCGAGCACCGGCTCGCGCTCCGGCCATTCGGCACGGGCGAGCAGTCGCGGCGCCATCGCCGCCGCCAGTGCGCCGAGAATCAGCAGCACGAACGGGACCGTCATACGGTCACCCTAGGAGCCGCCGGTGATCGCGCGGTACGAGACCGCATCCGATGTGACGCATGACTCACACCTGACTCACGCCTGCCCCACACCGCCCGCGGGCGGTCCCCGCCGGGCCGTCCGCTACAGCGCCAGAAGCATCGCGAACATGCCCAGTGCCATCGACACCCGGCAGGCCATCGCCACCTCGGGAGCGTCCCGCAGCGGGACGGTGCCGCGGGCCGCCGGTATCGGGGGTATCGCGGACACGGCCGCCGTCCGGCCGGCCGTTCCGGGGACCAGTGCCATGCCGGTGCGCAGCACGTACCCGGCGAAGTAGAGCAGCAGCGCCCCGGTCAGCAGCGGCACCCCGGCGTCGAGATGGGCCGTGTGCCCGGCGGCTCCCGAGCCCGCCGCGGCCATCGCCACCGCCATGTAGACCATCGCGCCGGAGCAGACCGCGTGGTGGACGCGGTGCGGGGCACGGCCGGTCAGGGAGTACACCCCGGCCAGCGTGAAGACCGCGGCCAGTGCGGCGGCGCCCCAGGGTCCGGGGTCGAAGAGGGACATCGGTACCGCCATCACCGCCATGCCGGCGCCGGTCACCGCTTCCGCCTTGGCCTCCCGGCGCAGCAGACAGGACGCGGTGACCGCGACGCCGAGTGCGACGAGCAGCCACGCCACCATCGGTGTTCCGTGCATCGGGCCTCCCCCGTCCGTACCCCTGGCCGTACCCCCGGATCGCAGCGTCCCGCGAAGGACGATCCGCGGAAGGCTGCCCAGCGACGAGGGTGCACACCCGGGCGCGCGGGATCACTCGGGGGAGTGCACCGTGCTGTTCCGCGCTCCCGGGCCCAGTGGGGCGGAGGCGGACCGGGGCGGCTTCGGCCCGGTCCTTGCGCTCCCGGTGCCGCCTGCCCGCTGCGTCACCGCCACGCACACCAGCACCGCCACGGCGGCGGGCCAGGTCGCTGCGGCCAGCTTCTCATTGAGCAGCGCGGCCGACCAGACCAGTGTCATGACGGGTTGAGCCAGTTGCAGCTGGCTTGCCCGCGCGACCCCGATCAGGGCCATGCCCCGGTACCAGACCAGCAGCCCCACGAACTGCGACACCACAGCCACCCAGACCAGGCCGCCCACCGACTCCCCGGTCAGCCGGACCGGCTCCGCCAGGAGCGAGCACGCCGCGGCCGGGACGGTCAGCGGCAGTACGCCGACCAGCGCCCAGCCGACCACCTGCCAGCCCGGCATCAGCGCCGCCAGCCGGCCGCCCTCGACGTATCCGGCCGCGCACACCAGCAGCGACGCGAAGAGGTAGCCGTCCCCGGTGGTCGGCGCCCCGCCGCTCTCGGCGAGCGAGAAGCCGACCACCACCGCGGCGCCCGCCACCGCCGCGGCCCAGAACATACGGGAGGGGCGGGCGCCGGTCCGCAGCGCGCCCAGGGCCGCGGTGCACAGCGGGAGGGCCCCGACCACGACCGCCGCGTGCGAGGTGTCGGTGGTGCCCAGGGCGAGCGTGGTCAGCAGCGGGAAGCCGATGACCACCCCGGCGGCCACCACCGCAAGTCCCGGCCAGTGCGCGCGGGCCGGCACCCGGGCCCGCCCTGCGGCAAGGAAGACCCCGGCGACCGCCACGGCCAGGACCGCCCGGACGGTGACCGTCGACCAGGGGCCGAAGCCGCTCAGCGCCCAGTGCGTGGAGGGGAAGGTGAGGGAGAAGGCGGCGACGCCCAGCGCGGCCAGCGCGGTGCCGCCGACCGCTATCCGACTGCTCGCGGTAGCGCTATCTTGTGCTCTCATGAATGACGATAGCAGTGCCGCCGCGCTGGCCGGATCGCTGCGGAAGGAGCTGGACCGCTACCCGCCCGACGGGAAACTCCCCTCCAGCCGGGTGCTCGTCGAGCGCTTCGGGGTGAGTCCGGTGACGGTCTCCCGCGCGCTGGCCGCGCTCGCCGCCGAAGGCCTGGTCGTCACCCGGCCCGGCGCCGGCACCTATCGGGCGGCCGAACCCGCCGGCCGGCCGCGTACGGTCGACACCTCATGGCAGCAGGTGGCGCTCACCGCCGAGGACCCCGACGCGGCACCGCGGGTGGTGGACGCCTCCGCGGTACTGGCCACCCTCGCCGCACCACCGCCCGGCGTCATCGCCTTCACCGGCGGCTATCTGCACCCCTCCCTCCAGCCCGAGCAGGCGCTCGGGGCGGCCCTGGCCCGGGCCGCCCGCCGTCCCGGCGCCTGGGAACGGCCCCCCGTCGAGGGCCTGGCCGCGCTGCGTGCCTGGTTCGGCCGGGAGGCCGGCGCCGGGCCCGCGCAGGTGCTGATCACGGCCGGCGGCCAGGCCGCGCTCACCACCGCGCTGCGCGCCCTCGCCCCGCCCGGCGGCGCGGTCCTGGTCGAGTCGCCGACCTACCCGGGTGCGCTCGCCGTCGCCCGCGCGGCAGGACTGCGGCCGGTGCCGGTGCCGCTGGACGCCGACGGGGTCCGCCCCGACCTGCTCGCCGACGCCTTCGCGGCGAGCGGCGCCCGGGTGTTCCTGTGCCAGCCGCTCTTCCAGAACCCGACCGGGGCGGTGCTGGCGGCCGGCCGCCGCCGGCGGGTGCTCGACCTCGCGCACGCGGCGGGCGCCTTCGTGGTCGAGGACGACTTCGCCCGCCGCCTCGGCCACGGCGGTCCGCTGCCACCCCCGCTGATCGCCGACGACCCCTACGGCACCGTGGTGCATGTCGCCTCGCTCACCAAAGCGACCTCGCCGAGCCTGCGGATCGGGGCGCTGATCGCCCGCGGGCCGGTGGTGGAGCGGCTGCGGGCGATCCAGGTGGTGGACAGCTTCTTCGTGCCGAGGCCGCTCCAGGAGGCCACCTTGGAGCTGGTCGGCGCGCCCGCCTGGCCGCGCCATCTGCGGGCGGTCGCGGCCGGCCTGAGGGAGCGGCGTGACGCGATGCTGGCGGCGCTGCGCCACCGGCTGCCCGCGCTCGTCCCGGACCCGGCGCCGTCGGGCGGCTACCAGCTGTGGCTCCGGCTGCCCGACGGCACCGACGAGACCGCGCTGACCACCGCGGCCCTGCGCAGTGGCGTCGCGGTGGCCGCGGGCCGCCCGTACTTCCCCGCCGAGTCCCCGGCCCCCTACGTCCGTGTCACCTTCGCCGACACCACCGGCGCCGAGGAGATCACCGAAGGCGTCCGCCGGTTCGCCCTCGCCCTCGCTCTCACCGGTGAGGGCGAGGGCACCCACTCCGGGCGGTACGGCTAGCCTTTTCGGCATGGAAACCGCCGCCGCTCAGCCCACCTTCCGGCCCGCGACCCTCGACGACGTGCCCGCGCTCGTCGACCTGATCGAGTCCGCCTACCGCGGCGACGCCAGCCGGGCCGGCTGGACCACCGAGGCGGACATCCTGGAAGGCCGGCGGACCGACCCCGAGGGCGTCGCCGCCGTCATCACCAAGCCGGACAGCCGGCTGGTCGCGGTGGAGCACGGCGGCACGCTCGTCGCCTGCTGCCAGCTCGAACACCGCGGCAGCCACGCCTACTTCGGGATGTTCGCGGTACGCCCCACCCTCCAGGGCGCGGGCCTGGGCAAGCTCATCATCGCCGAGGCGGAACGCTTCGCCCACCAGGAGTGGGGCGTCGCCGAGATGCACATGACGGTGATTTCGGTGCGTGAGGACCTGATCGCCTGGTACGTCCGGCGGGGCTACGTCCGCACCGGTGAGACGAGCCCCTTCCCCTACGGACAGGAGCGGTTCGGCCTGCCGACCCGCGACGACCTGGAGTTCGAGCTGCTCACCAAGAAACTCAGCTGACGCCTGCTGTGACGGTGTGCCGGGTGGGGGTCAGAGGCGGCCGGCTTCGGTGATGCGGCGGAGGAAATCACGGGTGCGCGGCTCGGCCGGGGCGCCGAACACCTCGGCGGGGGTGCCCCGTTCCAGGACGACCCCGGCGTCCAGGAAGCACACCTGGTCGGCGACCTCGCGGGCGAACGCCATCTCGTGGGTGGCGATCACCATCGTCATGCCCTGCTCCTTGAGGTCCCGCACCACCGCCAGCACCTCGCCGACCAGTTCGGGGTCGAGCGCCGCGGTGATCTCGTCGAGCAGCAGCAGCCGGGGCCGGGTGGCGACCGCCCGCAGCAGGGCCACCCGCTGCTGCTGGCCGCCGCTGAGCCGGTCCGGGTACTCGCCCGCCCGGTCGGCCAGCCCCAGCCGGGCCAGCAGCTCCCGCGCCTCCTGCTCGGCCCGCTCCCGCGGCACCCGGTGCACCCGGCGCGGGGCCAGCGTGATGTTCTCCAGCACCGTCATGTGCGGGAAGAGGTTGTACGCCTGGAAGACCACACCGATCCGGCGGCGCACCGCGTCCTGGTCGGTCCGCGGGTCGGTGATCTCCTCGCCGTCGAGGAAGACCGCCCCGTCGTCGACCTCCTCCAGCAGATTCACGCAGCGCAGCAGCGTCGACTTGCCGGAGCCAGAGGCGCCGATCAGCGCGGTCACCGTGTGCGGGGGCACCGCGAGATCCACGTCGGCCAGCACCACCGCGGAGCCGTACGTCTTGCGGACCGCGTCGAGCCGCAGCACCGGCTCCGCGGCGAGGCCCGGCGAGGGCAGCGGCCGGTCCCGCGCGGCTGTCCGGTCCTCGCCGAGCGGCTCGCTCTTGGAGAGCGGATCCGCGCTCATACCGCGCCTCCTTGCGACTGCCGCCGGTTCATCCGGGCCGCCACCCAGTCGGTGAACCGCGTCATCGGGATGGTGATCGCCACGAAGATCAGCCCGGCGATCACATAGGGCGTGTAGTTGAAGCTGCGGCTGGCGGTGATCTGCGCCGCGTACACCGCGTCGACCGCGCCGCCGATGGACACCAGGCCGGTGTCCTTCTGCAGCGACACCAGGTCGTTGAGCAGCGCCGGCACCACCCGCCGCACCGCCTGCGGCAGCACCACGTACCGCATCGTCCGGGCACTGCTCAGACCGAGCGAGCGGGCCGCGGCGCGCTGGCTCGGGTGGACGCTCTCGATGCCCGCCCTGAAGACCTCGGCCACATAGGCGGTGTAGGTCAGGCACAGGGCGAAGCCGCCGAGCAGCACCGGGTCGGTGGTGACACCGCTCAGCCGCAGCGCCGGGATGCCGAACACGCTGATCAGGATGCAGATGATCAGCGGCAGCCCGCGGAAGAAGTCCACGTAGGCGGTGGCCAGGGCACGCAGCGGGAAGAGCACCGGGCCGCGCAGCGTACGCAGCAGTGCCATCAGCAGCCCGGCGGCCAGGACGACCGCCCCGCAGACCGCGAGCAGCCGCAGATTGAGCCAGAGCCCTTCCATGACCGGAGCGAAGGACACCCGCGCGTAGTGCGCGCTGAAGAAGGTCTCGCGGGTGCGCTGCCAGCCGGGGGAGTTGACGATCAGCTCGTAGAGCGCGAAGGCGGTCACCGCCGTGCTGACCCCGGCCACCAGGTAGGAGCGGCGGGTGCGGGCCCTGCGGTAGCGCTCGCGCTCGATCCGCCGCGCCGACGGGCGGTAGACCTCCGGCGGCGCGGACCCGTCCCGTACGGTCATCGCCTGACCCGCCCGCGACGGTCGCGCCGGGTCACTTGAGCACCGGTGCGTCGACCGCGTCGGAGAGCCACTGCTTCTCCAGCGCGGCGAGCGTGCCGTCCGAGCGCAGCACGGTGACCGCCCGGGAGACGCACGGTGTCAGCTTGCTGCCCTTGTCCAGCACCAGTCCGAACTGCTCGGGCGTGCCCCCGGTGGAGTCGAACTGCCCCACCACCTTGGCGTCGGTGACCTCGGCGCCGGTGATGTAGAAGGCGGTCGGCAGGTCCACCACGATCCCGTCCACCTGGCCGTTCTTCAGCGCGGCCACCGCGAGGTCGTTGCGCTGGTAGACGGCCGGCTGCTTGGCCGGCCGTACGACGTCGGTGATCACGTCCAGGCTGGTGGTGCCCACCTGGGCGCCCAGCTTGGCGTTCTTCAGGTCGGCGATGGAGTGCGCCCCGAAGATCTTCGAGCCCTTGGGCGCGACCAGTGCCTGCCGCACGTCGTAGTAGCCGGGCGAGAAGTCCACCGACTTCTTGCGGTCGGCGTTGATGGACACCTGGTTGATGTCGAAATCGAAGTTCTTGACGCCGGGAGCGAAGGCGCTGTTGAACGGCACCTTCTGCCAGACCACCTGGCCGGCGGCGTAGCCGAGCTGCTTGGCCACCGCGTAGGCGACCGCCGACTCGTAGCCCTTCCCGTTCGACGGCTTGTCGTCGGAGAACCAGGGGTCGTAGGCGGGGTTGTCGGTGCCGACGGTCAGCTTGCCTGCCGCGTGGGTGGCGAGCGACGCGGGGGAGCAGGCGGCGGCCGACGGCGAGCCAGCGCCGGACGCGCCGGACGCGGTGGCGGGGGACGACGGGGCGGCCGGGGCGGAGTCGTCGTCCTGGGGCGAGCAGCCGGCCAGGGCGAGCGCGAGCAGGGCGGCCGCGGCCAGGGCGGCGCGGCTGGGGGACAGCTGGATCGCGGGGCGCATGGCGGGACCTTGGCACCAGGTGGGCGGATCTGTCCACGTGATTCGGTCTGTTGTCCGGATGCCGGACCATTGTGTCCGCGGTGTTGCGGACCGGTCCGGTCCGGTGCCCGGCCGGCGGCACGGCGGGTGGCACGGCGGGTGGCGGCGATCGCCGGTGGGGCGTCACCGGTGGGCCGTCGCTGGTGGGGTGTCACCGGTGAGGCGGCACCGCTCAGGTCGCGGCCCGGGCTTTACACGGCCGGTTCGGCCGGCAGGTCGGTGGCGGCGCCGTCCAGGCCGAGCGCGCGGGCCACCGCCCACTCCTGCGCGGTGTTGACGGTCCAGGCCATCACCTTGATGCCCGCTTCGTGGCAGCGCCGCACCGTGTCGAGGTTCAGCTGCCGCAGATCCAGGCTCACCAGCCGGGCGCCCACCGCCTGGGCGCGGGGCACGATGTGCGGGCCCAGTTCCTCGGCGACCAGCACCGTGGCGACCTCGGGCAGCAGCGTGCGGATCTCGGCCAGCGCCTCGTCGTGGAAGGAGAGCACGCTCACCCGGCCGGTCTCGCCGCGCTCGCGGAGCACCTCGGCGAGTACCCGGGCGGCGGCCACGTCCTTGATCTCGGCCTGGAGGGGCCGCGACACCGTGTCCAGCACCTCCTCGAAGACCGGCACCCGCTCGCCCAGCCCGGCGTCCAGGCCGCGGATCTCGTCCAGCGTGAGCTCCCGGATCAGCCCGCTGCCGTCGGTGGTGCGGTCCACCTCCGGATCGTGCATGACGATCAGCGCGCCGTCCTTGCTCAGATGCAGATCGAGCTCGATCTGGTCATGGCCCGCCTGCTCGGCACGGCGGAAGGAACGCAGGGTGTTCTCGGGCTCGGCGCCCATGACCCCGCGGTGACCGACGGTGAGGAAGCTCATGCCCGGAGCCTAGCGAGCGCAGGCGTCCGCGGGCCGAACGTGCCGTGACGCGTCGGCGTCCGCCGCCGCTGCCGCCAGGGGTTCAGTTCCGTCCCGCCGTCGGCGGAGGACGCAACATTTAGTGAGCCATTCGGGTTTGAGCCGGGAGGAATTGCGGTTGGCGGACCATACGGCAGGATGTTCTCCATGGGGCCGCCTTGATGTGGAGCCAACGGCATGGATACGGTGGCTTGACGACAGTTTCTCTTGTGGAGGTGGGTCATGACTGAAGTTCTTTCGCCGCGGACGCCGGGCAAAGGCGAGATATCCGGCGAGGACATCATCGACCACCCCCAGTGGGCGGTGCTGAAGCAGGCGGTCGAGGCCATCAGGCCCTGGCAGTCCAAGGACGGCTCGATCGACTTCGAGGCCGAGGGCGCGCCCAGCCGGGATGACGCCGCCCGCACCCTGGGACGCGTCGTGGACGCGGTCGAGCAGCTCGCCCCGCTGCTCCCGCACGACGCCGCCTACCACCAGGCCCTCGTCGCCGACCTGCGCCGCTGGTCCGACGGCGGCTTCGGGGTGCCGGACTTCCTCGACTCCCTGCTGGCCTTCCAGCCGGCCGCCGACCGCCGGGACGGCCTCCAGCACCTGGTGCTCTTCCCGATGTACACCCAGAACGGCAACCCGGACCGCAACCTGGAAGCCGTCGCGCTGCGGGTGGTGTGGCCGCAGTGGCTCGCCGAACTGGAGCGCACCCGGTACGACAACCCGCTGTTCGTACCGATCACCTTCCAGGACTTCACCCCGGGGTACGACACCAACTCCGCGGTCCTCTTCCCCGAGACCGTCGCCGTCCGTGAGGCGCCCTCGCGCTGGACCTGGGGCGCGATCTTCTGCGACCGCGAGGCGGCCCGCTTCCGCGCGGTGACCGAGGCCGCCGTGGACACCCTCGGGCTGAAGCTGCCCGAGGAGGCCGCCAAGCTGGTCCAGGACCAGGACCTCGCGGAGCAGACCTTCGTGCTCTGGGACATGATCCACGACCGCACCCACAGCCACGGCGACCTCCCGTTCGACCCGTTCATGATCAAGCAGCGGGCGCCGTTCTGGATGTACGGCCTGGAGGAGCTGCGCTGCGACCTCACCTCCTTCCGCGAAGCGGTCAAGCTCCAGGCCGAGGGTCACCCGATGGGCCTGGGCGTCCAGTACGCGATCCTCTTCGACCGGCTCTTCCGCTTCCCGGTCACCGGGGCCCGCACCCGCAACTACGACGGGCTCGGCGGACAGCTGCTCTTCTCGTACCTGCACAAGCACGACGCCGTACGCTGGACTGACAACACCCTGCGCATCGACTGGGAGCGCGCACCGCAGGTCACCAACCAGCTCTGCGCGGAGATCGAGACGCTCTACCGGGACGGCATCGACCGGCCCAAGCTCGTGCACTGGTTCGCCGCCTACGACCTGGTGGCGACGTACCTCTCCCCGCACCCCGGCTCGGTCTGGGCCAAGGGTCCCGAGGCCCTGGACCTGTCGCTCCCGCCGCGCAAGCTGGTGGACGACGTGCTGCCGGACGAGTTTCCGCTCAGCATGTTCTACGAGGCCCTTGCGAAGAAGCTCCGTGAAGTGATCGCCTCGACCAAGGGCATCACCGGCGACAGCGCGGTGCGGAGCGCCGCGTGACCGGAGCAGCCGAGGAGGCGGACATGACGACCGACACGTACACCGGCGGTCTTGACGGCGCGGTGATCGCGGTGGCGGGCGCGGGCGGGCCCGCCGGGCGCGCGGTACTGCAGCGGCTGGCCCGGGCGGGCGGCCATGTGATCGCCGCCGACGCCGACCCCGAGCGGCTCGCCGAGTCCGTGGACGCGGCCCGTTACGACGCCGGCGGCGCCGACATCACCGGGGAGATCGTGGACCTGCTCGACCTGGAGGCCACCGAGGACTGGGCCGGCCGGATCGAGAAGGACCACGGCCGGGTCGACGGTCTGGTCCACCTGGTCGGCGGCTGGCGCGGTTCCGCGTCCTTCCCGGAGACCGACCTCGCCGACTGGGATGTCCTTCACAAGCTGCTGATCCGTACCGTCCAGCACACCTCGCTCGCCTTCCACGACGGCCTGATGCGCAGCCCCGGCGGCCGCTATGTGCTGATCAGCGCGTCCGGCGCCAGCAAGCCCACCGCAGGGAACGCCGCCTACTCCGCCGCCAAGGCCGCGGCTGAGGCCTGGACGCTCGCCCTGGGCGACTCCTTCCACAAGCTGAGCGGTGACGGCGCGCTCTCCGCGGCGGCCACTGTTCTGGTGATCAAGGCGCTGGTGCACGATGAGCTGCGGGCCCAGCGCCCGAACGCCAAATTCACCGGCTTCACCGACGTGACCGACCTCGCCGAGGCCATCGCGGAGATGTGGAACCGGAGCCCTACGGAAGTGAACGGGACCCGACAGTGGCTGACGCCCCGACCGTGACAGAACAGCTCGCCTCGGACGCCGTACGGCGTCACGATCCGCAGGTCCGCGGATTCGCCAGTGACAACTACGCGGGGGCGCACCCCGAAGTCCTCACCGCGCTCGCCCTCGCCAACGGCGGCCACCAGGTCTCCTACGGCGAGGACGCGTACACCGCCCACCTCCAGGAGGTCTTCCGCGGACACTTCGGGCCCACCGCCGAGGTGTTCCCGGTCTTCAACGGCACCGGCGCCAATGTCACCGCGCTCCAGTCGGTCACCGAACGCTGGGGCGGGGTGATCTGCGCCGAGTCCGCCCACATCAACACCGACGAGTGCGGCGCCCCCGAGCGGGTCGGCGGCCTGAAACTGCTCACCGTGCCCACCCCCGACGGCAAGCTCACCCCCGGACTGATCGACCGGCAGGCGTTCGGTTTCACCGACGAGCACCGGGCACAGCCGCAGGTGGTCTCGATCACCCAGACCACCGAACTCGGCACCTGCTACACGCCCGAGGAGATCAAGGCGATCTGCGACCACGCCCATGAGCTGGGCATGGCGGTGCATCTGGACGGCGCCCGGCTCGCCAACGCCGCCGCCTTCCTCGACGTCCCCGCGGCCCGTTTCACCACCGAGGCGGGGGTCGACATCCTCTCCTTCGGCGGCACCAAGAACGGTCTGCTCTTCGGCGAGTGCGTGGTCGTGCTCAGTCCTGAGCGGGTCCGCGCGATGCCGTACCTGCGCAAGGCCGGGATGCAGCTCGCCTCCAAGATGCGCTTCGTGTCGGTGCAGTTCGAGGCGCTGCTGGCCGGTGACCTCTGGCTGCGCAGCGCCCGGCACGCCAATGCGATGGCCCGCCGGCTGGACCGGGCGGTACGGCAGATCCCCGGTGTGCAGGTCGTGCGGCCGGTGGAGTCCAACGCGGTCTTCGCGGTGCTGCCGCGCGAGGTCAGCGAACGGCTGCAGAAGCGCTACCGGTTCTACTTCTGGAACGAGGCCACCGGCGAAGTGCGCTGGATGTGCGCCTTCGACACCACCGAGCAGGACGTGGACGGCTTCGCCGCGGCGATCGCGGAAGAGCTGCAGGAGTACGCGCTCTGACGAGCATGGACCACGTGACGGGCCAGTGGCTCGCCGGGGAGCGGCGCATGCCGCGGGCCCCGGCGGGCCACCGCGGCCGGCCGGGGCGCGGTGGGACTCAGGCCGTCGCGCGCTTCAGCAGCAGGTACATCTCGCAGCCGAGGCAGTACGCGAACGCCGCGTTGAGGAACGCGGCGGCCAGGGCGCACGCGGTCGCCGCGGTACCCAGCCACTGCGGGCCGACGAGGTAGCCGATCACGCCGATCACGGAGAAGACCAGCCCCACCGCCTGCGCGAAGCGCGGGGGCGCGGCGTCCTCGGTGGCCGGCGGCGGGCCGAGCCGGGGCCGTATCAGCGTTCGGAACACCCAGCCGTACGGCGAGTTCTGCACACCGGCGCCCGCGCCAACGGCGAAGAACACCGCCTGCACCAGCAGCAGCCAGCCACTGCCGGTGATCAGCGCGACCGCCAGCACCACGGTGGTGAGGGCGGCGCCGAAACGCGGCCCCCGGACATCGATCTCCATGGGGAAATCATCACGCAGACCGGACCGCGTGTGTGCCCCGGGAATCATTGCGGTCACGTGAACGCTGCAAACCTATTGACCGCGGTGCGGTGGTGAGGACCGCGCGCGGGTAGGCAAGTGACCGGATACAAGCAGGGACGACCAAGCGGATGGCGGGGCGATGACCGGACTGATCGTGTGCCTGGCCGTGCTCGCCGCAGCGAGCGTCTACGGCGTCGTGCACCGGCGCAAGGACGGGAGGGTCCGGGTGCGGGCGAAGGACGGCGACGAGCGGCTGACGGCCGGCGACCTCGGTGAGCCGCTGGGGGAGCGGGCCACGCTGGTGCAGTTCTCCAGCGCCTTCTGCGCCCCCTGCCGGGCCACCCGGCGGGTGCTGGACGAGGTCGCGGGCATGGTCCCGGGGGTACGGCACGTGGAGATCGACGCCGAGGCGAACCTGGAGCTGGTCCGGCGGCTGAATGTGCTCAAGACCCCCACGGTGCTGGTGCTCGCCGCGGACGGTTCGATCGTCCGCCGGGCGGCGGGCCAGCCGCGGCGCGCGGACGTGATCGCCGCGCTCGGCACCGCCGTGGAGCCGGTGTGACCCGTACCACCGCGGATGCGGCCCGGGCCGGCGCATCCCCGACAGGAGCGGGCCGGCGCGCTCCAGGAGGCATCAGGCTCGGAGGCGTCCGGTGACCGCGATCATCGACCTCGGCTCCGTGGCGGGGCAGCCGGAGGACTCCGGCTTCGACCCGGCGCGCTTCCGTTCCGTCTTTCGCCGGCACGCCGCCGGTGTGGCCGTGATCACCGCCATGGGCGCCGGCGGCCCGGCCGGCTTCACCGCCACCTCGCTCACCTCGGTCGCGGCGCAGCCCCCGCTGCTCTCCTTCGGCATCAGCGTGACCTCCTCGTGCTGGCCGACCGTGGCCCAGGCGGACTTCGTCGGCGTGCACATACTCGGCGAGCACCAGGAGGCGCTGGCCGCCGTCTTCGCCCGCAGCGGCGCCGACCGCTTCGGCCCGCCCACCGCCTGGTCGGTGGGACCGCACGGTGTCCCGCTGCTCGACGCCGTCTCCGCCTGGCTGGTCTGCCGCGTCGAGGCCCTGGTGCCGGCCGGTGACCACCGGCTCGTCATCGCCCGGGCGGTGGCCGGTGACCCGGACGGTCCCGGCGGCCCGCTCCTGTACCACCAGGGCGACTTCCACCGGCTGCCGAGCTGATCACCGGCTGCCGCGCCGACCACGGGCTGCCGCGCCGACCACGGGCTTCGCGGGCGTCGGGCAGGTCACAGTGCGAGAACCTTGCGGATGGGTAATAGGCTCTGTGTACTGACGAGTAATATTCCGGTCGGGGCGGTTGCCGCGTCCTGGCCGGGGACCGCCACCGCAGGCGCCTATGCTGCCGTTACCGGGGCAGTTCACGAAGACGTGTACGACGAAGCAGTAGGAGACCAGGCGTGAGCTTGAGGATCGTAGTCGCAGTGAAATATGTGCCCGATGCCACGGGTGACCGTCACTTCGCCGAGGACCTGACCACCGACCGTGACGCGGTCGACGGCCTGCTGTCGGAGCTGGACGAGTACGCGGTGGAGCAGGCGCTGCAGATCGCGGAGGCCGCGGACGACGCGGAGGTCACTGCGGTGACGGTGGGCCCGGAGGACGCCAGGGGTGCGGTGCTCAAGGCGCTGCAGATGGGTGTCGCCAAGGGTGTCCACGTGGAGGACGACGCCCTGCACGGCACCGATGTGATCGGTACGTCGCTGGTGCTCGCCAAGGCGATCGAGCACATCGGCTACGACCTGGTCGTGACCGGTATGGCCTCCACCGACGGCACCATGGGTGTGCTGCCGGCGCTGCTGGCCGAGCGGCTCGGCGTTCCCGGTGTCACTCTGCTCTCCGAGGTCGCGGTGGCGGACGGCAAGGTCACCGGCCGCCGTGACGGTGATGTGGCCAGCGAGCAGCTGGAGGCGTCGCTGCCCGCGCTGGTGTCGGTCACCGACCAGTCCGGTGAGGCCCGTTACCCGTCCTTCAAGGGCATCATGGCCGCCAAGAAGAAGCCGCTGGAGTCGCTGGACCTGTCCGATCTGGGCATCGACCCGGCCGAGGTGGGCCTGGCCGGCGCGTGGACCGCGGTCGACGACGCCACCGCGCGCCCGCCGCGGACCGCGGGCACGATCGTCAAGGACGAGGGCGAGGGCGGCAAGCAGCTCGCGGAGTTCCTCGCGAGCCAGAAGTTCATCTGACCGGGACCGGGTTGTGGGCCCCCGCGCCGCCGGCCGGCGCGGACGGGCCCGGCCCGGGCACCGGACGCCCCCCGCCCCGCAGACCTTTCGCAGGAGTGCATTCTCATGGCTGAAGTCCTCGTCTACGTCGACCATGTGGACGGTGCCGTCCGCAAGCCGACCCTCGAACTGCTCACCCTGGCCCGCCGGATCGGCGAGCCGGTCGCGGTCCACCTCGGCCCCGGCGCCGACACCGCGGCCGCGGTGCTCGCCGAGCACGGCGCGGTGAAGGTGCTCACCGCCGACGCGCCCGAGTTCGCCGACTACCTCGTGGTGCCCAAGGTCGACGCCCTGGAGGCCGCCGCCAAGGCGGTGTCCCCGGCCGCGGTCCTGGTGCCCTCCTCCGCCGAGGGCAAGGAGATCGCCGCCCGCCTCGCGCTGCGGCTCGGCTCCGGCGTCATCACCGACGCGGTGGACCTGACCGCGGGTGACAGCGGCCCGGTCGCCACCCAGTCGGCGTTCGCCGCCGCCTTCACCACCAAGTCCCGTGTCAGCAAGGGCACCCCGGTGATCACCGTGAAGCCCAACTCGGCGCCCGTCGAGCCCGCCCCCGCGGCCGGCACCGTCGAGCAGCTCGCGGTGACCTTCGGGCCGCTGGCCACCGGCACCAAGGTGGTCCAGCGCACCGAGCGCAAGGCCAGCGGGCGCCCGGAGCTGACCGAGGCCGCGATCGTGGTCTCGGGCGGCCGGGGTGTCAACGGCGCCGAGAACTTCTCGGTCATCGAGCAGCTGGCCGACTCGCTCGGTGCGGCCGTCGGCGCCTCGCGCGCCGCGGTGGACGCCGGCTGGTACCCGCACAGCAACCAGGTCGGCCAGACCGGCAAGTCGGTCTCGCCGCAGCTGTACATCGCCAACGGCATCTCCGGCGCGATCCAGCACCGGGCCGGCATGCAGACCTCGAAGACCATCGTGGCCGTCAACAAGGACGCGGAGGCCCCGATCTTCGACCTGGTCGACTTCGGCGTCGTCGGCGACCTCTTCCAGGTCGTCCCGCAGCTCACCGAGGAGGTCAAGGCCCGCAAGGGCTGAGACCGCCCGGCCGCGGCGGCCCCCGCCCCACCCCGCCGGGTGGGCGGGGGCCGCCGCGTACCGGGACCTGTTGACCCCCGCCCCGCGTCCCGGTTAGCTTTCGTTTCAACTTTTTGTTGAATCCGGGAGGGCGCAGATGGCTGCCGTGACGACACTCGCGGACGCGGTACGGAGCGGTGTCGCCGCCTCACTGGCGGCCACCGACGCCGAACTGGCCCGCCGCTACCCCGGCGACCCCGGCACCCGCCAGCCCGTGCACACCGTCTATGTGCCCGCCGACGCCTTCACCGCCGGGACCGTACGCGCCTGGGGAGACCAGGCCCTGGCCGCGCTCGACGCCCACGCCCCGGACGCCACCGCCCTCGCCGCGGTCCTCGGCCTGCCGGGGAGCCTCGCCGGGCAGGTGCACGACCGGGTGCGGGCCAAGCTGCGCCGCGAACCCGTCGAAGACCTGCGGATCGACTTCGAGGACGGCTACGGACCGCGTCCTGACAGCGAGGAGGACGCCGCCGCCCTCGCTGCCGCCCGCACCGTGACCGCGGCCGTCGCCGACGGCACCGCGCCGCCGTACCTCGGCATCCGGATGAAGTGCATGGAGGCCGCCGTACGCGACCGTGGCATCCGCACCCTCGACCTCTTCCTCACCGCGCTGTTCGACGGCGGCGGCCTGCCGGCCGGGCTGGTCCTGACGCTGCCCAAGGTCACCTTCCCGGCGCAGGTGACCGCGATGGTGCGGCTGTGCGACGCGTTCGAGCGGGCCGCCGGGCTGCCGGCCGGGCGGATCGGCTTCGAGATCCAGATCGAGACCACGCAGGCCATCCTCGGCCCGGACGGCACCGCCACGGTGCCCCGGCTGATCGACGCCGCCCAGGGCCGCGCCACCGGACTCCACTACGGCACCTTCGACTACAGCGCGGCCTGCGGAATCAGCGCCGCCCACCAGTCGCTCGACCACCCGGTCGCCGACTACGCCAAGGCCGTGATGCAGGCCGCCGCCGCGGGCACCGGGGTACGGCTCAGCGACGGCTCCACCAATGTGCTCCCGGTCGGCCCCGCCGCGCAGGTGCACGCCGCCTGGCAGCTGCACTACGGCCTGGTCCGCCGCTCGCTGGCCCGCGGCTACTACCAGGGCTGGGACATGCACCCGGCGCACCTGCCCACCCGGTACGCGGCCACCTACGCCTTCTACCGCGAGGGACTGGACACGGCCGCCGCCCGGCTGGCCGCCTATACGGCGAAGACCGGCGGCGACGTGCTGGACGAGCCCGCCACCGCCCGGGCGCTCAGCGGCTATCTGCTGCGCGGCCTGGACTGCGGCGCGGTCGACATGCCGGAGGTGGCCGACAGGACCGGCCTGACCCGGGCGGCGCTCGACGGGCTGGCCGGGCGGTAGGAGGTTCGGGAGCGGGAAGGGCGGGGCGGGGCCCGGACGGATCCGTCGGTCCGGACGGTGTCCGCCGGCGGTCAGGAAGCGGGCGGGATCTCGCCGGAGCCGCGGACGATGAGCCGGGCCGGCAGCTCGATCCGGGTCGGCTCCTCGTCACCGATGCCGTCCAGCCGGCGGAAGAGCAGCTGCGCCGCGGTGCGGCCGAGGCCCGGCGCGTCCTGCGCGACCACGGTCACCGGCGGGTCGAGCAGGTCGGCGAGTTCGAAGTCGTCGAAGCCGACCAGGGCGACCGGCCGGGTCAGCGCGGACAGGACACGTACCGCGGTGACGGTGACCCGGTTGTTGCCGGCGAGGAGCGCGGTGACCGGCTCCGGCCCGTTGAGCATCACATCGAGGGTGGCGCGGACCCGCTCGGGGTTGGTGGGGCCCATCGCGTACCAGTCGGGACGCACCGTCAGCCCCGCGGCGGCCATCGCCTCCCGGTAACCGCGCAGCCGCTCGCCCGCAGTGTGGATGCCGGGCAGGTCGCCGATGAAGCCGATCCTGCGGTGGCCGTGCGCGACCAGGTGCGCCACGCCGGCCCGGGTGCCGCCCGCGTTGTCGGTGAGCACTACATCCGCGTCCAGTCGGCCGGCCGGCCGGTCCACGAAGACGGTGGCGACGCCCGCCTCGATCTCCGGGCTCAGATAGCGGTGGTCGTCGGCGGCCGGCACCACCACGAGACCGTCCACCCGGCGGGCGCAGAAGGCCAGCACCAGCTCCTGCTCGCGGCGCGGGTCCTCGGCGCTCGACCCGGTGAAGAGCAGCGCCCCGTGCGAGCGGGCCACGTCCTCCACCGCCCGGCTGAGCGCGGCGTAGAACGGGTCCGCGAGGTCCTCCAGCACCAGCCCGACGCTTGCGGTGCGCCGGGTGCGCAGCAGCCGCGCACTGTCGTTGCGGCGGAAGCCCAGCGCGTCGATCGCCGCCTGCACCCGGGCGACCGTGTCCGGTGTGACCCCGGCTTCCTCGTTCACCACCCTGGAGACCGTCTTGAGACCGACGCCCGCGCGGGCGGCGACATCTTTCATCGTGGGGCGGGGGGTACGGCCAGGTGTCTGGGTCACGGTCGTAGTATTCCCTGCGGCAAGAGATGGACAACGTTGTCAGGGCTAAGCGAGACTACCTCCGGTACGGTTCCCGCGGAACCCTGCAGACCAAAGCCGCGCCGCGGCGGCCACGCCCTCGTCCGGTGCGCCCGGCGAACGACCAGAGGAGACCCCCGACAGATGCAGCCCTTCGGCGCGACAGGTCCACTCGTGGCCGCACTGGACATCGGCGGTACGAAGATCGCCGGGGCGCTCGTCGACGCGCAGGGACGGCTGGTGGCGCGGGCGCTGCGGCCGACGCCGGCGGCCGAGGACGGCGAGACGGTGATGCGGGCGGTCGGCGAGGTGGTCGCCGGGCTCCGGGCCGCCCCGCAGTGGCCCGCGGCGGTGGCGGTCGGCATCGGCAGCGCGGGACCGGTCGACGCGGCGCACGGCACGGTCAGCCCGGTCAACGTGCCCGGCTGGCGCGAATTCCCGCTCGTCCCGAGGGTCGCCGAGGCGGCCGGCGGGCTCCCGGTCGTGCTCACCGGTGACGGTGTCGCGATGACCGCGGCCGAGCACTGGCAGGGCGCCGCCCGCGGCTACGACAACGCGCTGTGCATGGTGGTCTCCACCGGCGTCGGCGGCGGCCTGGTGCTGGGCGGCACGCTGCTGCCCGGGCCGACCGGCAACGCCGGCCACATCGGCCACATCAGCGTTGACCTCGACGGTGACCCGTGCCCCTGCGGGTCGCGCGGCTGTGTCGAACGCATCGCCAGCGGCCCCAACATCGCCCGCCGCGCCGTCGAGTCCGGCTGGCGCCCGCCGCAGGGGACCGCCCCCACGGCCGCCGCGGTCGCCTCTTCCGCGCGTGCCGGGGACCCGCTGGCCATCGCCTCCTTCGACCGTGCCGCGAAGGCGCTGGCGGCGGGTATCGCCGCGACCGCGACGCTCGTCGAGATCCACGTCGCGGTCATCGGCGGCGGCGTCGCCAACGCGGGCCCGCTCCTCTTCGACCCCCTGCGCGACCACCTCACCCACTACGCCACTCTCTCCTTCGCCGCCGGGGTCGAGGTCGTCCCGGCGAAGCTCGGCACGGACGCGGGGCTGGTGGGGGCGGCGGCGGCAGCGGCCGAGGCGCTGGGTCTGGAGTCCTTCACGTCGGGGGGCTGAGGCCCGGGCACGAACGGGGGCCATGGACGTGGCCTGTCCGCTGGGTTGGTCAGGTGCTCACCGGGCGGGCCGCAACTTTTCACCGCGGGACGGTGCGGGGCCGCCGCGCGGCGCATCGGGCGCCGCCGGCCGCCCGCGCCTGGGAACGCCGCGCCGCGGGGGCGCGGGCGGAGCCTCGTCATGTACGGACGGCGGCCGGCGCCGCTCCGGCCGCCGGCCCAGGGGGCGCGCGCCGCGACGCGGTGCCGCGACCGGCGCGCCCCGATCCCTTGCCGCCCAGCCGAGGGCCCAGGCATGCCCCGCGCCGGGGTCGCCGCGCGGGACGGGGCCCGGGTGGCGGTGTGTTCGGCGGGTCGCAGGGGGCATACGGAGCACCGGTGCCCGGGCGGCGCGTGCTCCCCGGCGCGGGCGGGGCGCGTTCGCCGGGGGCATGGTGGCGCCCGTCGCGTTTGCCGGGGTCGATGATCCGGGCAATTCGTAGGGGTCTACGGAGAAGGGGGCACCGTGATCATCTGGGTGAACGGGGCGTTCGGCGCGGGCAAGACCACCGCGGCACGCGAAATGCTTGACCTGATACCGGCAAGCACCCTGTACGAACCCGAGGTCCTCGGCGGCTGTCTGCGCCAGTTGCTGCCCGAGAAACGGCTCCAGGAAGCCACCGATTACCAGGAACTCCCCATCTGGCGCCGGCTGGTGGTCGAGACCGCCGCCGCGCTGCTGAACGAGGTCGGCGGGGTGCTCGTCACCCCGATGACCCTGCTCCGGCAGGACCACCGCGACGAGATCTTCGGCGGGCTCGCGGCCCGCGGCATCGAGGTCCGTCATGTGCTCCTCGAGCCTGGAGAAACGATCCTGCGTGAGCGGATCGCCGCACGCCGGGCAGACCCCGCAGCGGATCCCACCAACGTCCCCACCAACGTCCCCACCAACGTCCCCACCAACGACCCCACCAACGACCCCACCAACGACCCGGCCACCGGTCCCACCGACGCCCCCGCCAACCACCCCGCCGACGACCGCGACGAGCCGGCCCGCCGCTGGGCGCTGGACCGGATCGCCGACTACCAGGAGGCGCTGGCCTGGCTCACCGAGGACGCGTACCTGCTGCCCACCGCCGGGCTGACCCCCCGGCAGACCGCCCTCGCGGTCGCCGAGGCGGTCGGCCGCGGCGCCGGTGCCTGCGGGATCGTGCAGACCCCGGAGCCGCGCGCCGAGACCGTGGCCGCCGGGGTGCTGCTCTTCGACGACGCCGACCGGGTGCTGCTGGTCGACCCCACCTACAAACCCGGCTGGGAGTTCCCCGGCGGCATCGTGGAACGCGGTGAGTCGCCGGCCCGGGCCGGACACCGCGAAGTCGCCGAGGAACTCGGCCTGGAACTCACCCGCGGCCTCGAACTCCTCGTGGTCGACTGGGAACCGCCCCAACCACCAGGCCACGGCGGCCTCCGGCTGATCTTCGACGGCGGCCGGGTGCCCACCGCGGACATCGACCGGCTGCTGCTGCCCGACGCCGAACTGCGCGGCTGGCGCTTCGTCACCGAGGACGAGGCCGCAGGACTGCTGCCCCCGCTCCGCCTCGACCGTCTCCGCTGGGCGCTGCGGGCCCGCGAGCAGGGCCGCCCCCTCAACCTGGAAGCGGGCCACCCGGCGGAGTGACCTCCCGCCGGGCCGGGCTCCCACGTCCCGGTCCCGCCGGGCCGGGCTCGCGCGCCCCCCCGCCGGGCGGTCGCCCCGCCGGCGGGGGGCGGGGGAGCGGCTACGGCCCCGCGGACCTCCCCGGGCCGGATCAGACGCCCAGGCCCGCCGACTGGGAGGCGGCGTAGCGCCGGAGGAAGAGCGCCTCGGTCAGGGACATCAGCTCCAACTCCTGCGGTGACACGCTCTCGTTGACCGCGTGGATGCGGGCATCCGGCCCGCTCAGGCCGATCAGCAGGATCTCCGCCCGCGGGTAGAGGGTGGCCAGTGTGTTGCAGAGCGGGATCGAACCGCCCTGTCCGGCGATCGCCATCTCCTGCCCGTACGCCTCCCGCATCGCCTCGGCCATCGCCTCGTACGCCGGGCTGCTGGTGTCGGCGGCGAAGGGCTGCCCGCTGCCGCGCTGCGTCACCTCGACCTTCGCGCCCCAGGGGGCGGCCGACCGGAGGTGGGCGGTCAGCGCCTCGGCGGTCTTCCCGGCGTCGAAACCGGCCGGGATTCGTACGCTCACCAGGGCGGCCGCCGTGGCCTGCACGGAAGGTGTGGCGCCGACCACCGGGGGCGCGTCGATGCCGAGGACGGTCACCGACGGGCGGGCCCACAGCCGGTCCGCCACCTCACCGGTGCCGACCAGCCCCACCCCGTCCAGCACACCGGCGTCCTGCCGGAAGTCCGCCTCCTCGTAGGCGATCCCGGGCCAGTGTCCGTCGCCGTCCAGCCCGTCCACGGTGGCGGCGCCGCTCTCGTCGTGCAGCGAGGAGAGGATCCGGATCAGCGCGGCCAGCGCGTCCGGCGCCGCACCGCCGAACTGCCCGGAGTGCAGATTGCCCTCCAGCGTCGCCACCCGTACCTCCATCAGCACCATGCCGCGCAGCGTGGAGGTCACCGTGGGCAGTCCCATCCGGAAGTTGCCCGAGTCGCCGATGACGATGGTGTCGGCGGTCAGCAGCTCCGGGTGCTCCTCTGCGTACCGCTCCAGGCCGCCGGTGCCCTGCTCCTCGGAACCCTCCACGATCACCTTGACGTTGACCGGCACCGTGCCCTGCTCCTTCAGCGCCCGCACTGCGGTCAGGTGCATCAGCACACCGCCCTTGCAGTCCGCCGCGCCGCGCCCGTACCAGCGGCCGTCCCGCTCGGTCAGCTCGAAGGGCGGTGACAGCCACCCGGACTCGTCCAGCGGCGGCTGAACGTCGTAGTGCGCGTAGAGCAGCACCGTCGGGGCGTCGGCTGGTCCTGGCAGGAAGCCGTACACCGACTGGGTGCCGTCGGGCGTGTCGAGCAGAGCGACATCCTGGAACCCCTCCTGCCGCAGCGCACCCGCGACCCAGGCCGCGGCCTTCTCGCATTCGCTCCGGGGAAACTGGCGCTCGTCGGCCACCGAAGCGAACGACACGAGCTGCGTCAGCTCGGCTTTGGCCCGGGGGATGAGGGATGCCACGGTGTCGGCAAGCGGAACGGACGGCAACGGCATAAGAACTCCTCGAAGGGACAGGCGGAAATCTTGCGGCCCTCGCGGTGGTTGCCACCCGCAATGGCTCGCTGCCGATGGTGCCACAGCGACCAGTCGCCGACGGGCGCAATAGGATGCGGCTGAACAGCGAAGACAGCCGAACGGGCCGAGCGGGAGCGGAAACAGACGTGAGCGGTGAAGAGGCGCAGGACAGTGGTGCCGTGGACGGCGAGACCTCCTCGGTCTGGGACGTCGTGGTGATCGGCGCGGGTCCGGCCGGAGCCTCGGCCGCCCACGCGGCGGCCGTGACGGGCCGCCGGGTCCTGCTGCTGGAGAAAGCCGTGCTTCCCCGGTACAAGACGTGCGGCGGCGGCATCATCGGCTACTCCCGGGACGCGCTGCCGCCCGGCTTCGAACTGCCGCTGCGCGAGCGGGTGCACGCGGTCACCTTCAGCCTCAACGGCAGGCTGTCGCGGACCAAGCGCTCCCGGCAGATGCTCTTCGGCCTGATCAACCGGCCCGAGTTCGACGCGGGGCTGGTCGAGGCGGCCAAGACGGCAGGCGCCGAGGTCCGTACCGGTGTCACCGTCAACCGTGTCGAGCAGCACGGTCCCGGTGTTCCCGACCGCCGCACCGTGGCGGTGATAGTCAACTCCGACGGCAAGCGCGGCGAGGAAGAAGAGATCGTCTATGCCCGCGCCGTGGTCGGCGCGGACGGCAGCGCCAGCCGGATAGGAGCACATGTCGGCGTCAAGCTGGACCAGGTGGACCTCGGGCTGGAGTCCGAGATCCCGGTGCCGCCCTCGGTGGCCGAGGACTGGGCCGGCCGGGTGCTCATCGACTGGGGGCCGCTGCCCGGCAGCTACGGCTGGGTCTTCCCCAAGGGCGACTCGCTCACCGTGGGCGTGATCTCCGCACGCGGTGACGGCGGTGCCACCAAGCGCTACCTCGACGACTTCGTGGCCCGGCTCGGCCTGTCCGGTTTCGAACCCAGTGTCTCCTCCGGCCACCTCACCCGCTGCCGCGCCGACGACTCCCCGCTCTCCCGCGGCCGGGTGCTGGTCTGTGGTGACGCCGCCGGGCTGCTCGAACCCTGGACCCGGGAAGGCATCTCCTACGCGCTGCGCTCCGGGCGCCTCGCGGGGGAGTGGGCGGTACGCATCGCCGAGTCGCACGACGCCGTGGACGCCCGCCGCCAGGCGCTCAACTACGCCTTCGCGGTGAAGGCCGGACTCGGAGTAGAGATGGGAGTGGGCCGCCGTATGCTCAACCTCTTCGAGCGGCGCCCCGGCCTGCTGCACGCCGCCCTCACCACCTTCCCGCCCGCCTGGCGGGCCTTCGCTGGGATCACCCGCGGCAAGATCTCGCTCGCCGAACTCGTCCGCACCCACCCGCTGGCCCGCCGTGCGCTGAGCGCGGCCGACCGCGGCTGACCGTCGCCGCGCAGGTCCGGCCGGCGTCGGACCTGCGCGACCGCCCCACTGCCCGGCAGGCCCTGCTCGGTGCGGCAGGCGCCGTCACCTCGCGTCGACGTGGTGGACCTGGAATATCGGGTGATCGGGCGCTATCGCGCGCAACTGCTCGTCGGTGGAATCCGGTCCCACCCCGCCGAAGAAGACGCCGACCTCGGCCTTCCAGCGCTTGAGGTACGCCCGCAGGATGGCCGGCTTGTCGTCGTCGGCGACCTCGGTCGCGGTGAACTCCTCGGTCTTCTTGCCCAGCAGCAGCTCGCCGCCGCCGGCCACCCGCATGTTGTGCGTCCACTGCACGTGGCCGCGCGGGGCCACCAGATAGCGGTTCCCGTCCAGCGTCAGCAGATTGACCGGGGTGCGCCGCCACTCACCGCTCTTGCGGCCGCGCACCGCCAGCACGCGTGAACCCCAGACGCTGATGCCGGCCCTGGTCAGCAGGCTCACGCTCCGGTTCAGGACGTGGACCGTGATCCAGCCGGGCTTCTGCACATGGACGGCCTGCTCGGACATGGTGTTCTCCCCTGTGGTGAAAGGTGTGGACCCCGACCGCATTTGTGAGCGGTGCTCTCGCTTGAGAACAGCCTGACAGGACGCGCGGCGAAAATCAAGAGCACTGATCTCTTTTCTGTGCGCCAATCTCATTCTTGAACGTCGCTCGCCGAATGTGGCACACTGACCGGATGAGCGTGATCCGAGGAGCCAGGGAACGGGCCCGCGTCGAAGTGACCGCGGCCATCAAGGACGAGGCCAGGAAGCAGCTCGCCGCCGAGGGCGCGGCCCGGCTCTCGCTGCGGGCCGTCGCCCGCGAACTGGGCATGGTCTCCTCGGCCCTCTACCGGTACTTCCCGAGCCGGGACGACCTGCTCACCGCCCTCATCGTCGACGCGTACGACGCGATAGGCGCCACCGCGGAAGCCGCACTCGCCGCTGCCGTCGGCGATCAGGCCGACCCCCTCGACCGCTGGATCGCGGTCTGCCGGGCCGCCCGCGACTGGGCGGTGGCCCATCCGCACGAGTACGCCCTGATCTACGGCTCGCCGGTCCCCGGCTACAGCGCGCCGCCCGACACCATCGCCCCCGCCGCACGGGTCGCCCTGGCGCTGACCGAGGTGATCCGCGACGCCCACCGCGCCGGGCGGCTCGGCGAACCGCAGGGCCGCCCGCTGGCCACGCCGGTCCGCGCCGACGCCGGCCGGCTCGCCGCCGATCTCGCTCCCGATCTGCCGATCCCGGTGATCGCCGCCCTGGTCGGCGGCTGGGCGCAGGTCTTCGGCATCATCAGCTTCGAGGTGTTCGGCCAGTTCAACAATGTGGTGGAGGCCAGGAGCGCCTTCTTCGACCAGGCCGCCGCAGCCGTGGCCACCCAGATCGGGCTCCGCGTACTCCCGGGGGAGTAGCCGCGGACCCCTCAGCCGGCGGACGCCGGCCCCCTGGGCCGCGGTCTAGCGTGGACGCATGACGTACGAGGAGCTGCCCGGACCGGCGCGCCGCAGATTCCCCGCCGCCGCACGGCCCGCCTGGCCGGCTCCCCTGGTGATCGCCGTCATCCAGCTGGTCGGCTCCGGGGTGGCCGGACGCCACCAGACGCACCGCGTTGGGCTGGACGCGCTCGGCTGCGTCCTGCTGCTGACCGGCCCCGCCCTGCTCCTGCTCCGCCGCCGCCTGCCGGTGGCGGTCGCGGCCGGCACCTGCGCGGTCACCCTGCTCTACGTCGTACTCGGCTATCCGTACGGGCCGGTCTTCGCCGGTCTCGTCGTCGCCTTCTTCAGCGCGGTCGCCGCCGGGCACCGCCGAGGGGTGCTGATCGTCGCCGCGGTGGGCTTCGCCGGGTATGTGATCGTCGGCGAATGGCTCTACCGGTGGCTGCCGCCGTCCGGTGCCCACCGCATGTCCTGGCAGCAGGTCTCCGCCTCCGGCGCCTGGCTGCTCGCCGTGCTCGCCGCGGCCGAACTGTTCCGGGTCCGCCGGGAGCAGATCGCCAGGGACCGCCGCGAACGCGCCGAAGCCCAGCGGCGCCGGGCGGACGAGGAACGGATGCGGATCGCCCGCGAACTGCACGACGTGCTCGCGCACAGCATCTCGGTGATCAATGTCCAGGCCGGTGTCGCCCTGGCCCTGATCGACGAGCGACCCGAGCAGGCCCGCACCGCCCTCACCACCATCAGGGACGCGAGCAAGGAAGCGCTGGGCGAGGTGCGCCAGGTGCTCAGCACCCTGCGGGCCCCCGGTGAGGCGCCCCGCTCGCCGGCTCCCGGCCTCGACCGGCTGCCGGAACTGGTCGAGCAGGCCGGTTTCGCCGGCCTCACCGCCGAGGTCACGGTGGAGGGCGAGGTCTCCGCACTTCCCCCTGGCGCCGACCTCGCCGCCTTCCGTATCGTCCAGGAGGCGCTCACCAACATCGTGCGGCACTCCGGCTCCCGGACCGCCCGCATCCACCTCACCCACCGGCCGGACGCCGTCGAGGTCCAGGTCGACGACGACGGCCCGGCCGCAGCGGCGGGCGGCGAGAGCGGCGGACTGGCCGGCAGCAGCGGCTCCGCCAGTGGCAACACCAGCGGCAACGCCAGCGCCGGCACCGGCAACGGCCTGATCGGCATGCGCGAACGCGCCGCGGCGCTCGGCGGCACCGTCGAGGCCGGCCCGCGCCCCGGCGGCGGCTTCCGGGTCCGGGCCACACTGCCACTGCCCGCCGTCGGCCGGCGGCCTGACCCGGCTCGTGATCACCCGGCCCCCGCCCACCTCGCCCGCGATCACCCGGCTCCCGATCACTCCGCGCCCGACCACCTCGCCCGCGATCACCCGGCCCCCAACCACCCGGCCCCCGACCGCCTACCCCGCGATCACCCGCGCCACCGCCCTCACGCCGAGGAGCGCCGATGATCCGCGTCCTGCTCGCCGACGACCAGGTCCTGGTCAGGGCCGGCTTCCGCGCCCTGCTCGACGCGCAGCGCGACATCGATGTGGTCGGCGAGGCGGCGGACGGCGAGCAGGCGCTGCGCCAGATCCGTGAACTGGCGCCCGACGCCGTGCTGATGGACATCCGGATGCCGGTACTCGACGGCCTCGCCGCCACCCGCCGGATCACCGCCGACCCCACGCTCGCCGACGTGAAGGTGGTGATCCTCACCACCTTCGAGCTGGACGAGTACGTCTTCGAGGCGATCCGGGCCGGTGCCTCCGGCTTCCTGGTCAAGGACACCGAGCCGGCCGAACTGCTGCGTGCGGTCAGGGCCGTGGTGGCGGGCGACGCGCTGCTCTCACCGGGGGTGACCCGGCGGCTCATCGCGGAGTTCGCGGCCCGTTCGAAGCAGCCCGCCGCCGCGGCGGCCCTCGATCAGCTCACCGAACGGGAGCGCGAGGTGATGGCCCTGGTCGGGATGGGGCTGTCCAACGAGGAGATCGCCCGGCGGCTTGTGGTGAGCCCGCTCACCGCCAAGACCCATGTGAGCCGGGCGATGGTGAAGCTGGGCGCCCGCGACCGGGCCCAACTGGTCGTGATGGCCTATGAGTCCGGCCTGGTGCGCCCCGGCTGGCTCGGCTGACCGCCGGGCCGGCCGGCCGGCTGATCCGCGGGCCCGGCCGGCGGACCCACCGTCACGTCGACCCGTCGCAGCCGGTTCTGCCGCTCGAAGCGCCGCAAGGTGAGTGCCACCCGCCCGCAGAAGAGCCCCGCCGCCACCACGATCGCCGCGGTGAACCACCCCTCGCGCGCGGTGCCGTGCGCCGCGTCGGCCAGCACCGGACTGATCGTCGCCGCGAAGCCCGCGGCGGCCAGCAGCGCCCCGGTCGCGGAGGCGAAGACGATCTCGACGGTCACCGCGTCGCGCTCGTGCTCTGTACGGCTCCTGTGCATACCGGCTCCCTCCCCGGCCGTCTCCCGACGGCCCGTCAAGTGTCCCACGCGGAAAGGGCCGGGCCCCGCGCGTTCACCGCCGCGCGGGGCCCGGCCGGCCTGGAACCGGCAGCCGGGCTCAGTCGCGTACCACGACCTGCTCGGCGGCGGCCTTGTCCCGCTGTGCCGCCGTGTCCTCGGCCGGAGTGGGCTCGGTCGCCGACGACGCCACCAGGACCCCGTACGACGGTGGGCGGCGGCGCAGTCCGGACAGGGTCAGCAGCAGCCCCGCGGCGCCGATGCCGGTGACGACCAGCAGCCCGGGCCGGTAGCTGTCCAGGACCGCCTGCTTGCTGCCCGGGTCGGATCCGGCGTGCGCGGTCACCACGGCGGTGACGACGGCGAGGAAGATGGCGCCGCCGACCTGGAAGGAGGTGTTCAGCAGGCCGGAGACCATGCCCTGCTCCTGGTCCTTGACGCCGTTGGTGGCCTGGATGTTCAGGGACGGGAAGGCCGCGGCGAAGGCGGCGCCGAGCAGCAGCATCGAGGGCAGGATGACAGCGGCGTAGCTCGGGTGCAGGTTGATCCGGAGGAAGAGCACGTAGCCGATGACCAGCGAGGTGAAGCCGGCCGCGATCACCCGCGAGGTGCCGAAGCGGTCCACGATGGGACCCATCCGGGTGGACAGGATGGCCACCAGGGAGCCGGCCGGCAGGAAGGCGAGCGCGGTCTGCATCGCGCTGTAGCCGAGCACGTTCTGCAGGTACTGCGTGACCAGGAACTGGAAGGCCACGTAACTGCCGAAGAAGGTGGCGGCGCCCAGGTTGGCGCGCACCTGCCCGGAGGAGCGCAGCACACCGAGCCGGATCAGCGGGTGGGGCGTGCGCTGTTCGGTGAAGACGAAGGCGGCGAGCAGGACCGCGACCGCGGCGAAGGAGCCCAGCGTGCGGGCGGACGCCCAGCCGGCCTGGGATCCGGAGACCACGGTGAACACCAGCAGCAGCATGGCGCCGGTGCCGGTGAGGGCGCCCGGCAGGTCGTAACCGCGGCCTTCGGTGCGCTCACGCGGGGAGCGCGGGATCAGCTTCAGACCGGCGATCAGCGCGACGAGTGCCACCGGAGCGGGCAGCAGCATCGTCCAGCGCCAGCCTGCCTCGGTGAGGAAGCCGGAGAGCACCAGGCCCATCGAGAAGCCGGTGGCGCCGCAACTGGAGTAGATGGTCAGCGCCTTGTTGCGGACCGGGCCCTCGGTGAAGCTGGTGGTGATGATCGACAGGCCGGCCGGCGCGGTGAACGCGGCGCTGAGGCCCTTGACGAAGCGGGTGGCGATCAGCAGTTCGCCGGAGTCGACGAGGCCGCCGAGCAGCGAGGCCACCGCGAAGACACCGAGCGCGATCAGGAAGACGCGGCGCCTGCCCAGCAGGTCGGCCGCGCGTCCGCCGAGGAGCAGCAGACCGCCGTAGCCGAGGACGTAACCGCTGACCACCCACTGCAGTGAGGACGTGGACAGGTGGAGCTCGTCGCCGATCGAGGGCAGCGCCACGCCGACCATCGACACATCGAGGGCGTCGAGGAAGAGCGCCGCGCAGAGCACGAGGAGCGTGCCCCATTGCAGGGCGCTCCAGCGCTCGTCGGAGCCGGTGCGGGGGACGGGGACCGGCGTGGAAGCCGTTGAAGCCGTGGACGGCGTGGATGACGGAGAGGTCATGGGAGGGAGACTTCCATGCACGCGCATTCAATGCAAGCGCATTTAATGTTTGTGCATATGGGATCGTTTCCTGTTACCCTCCTGACATGAACGGCGACAGGGATGAGCGGGCGCTCGTCACGGAGTGGCGGCAGATCCTCGCCGTCCACGCGCGCACGGCCTGTGAGATCGACCGCGAACTCCACCCGTACGGACTGTGCGCCAGCGACTTCGAAGTCCTCGACGTACTGGCCGGCGGCCAGGCGGAGGACGGCGGTTGCTCGTTCCGGGTGCAGGAACTCGCCGACCGCGTCCACCTCAGTCAGAGCGCGCTCTCCCGGCTCGTCGCCCGGCTGGAGAAGGACGGCCTCGTGGACCGCGGCATCTGCAGTGAGGACCGCCGCGGGGTGCGGGTCGGTATCACCGACGCGGGCCGCGATCTCTACGAGCAGGCAAGGCCCGGCCATCTCGCCGTACTGGAGCGGATGCTGCCCAGGGGCTGACGGCCCTTCGGCCGGCCGCCCCGCCGGTCAGACCACCGCGCCGCTGTTGCGTACCGAGTACGCGATCCCCGCCGCCACCGCGGCAAGCGCCGAGACGGTGAGCAGCGCCGTGGGCAGCCCGAACGCGTCCGCGAGGAAGCCGATCGTGGGCGGGCCGAGCAGCATCCCGCCGTAACCGAGGGTCGAGGCCGCGGCCACTCCGCTCGGACCCGTCAGTTCGCCCGCCCTGGCGATGGCGGTCGGGAAGAGGTTCGCCAGCCCAAGCCCGGTGACCGCGAACCCGATCATCACCAGCGCCACCAGGGGTGCCAGCGCCGCGAGCAGCATCCCGGCGCAGGCCACCAGGCCGCCCAGCACCAGGGCCCGGGTCTGGCCCAGCCGGACCAGCAGCGCCGTGCCGGAGAGCCGCCCGATCGTCATGGCCAGCGTCACGCAGGAGTAACCGGCCGCCGCCAGGCCCGAACCACCGTGCAGATCCTGCTGGATGTGCAGCGGTCCCCACTCGGCGAGCGCGCCCTCGCCGTACGCCGAACAGGCCGCGATCAGGCCGAAGACGGCGACGAGCAGGGCGGATGGCCTGGCCAGGCCCGGCTTCCCGTCTCCCTCGGGCCGGCGCTCGGCCGAGTTCGTTTCCTGCGGGGGAACCGGGCCCGTTTTCCGTGCGGGAGCCTCTTCCCCGCTGCGCACCGCCGCCCTCGCACGCGCCACCGGCCCGCTCAGCGGATGCTTCACCAGGACCCGCCCGGCCAGCGCCACCGTCACCAGGCCGACCGGGGTGAGCAGCAGCAGATGGGTGGCGGGCGAGAGGTGCGGGGCCAGCAGGCCGCCGATGCCGGAGCCGAGCAGGCCGCCCAGGCTGTACGCGGCGTGGAAGCTGGACATCACCGGGCGGCGCAGTGCGCTCACCAGATCGACAGCGACGCTGTTCATGGCGACGTTCATGCCGCCGTAGGAGATGCCGAACAGGAGCAGCACCAGGCCGAGCCCCAGGGCCGAGTGGGTGCGTGGCGGCAGGGCGATGCTCAGCGAGAGCAGGACGCCGGTCGCTACCGTCACCCGCTCGCTGCCGAACGCCCGGCACAGCCTGCCGGTGGTCACCATGGTGGCGATCGCGCCGACCGACACTCCCAGCAGCGCCAGGCCCAACTCTCCTGAGGACGCGCCGACCTGCGCCTTGATCGCCGGGATACGGACGACCCAGCCGGCGAAGAGGAAGCCGTCGACGGCGAAGAAGACGGTCAGTGCGACGCGCAGCCGTCGGAGGGCGGGGTCGGAGGCGGGAGTGTGGTGGGATCGGGGCAGCGTCGCGAAGACGGTCCCTATTTTGTTTAGCGTCGGCACAAAGTCAGAATAGGGGGGTGACACAGATTCGGACAAGGCTTGAGCGAGGCCGGGGCGCGCTCGGCCCCGCGCTCTCCCTGGTGCACACCGGCCGCGCGGCGACCCGCGCTCTGCTCACCGCGGAGCTCGGGGTGACCCGCGCCACGGCCGGCGCGGTCGCCGCGGAGCTGGAGGCGCTCGGGCTGATCCGGGTCGACACCAGGCCCACCGGACCTTCGGGCGCCCAGGGCCGGCCCTCCCACCGCCTGGACGTCGACCCCGGCGGTCCCGTGGTGCTGGCCGCGCAGGTGCACTCCGACGGCTTCCGCGCCGCGCTCGTCGGGCTCGGCGGGGAGATCGTGGCGACCGCGCCGCTCAGCATGACCGTGCCGGCCGATCCGGCCCGCGTCCTGGGGGCGGTCGTCGAGGCCGGGGCCGGACTCCTGCGGGAGTACGGGCGGGTGTGCGTCGGGGCGGGCCTCGCCGTGCCGTCCGCGGTCGCCGAACCCGAGGGCACCGCGCTCAACCCGCTGCACCTGGCCTGGCCCGCGGGCGCTCCGGTCCGTGAGGTGTTCGCCGGGCAGATCGCCCGGGTCGGCATCCTCGGACCTGACGGGGCGCCGGTCTCGTCCTTCGTCGGCAACGACGTCAACGTGGCCGCGCTCGCCGAACACCGCCACGGCGCCGGCCGCGACGCCCAGCACCTCCTCGTGGTCGCCTCCGGGCACCGCGGTGTCGGCGGCGCGCTGGTGCTGGGCGGTCACCTGCACACCGGCAGTTCGGGTCTGGCGCTGGAGGTCGGGCACCTCACCGTGCTGCCCGACGGCCGGCCCTGCCACTGCGGGAGCCGCGGGTGCCTCGACGTGGAGGCGGACCCGCTGGCCTTCCTGGAGGCGGCCGGCCGCGCCCCAGGGCCGGAGGGCTCACTCCTCCAGCAGTCCATCGACCTGCTCCAGGAGGAGTACGCGGATCCGTCGGTCCGGCAGGCCGCGCAGGTGCTGATCGACCGGCTCGGGCGGGGGCTGGCCGGGCTGGTCAACGTCCTGAACCCGGACCGCATCCTGCTCGGCGGGCTCCACCGCTATCTGCTGGACGCCGACCCGGAGGCGCTGCGGGCCGTCGTGGCGGACCACAGCCTGTGGGGCAGGAGCGGGAGCGTGCCGGTGCTGGCCTGCGCGCTCGACCACAACAGCCTTGTGGGAGCGGCGGAGTTGGCGTGGCAGCCGGTGCTGGACGATCCGCTGGCGGTGCTGGGCGGTTAGCGCCGGGCCACACGAGGCGACGTCGCGCGGATCGGGCCCGTGATGGGTGATCAGGGCGGGAACGGGCTGAGGCCGGGACCGCCGCGGCGATGACCTCACGGAGGAGCAGGCGCAGGCGCGCGCCTGGTGGCCACCGCCCCCGGTGGCCGTCCCGCTCAGAACAGCGGCTCCGGCTGCCGCACCGGCCGGGCGAGCGGTGCGGTCGGCGCGTCGGACACCGCGCCGGGGGCGCCCCGCCGCAGCGGCCAGCCGGTGGTCAGCCGGGTGTCGAGCAGGGTCACGGTGCCGCCCGTCATCAGGTGCACGTCGTGCCCCGCGACGGCCAGGACGGTGCCGGCGAGGGTGCGGCCCGCTGGCAGCGCGGTGACCTCGGCGGTCGGCGGCGCCGAGGGGAGCCCGAAGCGGGCACCGTGGTCCACGGCCTCGAACGGGCGCAGGCGCAACGACTCGGGCAGCCGGCCGCGCAGCGCCGTCACCTCGTCGTACAGGCCCTTGAGTTCGTCCGCACGGGCGCCCGCGGCGGGCAGCTCATGGCGGGCCGCCCGCTTCGCCGCCGCCGGTATCCGGTCCGGCACGCGCAGCGCCGTGCCCAGCACGGCCTCGGTACGCCGAGCCGTCATCAGCGGGCCCTCGCCGAGGAAGGTGAAGCACACCGCGGCCTGCTCCAGCAGCCGCGCCGGACCCCGCCGCACCGCGGTGATCCCCACCTTGAGCAGACCGGGACCGAAGTACGCCAGATAGACCGCGTACGGCTGCGGGTCGTCGGCCCGGGTGTCGGCGGCCACCGAGAAGGAACGGTCCAGTGCGGCGCACGCCTCGCACTGGTCGCGCCGCGCCGCCGGCGGCAGCACGGCACCGTGAGGACACGCCGTCAGGCGCCCGGCCCGCCAGACGCCGCCGCACAGCCGCACCGCGTCCGGAGCCACCGTGAAGGACAGGGCGTCGCCGATCAGCAGCGGACTCTCCCGTCCGTCCAGTTCCGGATGCGCCCAGGTCCATACGGGTGAACCGTCCCGCCACCGAACCCCCGAACCGCGCCACATGCCTCTCACCGTAGCCGCACCCTCCGACAGCGCACCGCCGGCCGGCGGGGCAGCCGCGGCGAAGCAGCCCGCCCTGCCCCGGCTACTCCCGGCAGAGCAGGCCAGGTGCCGCCGGCCGTACGACGACCGCGGGCCGCCGGAGGACCAGGCTCGGTGGGGTCGGAGGAACCGGCACGTGACGACGAACGACGAGGAGATGGCGAACGATGGACACCCTGGCGTGGCACGGCGGCGGGCCCGGCCCCTGGATCCTGTTCTTCCCGCTGATCTGGGTCTTCGCGGTCGCCGCGGTGATCACGGTGCTGCGGCGGACGGTGTGGCGCGGGCGGGGCGGCGGACCCTGGCAGACGCCGGGCGGCCCGTGGCAGCAGCACCGGGCGGTGTCCGGTGAGCACTCACCGGTCGCGGTGCTCGGGCGGCGGTTCGCCTCGGGCGAGATCGACGAGGACGAGTACTGGCGCCGGATGTCCGTACTGGACGAGGCACTTCGGACCTGACTCGCGCGGCGGGAGGGGCGGCCGGGCGTGACCGGCGGCGGTGCGGGGGCGGCGTACGACCGGACCGGCGGCGGTGCGGGGGCGGCGTACGACCGGACCGGCCGCCGTCCCCGTGCGGGGGACAGCGGCCGGTCCGGGTCAACGGCCGTCGCGCGGGGCGGCCGTCAGGCGACCGAGGCCGCCACGGCGACGAGTTCCGGAGCGGTCCGCTCCAGCGGCACCGCGGCCGTCTTCAGCGGTACGAGCTTCGGTGCTGCCGACGGGGTGCGCAGCACGAACCACACCACCTTGCCCGTGTCGTCCGGCAGCAGGTCCGTACCCCAGCTGTCGCTCATCGCCTCGACCATGGCCAGACCGCGGCCGGTGGTGGCGGTCGGCTCCATCGGCTGCAGATGCGGCAGCCGTGGGTCGTGGTCCGCGACGGCCACCGTGAGGCGGTCAGGAGCCAGGGTGAGCTTCACCGCGCACTCCTTGTCGGGCTTGGCGTGCCGGTGGACGTTCGCCAGCAGCTCGCTGATGCCGGTCGACGCCGCGTCGATGAGCGGGTCGAGGCGCCAGTAGCGCAGCTGGGCGGACACGATGCGCCGGATCTGCTGGATCCGGTACGGGTGCGCTTCCAGTTCGAGCGCACACTCTCGGGCCGCTGGATCGGTTTGGTCGGCTTGCATGATCACGGCTGCGACTCCCTCCGCGGCGAGGGCCGGCCACCGCACATGCGGGGGCCGGGGCCTGACGCCGCTCCTATGGGAACACTTGAGCGAAATGCGTAGAGTGACTGCTGCAGTACTCCGTGATGCGTCTTCAGAGTGACCCGGCGCCGGACGTGGCGCAACTTCCAGCGTGACGTTCCGTGGGGCTCAGGCGGCGGCGGAGCCATCGTGGCTGGTCGGGCGGGCGCCGGACGGCGGGAGCCGACCTGCTTCGCCCCGCAGCTCAGTCCGGTGCTGCGTCGTCGGGGTCGGTGCGCGCCAGCGCCGCGAGGGCGGTCAGGGTGCGGCGCAGCAGCGGCGGCGGGGGAGAGGCCAGGCCGAGCCGGAGCGCGCTGGGGGTCCGGTGGGGGAGTACGGCGAAGGAGGCGGCCGGGGTGACGGCGATGCCACGGCGGGCGGCCGCGGCCACGAAGGTGTCGGCCCGCCAGGGGTCGGGCAGCTCCCACCAGCAGAAGTAGGCCCGGGGGTCGGTGCGCAGGGTGAAGCCGCGCAGGGCGTCCGCGGCGATGCGCTGCCGCTCCGCCGCGTCGGCCCGCTTGGCGGCGGCGATCGTCTCCGCGGTGCCGTCGGTGAGCCAGCCGGTGGCGGCCTCCAGGGCGTATCCCGTCGCCGTCCAGGCGCCGGAGCGCAGCCCCGCGGCGAGGCGGTCGGTGAGACCGGGCGGGCTCACCGCGAAGCCCGTGGTGAGGCCGGGGGCGAGGCGCTTGGAGAGGCTGTCGGCATGGACCACCCGCTCGGGGGCGTACGCGGCCAGCGGGGGCGGCGCGTCCGGGCGGAGGAACGACCAGATCGCGTCCTCCACCGCCACCAGGTCCAACTCCCGCAGTGCCTGGGCGAGTTCGGCCCGGCGGTCGGCCGGCATCGTGACGCCGAGCGGATTGTGCAGGGTCGGCTGGAGGTACACCGCACTGAGCGGGGCGGCGCGGTGGGCGGACCGCAGCGCGTCCGGGACCAGGCCCGCGGCGTCGCAGTCGACCGGTACGAGGGTGACGCCGAGTCGCCCGGCGAGTGCCTTGACCACCGGGTAGGTGAACGCCTCGACGCCCAGCCGGCCACCGGCGGGCACGAGCGTCGCCAGCGCCGCGGCGATGGCCTGCCGGCCGTTGCCGGCGAAGAGCACGCACCCCGGATCGGGTTCCCAGCCGGACCGGCCGAGCAGTGCGGCAACCGCCGCACGGGCGGCCGCCGTACCCGCCGCGCCGACCGGGCGCAGCGCCGCGGCCAGCACATCCGGGCGGGCCAGCCGGGCCAGGCCGGTGCCCAGCAGCTCCGACTGGCCCGCCACCACCGGGTAGTTGAGCTCCAGGTCCACCCGCGCGTCCGACGGCTCGGCCAGCGCGGGCGAGGCAGCCGGCGGCGCCGCCCTGACGAATGTCCCCCGCCCCACCTCGCCCACCACCAGACCGCGCCGGGCCAGTTCCCCGTAGACCCGGCCCGCGGTGGACTCCGCGATCCCGTGCCGCCGGGCGAACGCCCGCTGCGTCGGCAGCTGTTGGCCCGCCTTCAGCTTCCCCGCGGTGATCTGCCCGGCCACCGCGTCCGCCACCCGCCGGAAGTCCCGCACGTCCGCGCCCCCTTGACCCGGCCTGCCCGGGCCGCCCGCCGATTGCACCGAGGTCAATATAAGGATTGCCCTCCCAAAAGGCCACCCATAGCATCGAGTTGTCGGCCCGGCGGAGGGAAAGAGCACAGGTGAACACGGTATTCGTCCACGGCATCAGCATCGCGTACGAGGACACCGGGCTCGGTGGACTCGGTGGGCGCGGCGGCCCCGGCGGGCAGGAGGACCCGCCGGTGCTCTTCGTGCACGGCCATCCCTTCGACCGCACGCTGTGGCATCCGCAGACCGCGCACCTCGCCGGAGCCGGCGCCAGAGGGGTGGCCCCCGATCTGCGCGGCTACGGCCGGACCACCGTCGTGCCCGGGGTGACGCTGCTGGACACCTTCGCCCGCGACCTCGCCGCGCTGCTCGATCATCTGGCGGTGGACCGCGCGGTGGTGGCCGGACTGTCGATGGGCGGGCAGATCGCGCTGGAGTTCCACCGGCTGTTCCCCGAGCGGGTCGCGGGCCTGCTGCTCGCGGACACCTTTGCCCAGGGCGAGACACGGGGCGGGAAACGGGCACGCAAGGAGCGGGCGGACCGCCTGCTCGCGGAGGGCATGGCCGGATACGCGCACGAGGTACTGGACTCGATGATCACGCCCGCCAATGTGCGCCGCAGGCCGGAAGTGGCCGCGCACGTACTGGAGATGATGACCTCGACGCCACCGGAAGGGGCAGCCGCGGCACTGCGCGGGCGGGCGGAACGCCCGGACTACAGCAGGATGCTCGCGGACATCGCCGTGCCGACGCTCGTCGTGGTCGGCCGCGAGGACGTGTTCACTCCGGTCGCGGACGCGGAGTTCCTGCGGGACCGGATCCCCGGCGCCCGGCTCGCCGTCATCGAGGAGGCCGGGCACCTGCCGAACCTGGAGCGGCCCGCCGCCTTCAACCGGGAACTGACCGCACTGCTGGCGGCCGTGACCGCCGCACGGATATGACGAAAGTCTGACGTTTCCCGCCCGGCGCTGGCCCGCCCGCCGCGCACGTGCTCGAATCGACTCATGAATGACCGTCCGTCTCCCCCGGTGAAGACACCGGAACCGCTCCGCGAGCGGGAACCCGAGGAGCCGGGGCGCGGCACCCCCGTCGGCCGCCGGCTGGTCCTCGCCATGCTCGGCCTCGGCGCGGCGGGCGTCTATGTGGGCGGCGACGTACAGGACAAGCTGGACGGCGTCCTCGCCTCGGTCACCGCCAAGGACCCCACCGGCGTCACCGACCTGCTGCCCGGCGGCGGCGGATTCCGCTTCTACTCGGTGTCCAACTCCATCCCGCACCGCGGCGAGGCCGACTACCGGCTCACCATCGGCGGCCTCGTCGACAGACCCGTCTCCTACAAGCTCTCCGACCTGCGCGCGCTCCCGCAGGTCCGGATGGTGCGCGATGTGCAGTGCGTCACCGGCTGGCGGGTGCCGAAGACCGCCTTCTCCGGGGTGCGGCTGTCCACCCTGCTGGACGCGGCCGGCGTCCAGGGCAAAGGCACCGCACTCCGCTTCACCTGCTTCGACGGGGTCTACAGCGAGAGCCTCACCCTCGATCAGGCCCGCCGCAGCGACATGCTGGTCGCGCTGACCATGAACGACAAGCCGGTGACCGACGCGCACGGCGGGCCGGTGCGGCTCTATGCCGCGCCCATGTACTTCTACAAGTCCGCGAAGTGGCTGTCCGGCATCACGGTCACCAAGGACGTCGAACCCGGCTACTGGGAGCACTACGGATATGACGTGGATGGCTGGGTCGGCAAGTCGAACGGCCGCCATGATGACCCGACTGCATGAGGCGATGGCCCGGGCCGAGGAGTCCCGGGCGGCCGGCGGTGTCCGCCGGTTCACCCGCGCCGAGACCTGGGTGCACCGCTCGCTTGCCTGGCTGATGGGCATCTGCGTCTTCACCGCCGTCTGCCTGTACTTCCCGCCGCTCGCCGAGATCGTCGGCCGCCGGCGGCTGGTGGTCACCATCCACGAGTGGTCGGGCATCGCGCTGCCGGTGCCGCCCCTGCTCGGCCTGGCCTCCCGGGCCTTCCGCAGGGACGCCGGCCGGCTGGGGCGGTTCTTCCCGCACGACTGGAGCTGGCTGAAGATCGCGCTGCGCCGCAGGCGCCGCGAACCGAACCTGGCCGGCAAGTTCAACGCGGGACAGAAGCTCTACGCCGCCTTCACCGTCGGCTCGATCCTGCTGATGGTCGGCACCGGCCTGATCATGTGGTTCCCCCGGCTGACCCCGCTGGTCTGGCGCACCGGTGCCACCTTCGTGCACGACTGGCTCTTCCTGCTGATCATCGTGGCCATCACCGGACACGTCCGGTTCGCCGCCCAGGATCCCGAGGCCCGCCGCGGCCTGCGCACCGGCTACGTGACCCGCTGGTGGGCGGACCGGGAGCACTGGCTGTGGCGCACGGAGCAGGACCAGCCGGTGAAGAAGGCCCGGCCCCAGCAGAAACAGCCGCCCGTCGCGTAACGGGCACCGCGTCGCGGTCGCGCTTCGCAGCCGTTCCGTTACATCCGGGACACCCTGCGGTCGCCGTCGGGCCACTGCCCCTTCGCCGGGCGAACCTACGTTCGCGGCATGACGACGTCACAGGTGACGACCCGGTCGGCGGCGGGGGGCGAGCCCCCGGTGGCGCCCGTGACGGTGGCGCCCGCGCCGGTGCCGGAACCCTACCGTCCGCCCCGGCCCCGGACGGGCCGTTCGGGGCCGCGCCGGCTGGGGGTACGCGCGGTGGTCTCGCTCCTGCTGCTGGGCGCGGTCTGCGCGCCGGCGGTCATCGGCTCGGTGGCGGTCCGCCGGGACACCGACGCGCTGCGCACCACCGTCACCCAACGGGCCGCAGTGGCGGGCGAGTTGAGGTTCGCACTGGCCGATCTGGACGCCCAGCGGGCGGACACCCTCGCCCCGGGGCAGTCCGCGACCGACCCCGAGGTGTCCGTCGGCAACCAGCTCCTCGCACTCATCACCGCCCAGCAGCGGCGGGCCGAGATCAGCGACCTGCTCCGCCGGCTCGGCTCCGACGCGGCCCAGGGCCCGCAGGTCCGCTCGCTCCTCGACGCGCTCGGCCGCTACGACGACCTCAGCGGGCGCGCCGCCTACGTCGACGAGCAGGAGCCCGCCCGGATCGCCGGCCACCCGCCGCAGGTCGCGGTCTCCATGAACGTCCAGGCGGGCCAGGTGATGCGGGACGACCTGCTGCCGGCCGCCGCCGCACTCTCCTCCGTCTACCAGCAGCAGGCGGCCGACGGGCAGGCCCAGGTCCACGACGCCGCCCTGCGATGGGCGCTCGTGGTCGGCCTGCTCGGTCTGCTGACGCTGCTCTTCCTGCTCTGGTGGCAGCGCGAACTCGCCCGCGACTACCGCCGGCTGCTGAGCCTGCCGCTGGTCGCCGGCACCGCCGCGGTGCTCGCCGTCACGCTGGCCGGCACGCTCGCGCTGACCGCCTGCGCCAGCGGCGTCGAGGCCGCGGTCGGCCAGGGGCTGCGCCCGTGGAACCGGCTGGCCGAGGCGCGCGCGGTGGCCGCCCAGGCCGCCGCGACCGAGAGCCGCTGGTTCGTGCACGACTCGGCCTACGGGGCCGCCGACGCGACCGAGTTCACCGCGCTGACCGGGCGCCTCGACGCGCTGCTGGCACCCGGCGGCTATGCCACCGCCGCCGAACGCCCCGCCTATCAGGACGTGTTGACCCGCTACGGGCACTTCCGGGCCGACGACAGGCGGCTGCGCGCACTGAAGGCGGCCGGCAACACCGACGAGGCGGCCACCGTACTCACCGAAGTCGGGCGCGGTGATGTGGCCTTCGACTTCTGGGACTTCGCGACCACTCTCGACCGGCTCGCCCAGCAGCAGTTGGCGGACTTCAGCGTGCACGCCTCCGACGCCCGGGGCTCGTTGGACGGCTGGCCCGCGGTGCCCGCGGGCGCGCTCGGTCTTGCCGGGGTGCTGGTGCTGCTGTCGGTACGGCCCCGGTTCGCCGAATACCGCTGACAGCGCCGGCCGTACTGACAGCGCTGACGGCGCCGGCGGAGGGGCGAAAGGGCGGCGCGGCGGCAGGACGGCAGCGTTGGCCGGGACGCCGGCCGGGATGCCCGGCCGGAACGAATTTGTGGCTTCGCGCGTTCGACCGGTAATAGTGGCCCTCGAACTGTTGATCCGCCTGTGGGGGGCGCCGTGCGACCGGCTCGCCGCCCGTGGCCACGCCTGGACGAGACGGGGACGCGCACCGTGACCACCGATTCATCACCCGCTCCCGAGGGGGAGCCGTCCCTCCCGGACGAGGTGTGGGACCAGTTCCTGCAGGACAGCGAGCGGGATATCCGGGCCAGTGACGCTCCCAAGGAGCCCTCCGCGCGGGCCAGGCTCGTCGCCCGGCGGCTGCGTGAGGAGGAGGCGCGGGCCGAGGCCGAGCGCAGGAGCCGGCGGGGCAGGACACGCCGGCGTGCCATCTCCCCGCCCGGCCGGTGGTCCGGCGGCAGCGACGCCGCCGAGGGCCGGGCGCGCCGCCGCACCAGGCTGCGCGGCGTGGCGGGTGTCGTGGTGGTGGTGATCCTGCTGCTGGTGGTGCTCGCGCCGGGCCGCGCCTGGTCCTTCCTGCGCGGTAACGGAGATCACCACGACGGCAACCCCGGGCCGGTGCCCACGACCGTCGTGCCGCAGCCCGACCCGCAGCGGACCATCCGCACCTGACCGGTGCGGCCCGGTGCGGACGGGCGGTGTCAGCTGTCGGCGCTCTCGGCGCTCGGGGGATCGCCGGCGACGATCAGGTCCGCCAGGTGCTCGGAGATCTCCGCCCGCAGCACCTCGGGGATGCCCGCGTCCGTCACCAGGGTGTCCACGTCCTCCAGGGACGCGAAGGAACTCAGGCCCACCGTCCCCCACTTGGTGTGGTCGGCGATCACCACCACCCGCCGGGCGGAGCGGACGAACTGGCGGTTGGTCTCGGCCTCCGCGAGGTTCGGCGTGGACAGCCCGGCCTCCACCGAGATGCCGTGCACCCCCAGGAAGAGCAGGTCGAAGTGGAGTGACCGGATCGCCCGGTCCGCCACCGGTCCGACCAGTGTCTCCGACGGTGTACGCACCCCGCCGGTGATCACCACGGTCGCCGACGCGTCGCCGTGACCGGCACCCGGGCGCCGCTGCACGGACTGGAACACATCCGCGACCCGCACCGAGTTGGTCACCACCGTCAGGTCCGGCACCTCCAGCAGGTGGTGGGCCAGCGCGAAGGTGGTGGTGCCCCCGGCCAGCGCGATGGCACTGCCCGGGGCGACCAGGTCCGCCGCCGCCCGGGCGATGGCCTCCTTGGCGCCCAGCTCCAGGCCCGACTTCGCCTCGAAGCCCGGCTCGTGGCTGCTGGCCTCCACCACCGGCACCGCGCCGCCGTGCACCTTCTCCACCACACCCTGCCGGGCCAGCGCGTCGAGATCGCGCCGGACCGTCATGTCCGAGACATTCAGCCGCCGGGTGAGCTCATTGACCCGGACGCCGCCACGCCGTCGTACCTCGTCCAGGATCAGGGCCCGTCGCTGCTCTGCGAGGAGGTTCTGGTTGTCGCTCACCCGTGACCCCGTCCCGTCCGTTTTCGTTGTCCAGCATGCCGCACGCCGAAGTGCTGCGGTCATCCTTCCACGCGCGAGGCGGCCGGTGTACGCCGGATGAACCGGAGGGGAGCACGATGACCGCGGACACGACAGCGGAGAATCCGGCGGTGCTCCCTCCGCTCGCCCTCGAACTCCTGGTGCACGGTGTCGGCGGCGCCACCCCGCAGCATATGCTCGCCGACCCCCGGACGGTCCGGCTCGCCGGGGACGAGACAGCCGGCATCCACCGGCGGGCCTGCGACGCCGACGCCGAGGAACACCCCGGCAGATACCGCGACCAGCCGGTGCCCGAGGCGTACTGCTGGTCCAACCTCACCTCGGGCAACGGCAGTCGCGCCCTGTGGCTGCTGCTCCTGCCGTTCATGGTGGCCAACCTCGCGCACTGGATGCGGCCCCCCTCCACCCGCACCCGGCTCGCCCGCGGCTACGAACAGCTGGTCCGGCTGCTCGCCCTCACCCTCACCGTGCTGCTGGTCGCCGCCGTCTGCGAGGTGGCGATGGACATCGTCGGCTGGCAGTGCGCCGGGCGGGCCGCCTGCACCCGCGACACGACCTGGCTGGGCTTCGCCGCCCCCGGCCGCGGCGGCTGGTGGAGCCTGCCCGGGCGCCGGCTGGCACTCGCCGCCGCCGCCCCCGTGGCGCTCACCGTGCTGCTGTGGTCGCTCTCCCGCCGCACCTGGTACGCGTACGAGTCGCACCGCCCCGCGGACCGCGACCCGCCGCCACCCGGCACCGCCGCCCTCTCGCTGCCCGGCTTCTGGTACGGCCGCAGGTCGGTGGCGCGGCTGCGCACCGCCCACACCGCGGCCGGCCTGCTCACCGTCGCCACCGCCCTGTGCGTGCCCACCCTGCGTCACGACACCGGACGCGCCCGGCCGGCGCCGACCGTGACCGGCTGGGTGCTGGCGGGCCTGCTGGTCCTGCTCGGTGCGCTCGCGGTGGTCACCGTCTGGCGCGCCGACCGCGCCGAGAGCGGGCTGGACGACGCCACCGACCGGCTCAGCACCCACACTCTGCTCGGCGGTTCGGCCGGCCTGCTCGCCGCCACCGCGGTCTACAGCGGCTGGCAGCGGCCCTCCTGGACCTCCGACGGACGGCTGCCCTCCGCGCAGGCGTTCAGCGGCCTCACCGTCCTGCAGGGCGCCCTGATCGCCGCGCTCGCCGTCACGGCCTTCGCGCTGCGCCGCGCCCTGCCGCCGGGTTTCGCGGCCGGCGACGCGGGGGTGCTGCGCGGCCAGGCGGGACCCGCCGTGGCGCTGCTCGGCTGCGCGCTGGGCGGTGTCCTCACCGGTGGTGTCGCCCAGCGCGCCGCGGACTGGCTCGACCGGGGCCGTACCCCCGGTGAGAAGGGCAGCGCGCTCGCCGGACCGCCGGCCGTGCTCACCTGGGAGGCGTCGGTGATCCCCGCGGTTCTCGTCCTGCTGCTCCTGGTGGCCGCGGCCGTCGCCGTCCGGCTGTGGCGCCGGGAGCGAGCGCTGCACCGCGAGGTCGAGGCGCTCTACCCCGGCGAGCAGCACCACCCGGTCCGCACCGGGCAGATCGCCGCCGCCATCGCCCGCGCCGGGCTCACCGACCGCGCCCCGCTGCTGATCGCCGTGGTGTGCGCGGCGGGCTTCGTGCTGGGCGGCGGGGCGGTCGCCGGGGCCTGGGCCGGCGGCGGCACCCCCGGTGAGGTCACCGACGGGGCGCCGGGGCCGCTCGCCGCCGTCGCCGACACCGCCCAGGCGCTCGGCTCCTGGCTGGTGGGCGCCGGCGTCGTGGCGCTGATCGCGCTGGGCCGCCGTGCCTATCAGGACGCCTCCGCCCGCCGTACCGTCGGCATCCTCTGGGACGTCGGCACCTTCTGGCCGCGCGCCGCCCACCCCTTCGCACCGCCCTGCTACGCCGAGCGCGTGGTGCCCGACCTCAGCTGGCGGATGGCGTCCTGGACCGCGCTGACCGGCGGCCGGATCGTGCTCTCCGGGCACTCCCAGGGCAGCGTGCTGGCCGCCGCCGCGGTCTGGCAGCTCGATCCGGCGGTACGCGGCCGGGTCGCGCTGCTCACCTACGGCTGCCCGCTGGCCCGGCTCTACGGCCGCTGGTTCCCGGCCCACTTCGGCCCCGCCCGGCTGCGCGCGCTCCACGACGACATGCACACCTGGTGCAATCTGTGGCGGCGCACCGACCCGATCGGCGGCCCGGTGGACATCGTGGCCGCGGACACGCCCGCGGGGAGCCGCGTCGACTGCGGGCCGCTGCTTGACCCGGCCGCCTACGGCCGCAGCACCGGGCACCCGCTGCCCGAACCGATCCTCGGCCACTCCGACTTCCAGGCCGACCCGGCCTTCGCCGCCCAGCGGGCCGCACTGCTCGGCCGGCTGGGCCCGGCGCCGCCCGGCGCGGTGCCCGCCCAGCCGGGGCCGGCTCAGGGCAGCTCCGGCAGATCCTCCGGGTAGAGCAGCTGCAGCTCCTCGTGGGTGGGCTCGGCGACATGTGCCAGCCGTACCGCGTGCCGCTCCACCATCGCCTCGAACGTCTGCCGCGCCGACCTGCCGTTGCCGAAGGCCGGCCCCTTCGGCAGCGCCGTGAAGTACTTCAGCAGCGCGTCCCCGGTGTCGTCGCCGAGCCGGTACTGGTGCTCGGCGGCCTGCGACTCCACGATCCGCAGCAACTCCTGCGAGGAGTAGTCGCCGAAGGTGATGGTCCGTGAGAAACGTGACGCCACCCCGGGGTTGGAGGCCAGGAAGCGGGCCATCTCCTCGGTGTAGCCGGCCACGATCACCACCACCGCGTCCCGGTGGTCCTCCATCAGCTTCACCAGGGTGTCGATGGCCTCCCGGCCGAAGTCCCGCCCCGCGTCCTCGGGCGCCAGCGCGTACGCCTCGTCGATGAAGAGCACCCCGCCGCGGGCCCGGTCGAACGCCTCCTGGGTGCGGATCGCGGTGGAGCCGATGTGCTCGCCCACCAGGTCGACCCGGGACACCTCCACCAGGTGCCCGCGCTCCAGCACGCCGAGCGAGGCCAGGATCTCGCCGTAGAGCCGTGCCACGGTCGTCTTGCCGGTGCCGGGGGAGCCGGTGAAGACCAGATGCCGGCGCGCCGAGGGCGCCTTGAGCCCGGCCTGTTCACGGCGCCGGCCCACCGAGATCAGATCGATCAGGGTGCGCACCTCGCGCTTGACGCTGTCAAGACCGACCAGCGCGTCGAGGTCGCCCAGCACCTGCTCACTCTCCCGGGCGGGCGGCGCGGGCTGCGGCTCGGCGGGCCGCTGTTCGGGTACGCCGCTGAGCAGGCCGTAGGACTGCGCCGCGGTCGCGTGCCCGAGCACACCGCCGTCGGCCGGCAGGCCGGCCGGCACGGGGAGCGGGAGTTCGGCGGGCGCCGCCTGGTCGCTGGTGCACTCCTCGGTGACCGGCCCCGGCTCGGCGAACTCGTAACCGCCGCGGGCGCAGCGCTCGGTACGGCACCGGGTCAGCGTGGAGCGGCAGCCGTCGATGATGTGGAAGCCGTAGCCGCGGCTGCCGGTGACCCGGCAGTCGGTGAAGGTGCCGCGGCCCTCCGCGGAGACGTAGACCCCGGACTCCACCGGGTTGGTGACCGTGACGCGCTCCAGCGCCGGATCCGCGCCCTTGGTGACGATCACGCCGGTCGCGGTCTCGTCGATGGTGACCTGGGCGAGGGTGCCGCCACTGCCGTGGTCGCGGAACCAGGCACCGGTCGCGGCCTTGCTGATCCGGCAGTCGTCGAGCTGGATGTCCGCGCCGTCGCTCACCGACACCGCGGTGTTACGGATCTGGCTGAAGTCGCTGTCCACCACGTCCGCCCGCGAGCCGCGGTCCAGTACGAACAGGGCGTCGGGCACGTCGTGCACCCGGCAGGAATCCAGTATGGCCACCGCGCCGTCGCTCACCCACACCGCCGGATAGTCACCGGTGCTGTCGTGGATCTCGCAGCTGTCGGCGTCCACCCGGGTCCCCGGGTCCCAGACCGACAGGCCGTTGCGGCCGAAACGGCGGACCGTGCAGCGGGTCAGGGTGAGCACCGAACGGGCCCGCAGATCGACCGCGTTCTCCGGGATGTCGTGGATGTCGCAGTCGGCGAGGGTGAGCACCCCGTCGGTGTCCAGCGTGATGCCGTCCCCGGTGGTGCGGTGCACCTGGCAGTCGGTGAAGTGGCCGGTGGCCCGGGCCGAGACCTGCACGCCGGTGCCGCGGATCTCGAAGACCTCGCAGCCCACGGCCTCCAGCGAACTGTTCTCACCGGTCACCGCGATCCCGGCCCCCGAGGTGTGGTGCACCCGGCAGCGCTCCAGCCGCGGCCCGGCCCCGCCGCGTACCGCGACACCGCTCTGGCCGGCCGCGACCACCTCGCACTCCTCGAAGAGGCCGCCCGCGCCCTCCAGCACGCTGATGCCGAGCCCGGCCGGATTGTCCACCGAGCAGCGCCGTACGGTCGGGCGGGCGCCGTCCCGCACCTCCAGACCCACCGCGGAGCGGGTGTTGATGCGCAGCCCGGACAGCTCCGGGGTGCTCGCCTCCACCAGCAGCGCGGCGGAGGCGGTGTCCTGGCCCTCCACCAGCAGGTCCTGCACGACGGCCGCGGCCCGCAGGGTGAGCGCCACACCGGAGGCTGGGGCGATCCGTACGGTGCCGGGGCCGTCTGCGCAGCGCAGGGTCACCGGCCGGTCCAGTACCAGATTCTCCCGGTAGGTACCCGGGCTCACCGACAGCACGTCTCCGTCGCCCGCCGCCTCCAGCGCGGCTGCGAGAGTCTCGTACTCACCAGTGCGGCGGCGCCACCGCGAGCTGTTCTGATTGGTGACCTGCACCACGCCATGTGCCATCGGGCTGCTCTGCCCCCACCTCTTGCGTCGGCCGACCGGGGATGCAACCGTAGCGCGCGCCGGGGCCCGGTGTTGACGCCCGCCGGACGGCCCGCGGCGCCACGGTCACCCGTCGGCGCCCGCGCGGCCCCAGTCCTGGCCCACCCGGGCCCACTCCTGCTCCCAGGAGACGAGTCTGCGGCGCATCAGACGCCACATCAGCACCTGCCGGGTGATCAGCAGCAGCCCGCCGGCCGACGTGGCGGCGGCGGTGCCGGCCAGCACCGAGTGGGTGGCCGCGGTCGCGGAGTCCAGCGGCGGCGGCACCAGATGGCCGGAACGGTCCGTCCACAGCTGGATTTTGCCCTGGTGCCAGACTTCGAGATCCACCGAGACAGTCGTGCTGTGCGACGAGTGGTCGGGTGCGGTCCAGCGCAGGACGTCGCCCTGCCGCTGATCGGCCGGCCGCGCGGTGGCGCCCGAGGGCTGCTTTCCCGACGTCCTGGGCACCACGGTCGCGCTCACCAGGAACCGCTCGGAGCGCTCGGTGCGCACCACTCGCTGCAAGGTGCGGTCCACCGACGCGCCGACCCACCAGCCGAAGAGCGGCAGCAGGCAGAACAGCAGCGTGGTGAGCAGTCCCAGCCATGTCTCGATCACATCGGTGCGCCGGCGCAGGGCATTGCGCCGCCACTGCCATCCGAACTTCTTCATCCGCCGGCGGCGGCGCACTGACGGGTTCGCTGACCGGCCCACTGACAGCCACCCCCTTCACACCCGTTCGGTTTCCGCGAACGGAGCGACTCATGCACGCACACCCGGGGTGCGTTACTCCACCACCAAGAACGGGTCACCGACCCGCAGGGTTCCGGAATGCTCGGGAATCAGATTCTGACCGAAAACCAGTTGGGACCCGGACTTGCGGTGCCGGGCCAGTGTCCGCAGCGGCTCCTTGCCGCGTTCGCCGGTCGCCTGGTCGGTAGTGGTGATCACGCAGCGTCCACAGGGCTTGGGCGCGCGGAACTCGATCCCGCCGATCCGCACCCGGCGCCACTTGTCCTCCGCCCACGGCTCGGTGCCGTCGATGACCACATTCGGCCTGAACCGGTTCATCGGCAGCGGGCCCTCCTGCGGCCGATCGCCCTGGGCGATCAGCGAGTTGAGGGCGGCCAGCGAGGCCGTGGTGGTGATCAGCAGCGGGAAACCGTCCGCGAGGCTCACCGTCTCCCCGGGCCTGGCGTACTGCGGATCGACCTGGCGGCGCACCGCCGGGTCGTCCATGTACACCAGCCGCACCGGCGCGTCCAGGAACTCGCCGAACCACCGGTCGGCGGCGCCGCCCACCGGCAGTACCTCGAACTTGTTCGCGAAGAGCCCGACCGTCTCCAGCGGACCGGGCGGCGGCACCGCGACGGTCAGCGTCTCCCGCCCCGGGGCACGCACCAGCAGGCCGTCACCCCCCACGGGTTCGGCGGCCAGCAGTGCCAGGCGGGCGTTCTCCCGCTGTGTCACGGCCTTCTGGGTACGGACGTCGACCAGCATCCAGCGGCGGTCCCCCGCGAGCCCCCACGGCTCGACGACCGCCTCACCGGGACTGATCCCGTGCAGCGACTTCACCGGATAGACATGCAGCGCGCTCACGGCGGGCGCGGTCGTCCGGGGCGCGGGCGGGGGAGGTGTGGTCATACCGGCCATCCTCGCAGGCGCCGTACCATGCGGTCAGCCCTGGTAGTAGCCCCCGCCCTGCTGCTGGGCCGGGGGGACACCGAGGCCGAGGTTGCGCCGCGGGTACTGCTCCTCCGGGTGGCCGCCGGGCATCTGGCGCGGCTGCGCGGGACGCGGCGGCACCGGGCGCGCGGCCTCGTACCCGCCGGGCGCGGGCTGCGGGGCCTGTGGCTGGTAACTGGCCCCGTTCCCGTATCCGTTATAGCCGCCGGCCCGCGGAGCCGGCTGCTGCTGGGGTATGTAAGCGGTCTGCTGCTGCGGCTGGTAGCCCGCGGGCTGCGGATAGCCGTTCTGCATCGCGTTCTGCATCGGCATCGGCGCCTGCGGCTGCGGGTACTGCGACGGCGCGGACGGGCCGGGCGGCAGTGCCGGAAGAGCGGCGGGCAGCGCCGGCAGATTACTGCCGCCACCGTAGGAGTTGTAGCCGCCCGACTCGTACGGAGAGTAAGCAGCGGGCACGCGGATGGGGGCGATCTGCGGGGTGCCGCGTTCGGCGACGAGGCTGTCGTAGATCGGGGTGTCCGGGAAGGACGAAGACGAGGGGTAGTAGCCGCCGTAGCCGCCACCGTACGAACCGCGGGGGGTGGTCATGAGCCATAAGTTAAGCCCACGATGTGGTCGTTGGGGAGACCGATTAGAAGGTTGTTTGATGCGCAGTGAGTGCCCTCCTGTCCTCAATATGAGCGAATCCGCGAAAAACGGTCAGCGAGTCGTGATGTGATCAGGTAAAACGCATGCGTCGAGGGGGTTGCCGGGGGTCTCGGCGCGCCGGGGAGGGGGAGCGGATGAGCCTGCGCAAAGGGGAGAACACGGGCCTGCCGACGGCGGCCGTGCGGGTGGAGTTCGGGCGGCGGGCGGAGCCGGGAGCGCCGCGGGCCCATGTGTGCGCTCTGTTGCTCAGTGAGACGGGTGCGCTGCGTGATGCCGGCGACCTCGTCCACCCGGGCGCCCCCGTGCACGCTTCGGGGGCCGTACGGCACGAAGGCAGCGCGGTCCGCGCGGAGTTCACCGTCGACACCCTCACCGTCGACTTGGCCGCGCTCGGCCCCGGGACCCACGCGGTGCTGGTGGTCGCCCGCGGCGACGGCGGCTCCTTCGGCTCGGTCCCGGAGTTGTGGGTACGGGTCGGCGCACCGGGCGCGGAGCCCGCGCAGTTCGACTGCACGGGAGCGACCACCGAGACCGCGTACGTCCTCGGCGAGTGCTACCGGCGGGCCGGCGGCTGGCGGTTCCGGGCGGTCGGGCAGGGGTACGACGGCGGGTTCGCCGAACTCGCCGGGACGTACGGGCTGTCGCAGGTCCCGCCGTTCGAGGCGACGGCCTCACCGGGGACCGGGACCGGGACCGCCGGGCCGCAGCCGGGGGGTGCGCCCGTCGCCCCGGTCGAGCCTGTCCTTCCTGCCGCGCCGGTGTCGCTCTCCAAGGTGACCCTCACCAAGAGCGCGCCCGCGGTGTCGCTGGCCACGCAGGGCGCCACCTCGGGTGCGCTGCGAGTCGGGCTCAACTGGCAGGCGCCCAGCGGTCATTGGCGCGGCGGCATCGATCTTGACCTGTGTGCGCTCTTCGAGCTGACCGACGGCAGCAAGGGCGTCGTCCAGGCACTCGGCGGCGCCCTCGGCTCCCTGCACCAGCCGCCGTTCATCCTGCTCGACGGCGACGACCGGACCGGCGCCGCCGCCGGGGGCGAGAACCTCACCGTCAACCTCGACCACCTCGCGTACTTCCGGCGGATCCTCGTCTTCGTCACCATCTACGAGGGCGCCGACAGCTTCGCCGGCCTGCACGCGAGCGTCACACTGCGCCCGCAGCACGGCGCGCCCGTCGACTTCGCACTCGACGAGTGCACCGTCGACTCCAAGGTGTGCGCGCTCGCGCTGATCACCCGCGAAGGGTCCGACCTCGTCGTACGGCGGGAGGCGCGCTACCTCCTGCCGCGCACCGGGGTGAGCCCGCAGCGGACCGTCGACTACGCGTACGGCTGGGGACTCAACTGGACGCCCGGCCGGAAGTGACGTCAGACCGTGGCGTCCGGCCGGGCGTAGGTGCGGCCCTTCCAGGCGGCGCCCCGGCCGCGGTAGTGCTCGAACGCCGAGTACACCGTCATCAGCAGGTACAGCCCCGCGGTGTACGGCAGCAGCGGCGCCAGCCACAGCGGCTGCCCGTAGTAGCGCAGCATCGGCAGATAGCTGCCGGTCATCACGGCCCACGCCGCGAACCCCAGGGCGCTCAGCGGCCAGGCGCCGGCCAGCGCGCCGCCGATCGCGGCGACCGGCGGCACCAGGTAGATCAGCGCCAGCCCGAGGACCGTGCCGGCCAGTACGGCGGGGTTGTGCCGCAGTTGGGCGTAGGCGCTGCGGGACACCATCCGCCACAGCTCGCCGAGGCCGGGGTAGGGGCGGACGCTGTCCACCTGCTCGGCCAGGCCCAGCCAGATCCGGCCGCCGGAGCGCTTCACCGCGCGGGCCAGTGCGACATCGTCGATCACCGACTGGCGGATCGAGTCCGGGACGCGGGCAGCGGTGACCGCGGTCGAGCGGATCAGTACGCAGCCGCCTGCCGCGGCGGCGGTACGGGAACGGGGGCGGTTGATCCGGCGGAAGGGGTAGAGCTGGGCGAAGAAGTAGACGAAGGCGGGGACGATCAGGCGCTCCCAGCCGGTCTCCACCCGCAGCCTGGCCATCTGCGACACCATGTCGAGGTCGGCGCCGACCGCGCCGGCGACCAGTGCGCGCAGGCTGTCCGGGCGGTGGGCGATGTCGGCGTCGGTGAGCAGCAGGTAGTCGGCGCCGGTCCGTTCGCGGGCCAGGGCGATGCCGTGGCGTACCGCCCACAGCTTGCCGGTCCAGCCGGCCGGAGGTTCGCCCGGCGAGGTCACGGTCAGCGGGAGTCCGCCGTGGCTCGCGCCCAGCTTCTCGGCGAGTTCTCCGGTGCCGTCCGAACTGCCGTCGTCCACCAGGAAGACCTCGGCCTCGCCCGGGTAGACCTGCGCCAGCAGGGACGGCAGGCTCACCCCCAGCACCTCGGCCTCGTCCCGCGCCGGGACCACGACGGCGACCTTCGGCCACCGCGCCGGCTCAGTGCCCTCGGGCAGCCGCACGTCCGTACGCCAGAAGCCCCCCTGCCCCACCAGCAGCCACACCCAAGCGGCGAGGGACACCCCGGCAACCACCCACATCACCATCACGCCCCGCAGTCTGCCATCCCCTGCGGGGCGCCTGACCGGGACACGTCCCCTGCGGCCCACGCATGCGTAGTGGCGATCTGTTGGTTGGGCACCGCTGGGGTGCTTTCGTCTCACGTCCCGCCGTTGCGGCGGTTGGTGGGGTGCGGTGCTTCGCGGGCTCGGGTTGGTGATCTGTGGTTCGGCACCGCCGGGATCCATTCGTTCGCGTCCCGCCGTTGCGGCGGTTTGTCGGGTGCCGTTCTGCGGGGGCTCGGGTTGGTGATCTGTGGGTTGGGCGCCGCCGGGGTGCTTTCGTCTCGCGTCCCGCCCGCTGCGGCGGTTGGTGGTGGTGGTGGTGGGCCGTCGCGTTGGGGGGCGGGGTGGGGGCGCTTAGAGTAAGAGCCGTGAAGATCGGGCTGGTGGATTCGGGGATCGGGTTGCTGGCCGCGGCTGCGGCGGTGCGGGAGGCGCGGGGGGACGTGGAGCTCGTGCTCGCGTCGGACCCGGAGGGCATGCCGTGGGGGCCGCGGTCCGCGGAGGACGTGACGCGGCGGGCACTGGCCTGCGCGCGGGCCGCCGCGGAGGAGGATCTCGACGCGCTGATCGTGGCCTGCAACACCGCGACCGTGCACGCGCTGCCCGCCCTGCGGGCCGCGTTCGAACCCGGGCTGCCCGTCATCGGCACCGTCCCCGCGATCAAGCCGGCCGCCGCCGAGCACCGGGCCGTGGCGATCTGGGCCACCCCCGCCACCACCGGCAGCGCCTACCAGCGGGGCCTGATCGCCGACTTCGGCAACGGCGCCCGCGTCACCGAGGTGCCCTGCCCCGGCCTCGCCGACGCCGTGCAGCGGGCCGACACCGACGCCGTACGCGCCGCCGTGGACGCCGCCGCCGCCCTGACCCCACCGGACGTGACCGGCGTCGTCCTCGGCTGCACGCACTACGAACTCGTCGCCGGCCGGATCGCCGCCGCCGTACCGGACGCCGAGCTCTACGGCTCCGCGCACGCCGTCGCCGCGCAGGCGCTGCGCCGGATCGGTGCGACGGGCGTCACCCCGGTCGGCCCAACCGGCGCCGTGACCGTGATCCTCGGTGGGCACCGGGCCGCGGCGCTTCCCGCGGCGGCCCTGGCCTACCCCGAGGGCGCGGCGCTCAAGCGCGACTCCCGCCACAACCTGAGGAAGATGGGTGCCCCTCTCCCGAGCGCTTAGTACGCTTCGTGCCATGAAGCACGCGCCCCGGCATCAGACCGGCGCGTCCCAGGAATGGACGGGCCGCGCCAGCAACCGTATGCAGTGGGTGCTCGCCGCGGCGGGCGCCGCCTGTCTCGCCCTGGGCATCGACCTCGCGGTGGACGGCCCCGGCACGTCCGGCCTGGCCCCGCTGGTGATGTCCGTCGTGGGCTGCCTCGCCGTGGGCCTCCTCGTGCTCTTCGGCACGATCGCCTTCACCCACGTGCACGTGACCATCGACTACGACGCGGTGCACGTGCGCTGCGGTCACATCGGAGTGCCGCGGCGCCGTATCCCGCTGGACGAGGTCAGCGGCGCGCAGGTCAGCGCCTGGATCAGTCCGCGTACCTGGGGCGGCTGGGGCTACCGCTGGCGCCCGGAGCTCGGCACCGCCGTGGTCGTCAGACGCGGGCCCGGCCTGGTGATCGACCTCGGCGGCGGCCGGCACTTCACGGTGACCGTGGACGACCCGGAGGGCGCGGTCAAGACGATCAGGGACTGCCTGCTGCTGCGCTCCCGCCCGGCGGCCGGCCCCGGCCGCGCCTGACCCCGGGAGACCCGGGACGCGTCGCCGCCCTCACCCCGCAGGACTCTCCTCCAACGGCCGGGCCGTCGCGACCCCGGCCAGAAAACCCGCGCCCGCCGTCACCACGGCGAAGCTCAGCACAGGATCGACCGTCGCCAGCAGCGCCAGTCCGGTCAGCGCGGCGCCCGCGGTGAGGACCACCGGGGTCGGCCGGGACGAGCGCCACAGGGCGCAGAGCACCCAGCCGTAGGCGAGCGCGAGGAGCGCCACCCCGGGGTAGCCCTGTTCTGCGGCGAGCTGGAGGGGCGCCGACCGCGGCGCCCCCGCCGGGGGCGTGGACACGTCGGTGGGCAGCGCTCCGGCCTCTTCGGTGAACCGCTCGGGCCCCACTCCCCGCACCGGATGGTGCTCGGCGATCGCCATCGCCTCGTGCCACACCTGGACCCGCGGCCGGGTGAGCTGCCCGGTGAGGGAGGCCGACAGACCGGACGGCAGCGTGCCTGCGGCGACCGCGTACGTCCCGGCCACCGCCAGCGCCGCGGCCAGCGCGAGACCGGCCAGCCCCAGCACCCGGCGGCGCTCCATCCGGGCCGCGGCCAGCGAGCAGAGGGTGATGGCGATGCCCGCCGCGAAGCCCGCGGCCGACCCCAGCGCGAAGGCGGCGACCGCGGCAACGAGCCCGGTCAGCCGCAGCAGCGTCCGCCGGACCCTGCCGTGGGCCGCCCAGGCCGCGCAGCAGGCGGCGCCGGCCGCCAGTACCAGCAGCGCCGCGTCGGCGGTGGGACGGCCGAGCGGCGGGCTGTCCGCGGGGGCGGACAGCCGGGACGGCGGGATCAGCACCAGGGCCAGTACGGCCACGGCGGCGGTGGCCGGCGCCAGCACCGGCAGCAGCGCGCCGAGGATACGGCCGGCGGCGTATCCAGCGGTGACGGCGAGCAGGGCAAGCAGTGTCCCCTCCGGCCGCGCGGACCGGCCGGCCGCGGCCACCAGCACCCAGATGGCGCAACAGGCGAGCACCACGATGCCGGCCGCGTCGGTGCGCCCGTGGTGCGGCCGGACGGCAGCCGGCTCCGGGGTGTCCGGGGTGCCCGCGTCGCACGGCAGGCCCGCGTGCGCGGCGTCCGGCGATCCGCCGGCCGTTGTGTCCATCCCCCGGTCCCCCTGCCGTCACCCGGACGTGACGGGGTGCCGTCACACCCGCGGTCCCCGCGTGGGCGCTGTCTCCGGGGTCACCGTAACGGGTGAAGGGGGCGCTGTGGATATGTTGCGCAGGAACCTTGTCCTGCTTGTGAAACCTGGTGCTGATGTGGCGTCCACCCTTTGTCTCGTAGGCTCAGGGGCATGGCGACTCCGAAGTTCATCCTCGACATCCGTGAGAAGGCGGGGGACACCCTGCTGTTCCTCCCCGGGGTGGTGATGGTGGTGTTCGACGCCCGTGGCCGGATCCTGCTCAACCGGCGGGCGGACAGCGGGAAGTGGGCACTCATCAGCGGTATCCCCGACCCCGGCGAGCAGCCGGCCGAGGCGGCGGTCCGGGAGATCCAGGAGGAGACCGGGGTCTCCGCCGTGGTGGAGCGGGTGCTGAGCGTCTTCACCAACGAACCGGTGGTGTACGACAACGGCGACCACGCCCAGTACGTCGACATCGTGCTGCGCTGCCGGGCGGTCGGCGGCGAGGCGCGGGTGAACGACGACGAGTCGCTCGACGTGCGCTGGTTCGCGCCCCACGAACTGCCGCCGCTGGGCCCGATCGCCCGCGGCCGGATCGAGCTGGCGCTGCGCGACGACCCCACCTGGTTCGCCCCGGCGCCGGCGCCCGGACTGGGAGACGGCGGCTACACCGCGCCGTAGCCCGGATCTGCCGGCCGCTCCACTGCCCGTCACCCTGTCCTGGACCGGGTGACGGGCCATTTCCATTTTTTATCAGATTCTTGCGTAAATAACTGTTGAATTTACGCCCGCTTTCTGATGGGATTCTTCTGCTCCGGCGCGACCTGACCCGCGCCGGAGCCCTCGCTCCCCGCGGTGTCACAGCGGGCAGGCGGCTGGAGGCCGCGGGCGGCGCTGTCGGCCCGGGGGTCGGATCCCCCCTTCACCGCGGCTCGGCTGTTCGAACCGCCAGAGTCGGCCAACTTGCCTCTGGCCAGCGGATTTTGTCAGTGCCTGGCGGTAAAATCGACAGTGTTCGAGAGGGTTGGCCGACGCCTCTGGAGGATGCCGATGGCTGCTGCCGTACTGCCCCTGCCGAAGTCCCGAGTCACGCAACCGCCGCTGTTCGCGGCGCCGTTGCCCAAGAAGCCGCTGCCCGCCGGGCTGCCCCGAGAGTGGTACGTCGCGCACAACCGCCGGCTCAAGACCATGCGCCTGGCCATCGCCCTGCTGGACTCGGGGGTGTACGAGCCGGCGCGGGCCGGCAACGCGCGGATCCGGAACACCGCCGAGCGGATCGGTGTCCACCCACCGTCCGACATCACCTGCCGGATGGTGCGGGCGCTGCTCGCCTACGGGCGCTGACCGCCTACGGCGCGACCGGCCCCCTCCTCCGCGGCGCGCGGGGGAGGGGGCCGGTCGTCTCTCGGACGCTGTTGCCCTGGCGGCGAATGTCTTTGTCGACTTATGGGCGGCAGGTCCACGGGCTCCCCGTGGTCAGGTCTTGCGGTAGGTGTACGCCTCGGCCGCCGCCGCTTCGACCGCCGTCAGGTCCGCGCCGGCCGAAGCGGTGACGACGGCGGCGACCGCGCCCTCCAGGAAGGGCGCGTCGACCAGCCGGGTGCCGTCCGGCAGCTCGTCGTCCGCGAGCAGTGCCTTGACGGTGAGGACGGCGCTGCCGAGATCGGCGAGGACCGCGACGCCGGCGCCCCGGTCGACCGAGCGGGCCGCCGACGCGATCAGCTCGGAGCTGGTCCCGAGGCCGCCGTCGGGCCCGCCGCCCGCCGGCTCGACCAGGACGTCGGTGCCGCCGCCGGTCAGGGCGGTCGCCAGTCCGGCGACGGCCTCGGCGACGGCCGCACTGTGCGAGACGAGTACGACACCGACCAGCGGGGTGGGGGCGGTCATATCGCACCTTCTTCCGCCGTGCGTATGGACGGGTGGTCAGGGTCGACCGCGCGGGCGGCCGGTTCGGGTCCTGCGTGCTCGGTCATACGGCGGCTCCTTCGGCGCTTCCGAGACGGCGGGAGGCGGCATTTACAGCATTTACGGCATCGGCGGCATCGGCGGCACGGACGGCACAGCCCCAGGTCACGCGGCTGTCCCCGTCGCCGTGTCGGACAGGGCGTTGAGGAGGAGGGCGGCGGACGTGGCGCCCGGGTCCTGATGGTCGATGCTGCGCTCGCCGAGGTAACTGGCACGGCCCTTGCGGGCACGCAGCGGGATGGTGGCCGTCGCGCCCGTGTCGGCGGCCGCGGCGGCCGCCGACAGGGCGTCGGCGGTGGACGCACCCGCGTCGAGGGCGCCGGACAGGGCGTCCAGGGCCGGGTAGAGCGCGTCCAGCATGGTCTTGTCGCCGACGGCCGCGCCACCGAGCTGGGCCACCCCGTCCACCCCGGCTTTCAGCGCGTCCCGCAGCCGTGCGGCGGACACCGCCGGCTCGTCGCCCAGTTCCTTGCCCGCCCGCCGCAGCAGCGTGCCGTAGAGTGGCCCCGACGCGCCGCCGACCGTACTGATCAGCTGCCGGCCCACCGCCACCAGCACACCGCCCGGTGTGTCCGGCGGCTCCTGCCCCACGGCCGTGCGGGCGGCGATGAATCCACGGCGCATATTGCCACCGTGGTCGGCGTCGCCGATGGGCGAGTCGAGGTCGTCCAACCGGGCGGCCTCGCGCTCGATGACGTCCGCCGCGGTGTCGAGCCAGCGGCGCAGGAAGGCCGCGTCGATCTCCGGGCCGTCCGCGGGAAGCGCGTTCATGGGGTGCCTTTCACCGAGGGGAACCGAGCAACGGGGACATGGGCGGTACCGGGACTCAGCAGCCCCAGCGCAGGCCCGGGGTGGAGACCGGCGCGTCCCACAGCCGCAGCAGCTCCTCGTCGACCTGGCAGATGCTCACCGAGCAGCCGGACATGTCGAGCGAGGTCACATAGTTGCCGACGAGGGTACGGGCCACCGGGATTTTCCGCTCCCCCAGCACCCGGTGCACTTCGGCCGCGAACCCGTACAGCTCCAGCAGCGGGGTGCCGCCCATCCCGTTGACCAGCACGAGCAGCGGGCCGTCGGGCTGGAGGTCGTCCACGACCGCCTCCACCGAGGCGTCGGCGATCTCGCCGGAGGTCATCATGGCGCGCCGCTCACGGCCCGGCTCGCCGTGGATGCCGACGCCCAGTTCCAGTTCGCCGTCGGGCAGGTCGAAGGTCGGGCCGCCCTTGGCCGGGGTGCTGACCGCGGTCAGCGCCACTCCGAAGCTGCGGGACAGCTCGTTGACGCGCCGCGCCACCGCCGCCACCTGGTCCAGCGAAGCGCCCTCCTCCGCGAGGGCGCCGGCGATCTTCTCGACGAAGAGCGTGGCCCCGGTCCCGCGCCGGCCGGCTGTGAACGTGCTGTCCATGACCGCCACGTCATCATTGACCAGCACCTTGGCGACCTGCACGCCCTCGTCCTCGGCCAGCTCGGCCGCCATGTCGAAGTTCAGCACGTCACCGGTGTAGTTCTTCACGATGAAGAGCACGCCCGCCCCGCTGTCCACCGCGGCCGCCGCCCGCACCATCTGGTCCGGCACCGGCGAGGTGAAGACCTCACCCGGACAGGCCGCGTCGAGCATCCCCTTGCCGACGAAGCCGCCGTGCAGCGGCTCGTGCCCCGACCCGCCGCCGGAGACGAGCCCGACCTTGCCCTCGTACGGGGCGCCCCGCCGGATGATCACCCGGCGCTCGACGTCGACCGTCAGGTCCGGATGAGCGGCGGCGATCCCGCGCAGCGCATCGGCCACGACCGTCTCGGGAACGTTGATCAGCATCTTCATCGGTACCTCCAACTGGGACCGGGCGCCTTCGCGGGCGCGAGGCCGGCGACGGCCGGCGTGTACCTCCAGTATCCGGCGATGATCGAAGAACGTCACGGAGAGCGCGGCCACCTGTCGCCGCCGGACCCGCCCTCGCACCCGCTCTCTGAGGGCCGCGACCCCGCGCCGCCGGACTTTCCCGGCCGGCCCGGGAGAGGGCCGCGGGCAGGTCAGGAGGGGCCAGGAAAGGGGCGGCTCCGGCAGCGGCAGCGGGTCCCAGCAGACCGGAACCGCCGGGCAGTGGGGCCGGGTTCTCCGGCAGCGCCGCCGCGGGCCCCGGCGCGGCCTCCACCGGCGCGGCGCCCGGTGAGGCGATCCGGGGCTGGCCGCCTCAGGGCGCCGCGCGTGGCGGGGCCGGTGGGCGGCAGCCGGCGAGTTTGGCGGGGGCCAGCACTGTGTCCACCCGGGTGACCAGTCCGCCGTCCAGGGTCAGTGCCATCACCATGGTCACCCGGGTGCCGTCCAGGACCGCGAAACCCGGCCCCTCGTTGACCTGGACCGGCACGATCCGCTGGTCGGGGCCGATCCTGCCCGCGACACCGATGAGGAAGCGGGCCACCCGGTCCGGGCCGAGCACCGGTTTGCGGGCCGCGGTCACTTCGCCGCCGCCGTCGCTGGTGAGGACCACCCGGGGGTCGAGCACGGCGGTCAGTGCCGCCAGGTCCCCGCCGGCCGCCGCCGCGGCGAAGGCGGCCACCGCCGCCCGGTGCTGCTCGGTGGCCACCCCCCTGCGCGGGGTGCCGTCGGCGACGTGCCTGCGGGCCCGGGAGGCGAGCTGGCGGACCGCCGCGGGTGTCCTGCCGACGATCTCCGCGACCTCGGGGAACTCCAGCCGGAACAGATCGTGCAGCACCCACGCGGTGCGTTCGGCGGGACTGAGCCTCTCCAGCACCACCAGCAGCGCGAAGCTCACCGACTCGTCGAGCGTCACCCGGTCGGCCGGATCGGGCGCCGTCCCCGCAGCGGTCAGCAGCGGCTCCGGCAGCCACGGGCCGACGTACGTCTCGCGCCGGCTGCGGGCCGAACGCAGCGTGTCCAGCGCGCCGCGGGCCACCGCCACCACCGCCCACCCCTCGACGTCCCGCACGGGTTCGCGGGCGTTCGCGGCGGCCAGCCGCAGCCAGCAGTCGGCGACCACGTCCTCGGCCTCGGCGTGACTGCCCAGCATCGCGTACGCCATGCGGGTGAGCCGCGGCCGGGCCTCGGCGTAGGCGGCGGCGAGAGCGGCGTCCCCGCTCATGAACGCCCGCTCATGAACGCCCCGCTCCTGTGCCCGCTGCCTGCCCGGCCAGCCACTCCTGGTAGGTCTGCTCGCCCCGTGGGCCGGGCCCGGCCGGCAGCAGGGCCCCGCCCGCCATCGCCCGGCCCACCCGGCCGGGCATCCGCACCGCCAGTACCCGGCGGCGCAGGCCGCGGGCCCTGAGCAGACGGCGGGCCATGTCCGGCAGGTACTCCTCGCGCGGGCCCGCCAGCTCCGGAGCCATCCCCAGCGGCGGTCCGACCGCCAGTTCGGCCAGTGCGGCGGCCACCTCCCGTACCGCCACCGGCTGCGAGCGCATCCGCGGCACCACGGCGACCGGGCCGGGCACCAGGGCCAGCACCTGGTCGGCGAACTCGTGGAACTGGGTCGCCCGCAGCACCGTCCACGGCACCGCACCCGCCCGCACGATCTCCTCCTGGCGGAGCTTGCCCTGGTAGTAGCCCAGGCCCACCCGGTCGACGCCCACGATGGACAGTGTCACAAGGTGGCTGACCCCGGCCTTCTCCCCGGCCGCCAGCAGATTCCGCCCCGCGGCCTCGAAGAACCCTTCGGCCGCCTTGCGGCTGGTCGTCGTGATGTTGGAGACGTCGACCACCGTGTCCACGCCGGCCAGCGCCTCCTCCAGACCTCCGCCGGTCAGCAGGTCGACGCCCTTGGACCGGGCGAGGACCACCGGCTGGTGCCCCTGCCCGGCCAGGATCCCGGCCACCTGCCGCCCGGTGAGCCCCGTTCCGCCCGCAACCGCTACCCGCATGGTCCCGCCGTCCTCTCCGTCAACGGGCCGTGACGTTCACGACCCACCACTGGACGGACGGGACGGCCCGCCGCCGTGTGACATCCCCGTCCCGGTCCTGCCGCCGCCGGCCGGCACCATCAGCGCGGCGCCGGCCACCACGAAGAAGCCGAGCGCGAGGACGTTCAGCACCTGGTCGGAGGTTCTGTACATGTCCAGGTGCCGCAGGTGGAAGGCCAGGTGCGGCACGCTGAAGACCAGCCAGGTCAGGCCGGTCACCGCGGCGAGCCGGTTGTCGCGGGCCCAGCGGGCGGCGCTCAGCGACAGCACCGCGAGTGCCAGATAGAGGGCGCCCACATCCCTGGCCAGATGCTCGTTGTACGGGCCGAGCACCGGCAGCCAGTGCAGGCCGAGGCCGGGGAAGGCGCGATACCAGGAGGTGGGGAGGAAGTACGCCCAGACACCCACGTACGCACCGACGGCGGCGACCACCAGCAGGAGCACACGGCGGAAGGTGATGTTCATACCCGCAGGACGAGGCAGCTCCGCCGGATGTGACATGCCGGGTCACTTGGCCGACACCGGAATGTGCGGGGTCGCGGCGAAGGCGGCCGTCGGTGTCATCGCCACCCCCTTCACCGTCACCGACCGGGAGGTGGAGACCTTGGCGCAGGCGCCGCCGCCCGCCGCGGTGCGGCCCGGCGTGGCCGGCGCGGTCGGGGAAGCCGCGACCTGGTGGGCCCGGTCCTCGAAGGTCTCATCCGACGGCGGGCCCGCGCCCGGCCCGGCCGCCGGGCCCCTGGACGGCCCCCTCGTCGTCGGTGCTCCGGTGCCGGTGACCTTCAGCGGACGGTCGGCGCCGATGGTCGCGAAGAGGCCCTTGGCGGCTGCCGCGGGCACCAGCCGGTCCGGATTGTCGGGGTCGGGGGCGCTCGGCATGGTGGTGAAGGTGAACCGGGCGGAGGGCACCTTGCGTACGTCGTCGGCCAGGCCCACCAGCTTGCGGATCGCGGCCAGCCCGGTGTCCACGGTCAGCGCCTTGGTCGCCGCGTCGGCCATCGTCAGCATCCCCGCCGGGTCGGAGAGCGAGCCGCCGTCGCGCATCCGGTGTGCCAGCGCGCCCAGGAAGAGGTGCTGGGCATCGGTACGGCCCAGGTCGCTGCCGTCGCCGAAGGAGTGCCGGGAGCGCAGGAACTCCAGCGCCGCCTCGCCCTTCAGCGAGTGGCGGCCCCTGGCCAGTTTCAGATGCGAGTACGGGTCGTACACATTGCGGTCCACGCACACCGACACCCCGCCCACCGCGTCGGACATCCGTACCACCCCGGCGAAGTCGGCGAGCATGAAGTGGTCGATGGGGAGCGCGGTCAGCCGGTGCACCGCGGCGACCGTACAGCCCGGGCCGTACTGCAGCGTGGAGTTGACCGGGCCGCGCCGGGACGCGGACACGCCGCCGTTCTGGGTCCGGCACGCGGGCAGCTGCATCACCGTGTCCCGGGGGATGCTCAGCACGGTGGCGTGCGAGCGGTCCGCGGAGATGTGCAGCACCATCTCCACATCGGCGTTCTGCCCCGGTCCGCAGTCGCCGCCGAGCCGGCAGTCCTCCTGGTCCGAACGGGTGTCGGAACCGATCACCAGCACATTGAGCGGGGTGCGGCCGAAGGCGTCAGGGCGTTCCCGGCCCGCGTCCCCGCCGATCCCGCCGAAGAGCGGCATGTCCCGGATATTGCCGTTCAGCCGGAAGTAGACGAAGGCGCCGGCGCCCGCGGTCAGCAGCACCGCCACGGAGAGGCCCACGGTCACCCAGCGTGCCACCCGCTGCCGCATCGACCGCGGCCCGGCCCGCTCCGCCGCCTCCCCCTCGCCCCCGCCCTCCAGCTCCGGCTCTCCTTCGCCTCGCGGCGGCAGCCGCCCCGGCCCGCTCGGCTCTCCGTCGAGAGGGTGGTCATGCTCACCGTCGGCCATGGGTGTGTACGTCCTTGCGTCCGTCCGCGGGCCGGGGGCGGCTGCCGCGTCTCGTGGTCGTGCTGCTTGCTCCTTCCACGGCCGGCCCGGTCCCCCGGCCGCCCGCCGCGCAAGCCCGGGCGTGAGCCCACCGGTACACCAGCGCATCCGCAGTATCGCCCACGGTGACGACGAATCCCCGCTCCCGACCGGCGGGGTGTCGGACCGTCGGCGGTCACCGCGGGCCGCCCACCGGGGCGGCCTCCGGCCCGGCCACCGGGCCCGCCGCGTACCGGCCGGACCGCATGCGGAAGCGTGTCGGGCACCTCCCCTCCGGGCGCGCCGCGCCGTCCCGAGCCGCGCCCCCGCCGCCGGCGGCTCCCCGTCGTCCCCAGGTCTCCTCGGGCGGAGCTACCGTTGGTCACACGGAGCGTGCCCGCGTGGGCCGGAGCGCGCGGGAGCAGGAAGGAACGGGAAGCGACGGGAAGTGATGGGAGGTGACGGGAAGGAACGCGGAAGGAGGATCCGTGCGCGAGGAGGACCCAGGACTCTTCGGTCCCGACTCGGTGACCTGGCAGCTCCACGGCGACCCCGTGATGTGGATCGCCGGTGTCCGCGCGCTCTACCTGCAGGCCCTGCACCCACGGGCGGTGCGCGGCGTCGTGCAGAACTCCGACTTCCGCCGCGACGCGTGGGGCCGGCTGCTGCGTACCGCGTCCTTCGTCGGCGAGATCACCTACGGCACCACGCTCGCCGCCGAGCGGGCCGGCGCCCGGATCCGCGGCATCCACCGCAGGCTGACCGGCACCGACCCCGCCACCGGGGAACGCTTCCGTGTCGACGACCCCGAACTGCTGCTCTGGGTGCACTGCGCCGAGATCGACTCCTATCTGAACGTCGCCCGCCGCTCCGGCTATCCGCTCACCGACGCGCATGCCGACTCCTACGTGGACGAGCAGCGCGAGGCCGCCCGGCTGGTCGGGCTCGATCCGGCCGCCGTGCCCGCCGACACCGGACAGCTCGCCCGCTACTTCGACAAGACGCTCCCGGAGCTGGCCGCCACCCCCGAGGCGTACGACGTCGTCCGTTTCCTCAAGGCGCCGCCGGTGCCGCCGGTCCTGCTGCCGGTGCGCGCCGCCTTCTGGCAGGGGATCGCCGGTATCGCCTTCGGCGCGCTGCCGCCCTTCGCCCACGAGCTCTACGGCCGCCGCGCCCCCTCCGCGGCCGCCACCGACCGGCGGCTGCGGCTCACCGCCCGGGTGCTGCGGACCATCCCGGCGACCCTGCGCCGGCAGCTGCCGCCCGGCCACATCCTCAAGGCGGTGGGGCGGCTCGGGCCCGGCACCCACCCCTCCGCCCGCCGACTTCCGAAACCGGTTCCCGAAATGCCCTGATGCGCTGTCCCGCACACCGTCCGGCGCCGCCATACTTGGACCGGGGAAGCACCGAGAAGCACGGGGGCGGCGGCGCACGATGGCGGCTGGACATCATGACGGACATCTGGAACCGGACGGCGCGATACCCGGCCGGCCGGGGGCGAACGGCACCCTCATCCAGGGCCGGTACCGACTGCACGAGCTGATCGGCCGGGGCGGCATGGGCGAGGTCTGGCGGGCGCTGGACGAATCCCTCGGCCGCCGGGTGGCGGTGAAATGCCTCAAACCCGCCGGGCACTCCAGCGACGCCGGCTTCACCCGCGTCCTCCAGGAACGTTTCCGCCGGGAGGCCAGGGTCGCCGCCGGGCTCCAGCACCGCGGCATCACCGTCGTCCACGACTTCGGCGAGCACGACGGCCTGCTCTTCCTGGTGATGGAACTGCTCGACGGCCGGAATCTGCTCCAGACGCTGGAGGACGCCCGCCGCCACCCGCTGCCGGTCCCGGACATCACCGACATCGCGGAGCAGGTGACCGCCGCACTCGCGTACACCCACGACCAGGGTGTGGTGCACCGCGACCTGAAACCGGCCAACATCATCCGGCTCACCGACGGCGCCGTGAAGATCTGCGACTTCGGCATCGCCCGGCTCGGCCACGACATCGGCTTCACCTCCCGCCTGACCGGCAGCGGCGTCGCCATGGGCACCCCGCACTACATGTCGCCAGAGCAGATCGACGCCGCCGAGGTCGACCACCGCAGCGACCTGTACTCGCTGGGCTGTGTGCTCTACGAACTGGCCACCGGAGCACCGCCGTTCGACCTCGGCGACGCCTGGTCCATCCTGGTCGGGCACCGCGACACCGAGCCCGTGCCGCCGCGCGCGGGCCGCCCGGAGCTGCCCGCCGAGCTGGAACGCCTCATCCTCGACCTGCTCGCCAAGGACCCCGAACACCGCCCGCAGGACGCCGCCGACGTCCTCGGCCGGCTCAAGGCGATGCGGGCGGCGGCCGGGGTCACCGCGAGCCCCGCGGTCCCCGCCCGGCTGCCCGCCTGGGCGAGGAACGTCACCACCGGCAGCGCCGCCCGCTCCACCCGCGCCCACCGCATCACCGCCCCGCCGCACCACGAACTCACCGCTGCCTGGTCCACCCGCCCGGTGCCGGTGGAGGCCGACCCCGACGCCGTCGCCGCGCTGGCCGCCCGGCACGCCGAAGCCGCCGACCTGGCCCGGATCGGCAACTGGAGCCAGGCGTACGACCTGCACACCTCGGTCGCCGCCGCCCGCGACCGCGCGCTGGGCCCCGAGCACCCCGACACGCTCACCAGCCGCCACGAAGCCGCCTACTGCCTGACCCGGCTCGGCCGCACCGAGGAGGCGCTGCGGATGTACGAGTACGTCGCCGAGGCCCGGCGCCGCGTCCTTGGCCCCGAGGATCCGCAGACGCTGGTAGCCCGGCACGAGGCGGCGTACGAACTCGGCCGGCTCGGCCGCCACCTGGAGGCCCACCAGGAGTTCTCCGCGGTGCTCGCCGCCCGCGAGCGCACGGTCGGTCCCGACGACCCGGACACCCTGCAGTGCAAGCACAACCTCGGCGTCAACCTCGGGCTGCTCGGCCGGTCCGAGGAGGCGCACACCACGGCGGTCGAGGTGGCCGAGGCGCGGGCCCGGGTGCTGGGGGAGGACGACCCGGAGACGCTGGTGACCCGCTTCGAGGTGGGCCACGCGCTGGGCCGCACCGGCCGCTGGGCGGAGGCGCTGCGCACTTACCAGGAGGTCGCCGACGCGCGGGCCCGGGTGCTCGGCCCGGACCACACCGAGACACTGGCCGCCCAGTACGAGATCGGCATCTGCCTGGGCCGGCTCGGCCGCAGCGCGGACGCCCTCGCCCTCTTCGAGGACCTCGTCCCGGCGCTCACCCGTACCGTCGGCTCCACCGACGCGGAGACCCTGCGTGCCCGGCACGCGCTCGGCGTCAACCTCGGCCTGCTGGGCCAGTGGGACCGGGCGCTCGCCGAGTCCCGCGACGTGGCGGCGGTACGCGAACGGGTGCTCGGTGCCACCCACCCCGACACCCTGGTCAGCAAGCGGGAGATCGCCGTCGGCCTGGGCTGGCTCGGCCGCTGGGCAGGGGCACTCACCGTCTACCGCGAGGTCGCCGAGGGGCGCGAGCAGGTGCTGGGGCCGGCCCACCCCGACACCCTCACCAGCCGCAACGACGAGGCCCGCTGCCTGGCCCAGCTCGGCCGGACCGCCGAGGCGCAGGAGATCCTGCGCCGGGTCACCGACCTGCGCGAGGAGGCGCCGGAACGCCTCTGAGCCCGCGCGGACACCCCTCCGTCCCGACCCCGAGCACGCCGCACCGCCCGCCCGCCACCTGGACGGCCTCGCCGGGACCACCGCGCCAGGACCACCGCGCCAGGAACGCCGCGCCGCCCTCGTCACCGGCGGCGGTAGCGGGTGATCATCCGGGGGTAGAAGCCGAGCGGCGGCGGACACGACGGCGAGGAGCGGCGGCGAGTGGACAGCGACAGCGGCACGGTCCGTGTGATGACCTGGAACCTCTGGTGGCGGTTCGGCCGCTGGGAGGAACGCCGCGAGGCGATCCTGCGCACCCTGGAGGCGGAACGGCCCGGCATCCTGGGCCTGCAGGAGGTGTGGGGGAGCGCCGAGCACTCCGGCAGGGACGAGAACATGGCCCGCTGGCTGGCCGAGCGGCTCGGCATGCACTGGGCCTGGTCCCGCTCGCCGGTCCAGGCGCGCTGGCACAAGCGCAACGGCGGCGACACCTCGGTGGACGTCGGGGTGGCGGTGCTGAGCCGCTACCCGCTGCTGGAGACCGCCGAACGGCGGCTGCCCGCCGCCGACTTCCCCGACGACGGAAAGACCGTGCTGCACGCTTCAGTCGAACTCCCAGGCGGTGTGCTGCCGTTCTTCACCACCCACCTCAACTCCGGCCTGGACGAGTCCGCGGTCCGCTGCGCGCAGGTCCGGGAGATCGCGGCCTTCATGGCCGAGCGGGCGCGCGGACCGTATCCGCCGGTGCTGACCGGTGACTTCAACGCCGAACCCGACTCCGACGAGATGCGGCTCCTCTGCGGCACCAGGACCGCGCCCGCGGCCCGCGGGATGGTGCTGCTGGACGCCTGGCGGTTCGCCGATCCGGGGCTGCCGCAGGGCACGTGGGACCTCGCCCACGACCAGGCGGTCACCTTCGGCCGCGGCCCGAGCTGCGTCGACTTCATCCTCGCCGGGCCACCGCAGGCCGGCGGCCGCGGCCGTATCCGCACCGCGCGCCGCGCCGGAGACGTCCCGGTGGCGGGGGTCCAGCCGTCCGACCATGCCGCGGTGATCGCCGAACTGGCCCTGGCCGAAGGACCGGCCGGCCTGTGACGTCCGCGCCGCAGGCCCTGCCGCCCGCTCAGTCCCGGCTGAACTCCACCTCCGCCGCCTTGACCACCGTGCCGAAGCGCGGGAAGTCCAGCGTCACCGACGACTCGTGCTCGGCCGCGGTCAGCCCGGACATCGCGTCCGTGGCGAAGACCAGGTGGTATCCCAAGTCCGCGGCGGCCCGCGCGGTGGACTCCACGCCGAGGTTGGTGGCGACACCGGCCAGGACGAGGGTGCGCACCCCGCGCTCGTGGAGCCACTCGTGCAGCCCGGTGTCCTGGAAGGCGCCGACGGTGTGCTTGACCACCACCAGACCGGCGACCGCCGCCACTTCGGGCACCAGATCGCTGCCCGGCGGCTGGACCGGCACCCCCGGACGCCGTACCCGGACCGCGAGCACGGGCGCGCCCGCGGCGCGGAAGGTGTGCGCCAGGCCGAGCGCCGCGTCAAGGACGTCGGGGCCCGGATGCGGGGCCAGCGGGAGGGCGACCATACGGTCCATCAGGTCGATCAGGAGCAGAGCGGTGCGGGCCGGGTCGAGCCCGGGAGCCAGCGGGGACTCGCGTCGGGCGCCGGCCCGGCGACCGTGATCATGTGCGGTCATGATCGGACCCTACCCGGCCGGTCAGGCTCGTGGACCGATGATCCAACACGTGGGCGCATCAGGGCAGTTGCCGTTCACCGCCGCGACTGCGGCATGACATCCCGGCGGGCCGGAAGCGGGCGGCTTGCGCCTTCTCGTATCCGCGCCGTGTCCCGGCGGATACGCTGAGCGGGTAGGACGACGTGGCACGTGGGAGGAGCGCGGACGTGGCGGAGAGCACCATCGGACAGCCGTTGGCCAACGGAAAGAAGCCCCAGGTCGATCTGACGGACGCGGAGTGGCTGTCCAGCAGCCAGGGCACCGGAGATGTACAGATCGCCTTCGTGGAGGGCTACATCGCCATGCGCGACGGCCGGAGCCCCGACGGCCCGGCGCTGATCTTCACCCCCGCCGAGTGGCGCGCCTTCGTCCTGGGCGCGCGCGACGGGGAGTTCGACCTCACCTGACCGCTTCCGCGACCTGGAGACCGCCGCCGCCGGACCCCGTACGAGCTACGGGGCCGGCGGCGGCGCCGGTCGCGGGCGGCCGGAAGGCCGCGCTCCGTCACGGCCAGGGGCCGAGTTCCGGCAGCGGATCGCCGGTCAGCGGCCCGGCCGGATGCCGTCCGGCCAGCCAGGCCGCGAGGTCGGTGAGCCGCCCGGCCACCGCGACCGGCGTGCCCTCACCGCGGGTCCAGGTCCAGGGGCTGTCCACCGCGGTGAGCGTCAGCCGCACCCCGGCCGGCACCCGCGGCGCCAGGAACTCCGCCACATGCGCGGCGAACGGCTGCGACCAGTCGGTCACGGACGGCCCCAGCAGCGCGTCGGTGGTGTGGATCTCCAGCTCCCGCCACCAGGCGAGACCCGCGTCGAGCAGTACACCGTCGCGGTAGCGGACCGGGCGCTGCCAGTCCTCCGGTCCGACCCCCGACCAGGACGCCTCGACCTCGTCGAGCGCGTCGGTGAGCGCCGCTCGCAACTGCGCCGCACCGCGCCGCTGTCCGGCCTCGATCGCCGCGTTGCGGGCCGGACGTCCGCCGTCGTAGACGTCGATCAGCTTGCCGCGCAGCGCGTACCTGGCCTGCCGGGCGAGCGCCAGACCGACGCCCTCGATGTGGGAGAGGACATGCGCGCGGCTCCAGCCGGGCAGTGCGCTCGGTGCCCGGGTCACGTCGTCGGTGAGGCCGGGCAGCAACTCCCGCAGCCTGCGCTGCCCCGCGTCGAGTGCGGCCGGGAGGCCGACCGCTCGCGCGCTGTCGGGTGTCACGGACACAGCCGCCCCCGCTCCCAGTCGCCGTCGGTGCGCCGGTACTCGACGCGGGTGTGCCGGCGGTCGCGGTCGCCCTGCCAGAACTCCACCTGGTCCGCGCGCAGGGTGTAGAGCGTCCAGCCGGGTGCGACCAGACCCGGGTCGGCAGCGATCCGGGCGGCGCTCGCGCGTACCGCCTCCTCGCGGGCCGCCGGGTCGGTCAGCGGAGTGCTCTGCAGGCCGGGCAGGGCCTCGGCGCGGGCGCCGGGGGAGCGGGCAAGGAAGTCGGCGGCGGACTCCGCCGCGGTGCCGGGCTCGACCCGGCCGCGTACCCGTACCTGGCGGGCGAGTGGTGACCAGTAGAAGGTCAGCGCCGCCTCGGGGTGGGCGGCGAGTTCGGCCCCCTTGCGGCTGCCGGCGTCGGCGGCGAACTGCCAGCCCTCGGCGGAAACGTTCTTGCAGATCAGCACCCGCGCCGCCGGGTGCCCGTCGGCACCGGTGGTGGAGACGGTCATGGCGTGCGGTTCGCGCACTCCGCCATGGATGGCTTCGAGCAGCCAGTCGATGAAGAGTTCCTGCGGATCGGCCGGCAGCCGCGTGGTGTCGAACACCGGCAGATCACCCGAGAAGACCTCAAGTCCGCGCAGCACTTCGCGCAGGTCGGACACGGATACCCCCCTCGCTGTTAATGGTGTAGGGCGAAGATACCATTAAGCCCATGGACGTTGATCAACTCGCGGTCGAGCTCGCGGTCACCATCCGGCACGACGGCCACGGCGGTGTCGCCGACGACCTCACCGAGCCGGCCGGTCTTGACCGCTGGGTACGCGAGCACCCCGCGGCCCGCATCGCCGCGGGCCCGGACTTCACCGCGGACCCGGCCGCGCTGGCCGCGGTCGTCGAGGTGCGAACGGCGGTGCGCGCGCTCTTCGCCCGGGCCGTGCTGCCCGGACCGCCCAGTTCCGCTGACGCCGGCCTGCTGCCGCCGGCCGCGCAGGCGATCGGCCGGCTCAACGCGGCCTCGGCGCTGGTCCCGGTCACCGCGCTGCTCGACTGGCCGCCGGACGGCCCGCCGGCCGCGGGCTGGGCCGTCCCCGGCGGGCCCACCGCGGGAGACCGGCTCACCGGCGCCATCGCCAGGGCCGCCATCGCCTTCCTGGCCGGACCCGACCGGGAGAAGCTGCGGGCCTGCCCGGCCCCGCGCTGCGTCCGTTACTTCGTCAAGGAGCACGCCCGCCAGGAGTGGTGCAAGCCCTCGTGCGGCAACCGCGCCCGAGTCGCCCGTCACCACGCCCGCCGCCGGGCGCAGACCGCCGCGCACCAGGACTGATCCGCCGCGCACCAGGACCGATCCCCGCAGGACGGCCGGCGAGGGACCGGTGACCGGTCACCCGGAAGGCACAGAACATCTCTTACTACCGGTAAGGGGGGCGCACGCGGGGCGCAAGGGAGCTTCCGGGAGTCGCGGGGGTCGTGAGAGCTGGTGGGTCCGGGCGCCGCGTGGCAGGGTCCGCAGTGGGCCGGCCCGGAGGGTGCCTCCACGGTGCCGCAGCCGACGCCGTGCCGGTCATGTCTCCTGCCAGTGACGGACCGGCACGGCGGCTGTCCGCCCGGCGCCCCCTCCGCGGTTGCCTCCCGCCCCGTCCGGACACCGTTCCCGCCGCCGGTGAATTACCCGTCGTTCCCATTCCGTTATCCCCTCACACGCCGCAGCCAACGGCGTACGCTGTGAGCCCACTGGACCGGTGGTCATACGGGCTGTCGTGCGCCGGGCGCGCGCCCACCGGGAGGTTGGGGGGTGCACGATGTCGCAACGAGTTCCGCGCAACGGGCGCGCGTTACTCGAGCGCGAGGGCGAACTGGCCGCCGTCGACGAGGCGTTGGCCGACCTCGTGGGCGAGCGCGGCCATTCCCGCGGCGGGCTGCTGGCGTTCGCCGGTCCCGCCGGACTCGGCAAGACCACTCTGCTCGCGGAGGTCCGCAGACGCGCCGCCGCCCACAGCTGCACGGTGCTGTCCGCCCGCGGCGGCGACCAGGAACAGCAGGTCGCCTTCCACGTGGCACGGCAGCTGCTCCAGCCCCGGCTGGCCGGCAGTTCGGACCAGGAGATCCGCGCCACGCTGGGCAGTTGGTACGGCATCGTCGGCCCCGCACTGGGCCTGTGCACCGCCGACGGCCCGGCTCCCGACCCGCAGGGTCTGCGCGACGGCCTCGACTGGGTGCTGACCCACCTCGCCGTGCAGGACGCCCCCGTCGTCCTGGTCCTGGACGACGCGCACTGGGCCGATCCCCAGTCCCTCAACTGGCTGGCCGCCTTCGCACCCCGCGCCGACGAACTCGCGCTGCTCATCGTGGTGGCCTACCGCCCGGACGAACTCCCGGCCGGAGCCGACGCGTTCCGCTATCTGCCCGGCCGGGCGGGCTACCGGCCCATCGCTCTGGAACCGCTGACCGCCGACGCCATCGGCGAGCTGGTCCGCGACTCGGTCGGCGAGCACGCCGACGACGCCTTCTGCCGGGAGTGCTGGGCGGTCACCGCGGGCAATCCCTTCGAGGCCGTCGAACTGACCGTCAAGGTCCGCGACCGGGGGCTGCCCCCGGACGGGACGAGTACGCACCTGCTGCGGGACCTGGTGGCCGCGGTGAAGGGCCGCGGTCTGATCGCCCAGCTGGAGCGGCTCGGCCCCTCGACGGTCCGCCTCGCCTGGGCGGCCGCCGTCCTCGGCACCGAGATCGAGCCGGCGCTGGCCGCCACGGTGGCCGGACTCGGCCGGGAGGAGGCCGCCGACTGCGCCGACCGGCTGCGCGAGGCCCGCATCCTCACCGGCAGCCAGACGCTCGGCTTCGTCCACCCGCTGATCGCCACCGCCGTCTACCGGGCGATTCCCGACGCGGTGCGGGTCGCGCTGCACGGCCAGGCCGCCTGGTCCGTCGTGGACGCCGGGCAGGGCCCCACCGCCGCCGCCCGCCACCTGCTGGAGACCCATCCCGAGGGCGACCCCTGGGTGGTGCACCAACTGCGCGCGGCGGCCCGCGAGACACTGCGGGCCGGCGCCCCGGAAGCCTCCCGCACCCTGCTCGCCCGTGCCCTGCGGGAACCGCCGCCACCGGAGGAGCGCGCCGCGGTCCTCTACGAACTGGGCTGCTCCTCGCAGCTGCTCGAACCCTCCGCCACGGTCAATCACCTGCGGGCCGCGCTGGAGGAGGAGATCGACGACCCGGCGCTGCGCGACAGCATCCTCTTCCGGCTCTCCCAGTCCCTGGCGCACAGCGACCGGATGACCGAGGCCGCCGAGCTGGTCGGCCACGCCGCCCGCACCGCCACCGGTGCCAGGACCAGGCTGCGGATGCAGGCCGAGCAGTTCATGTGGGACGCCTTCCGCGCCGACGAACCCGACTCGCCCAGCCGCTCCCGGCGGCTGGCACGGCTCGCCGACCGGCTGACCGGCCGCGATCTCACCGAGCGCTACATCATCGCGCTCCGCGCCTGGGACGCCACCCTGCGCGGTGAGCCCACCGGCACGGTGCTCCGGCACGCCGCCCGCGCCCTGGAGGGCGGCCTGCCCTGGGCCGACGAGGACCGCGGCTTCGAGGTGCCGGTGCTCGCCGCCCTCACGTACATGTACGCCGACTTCCCGGACCGGGCCGAGGAGCTCTTCGCCACCGGCATCGCCGACTTCGAGCGGCAGGGCTGGCGCGGCGCCCACCTGTCCTTCGGTTATGTGCTGCTGGGCTACCTCCACTACCGGCGCGGCCGGCTCGCCGAGGCCGAGGAACTGGCCCGCGACGGGCTGCGGCTGGCCGAGCGGGTCGGGCGCGGCACGCCTGTGCAGTGGTACTCGATCGCCGTACTGGTCGAGATCCTGCTGGCCAGGGGGCGTACCGGGGAGGCGACCGCGCTCGCCGCCGACTACGCGTTCGAGGAGCCCTTCCCGGCCACCGTCACCTTCCCCGACGCCCAGGCGGTGCACGGCGAACTGCTGCTCGCCCGCGGCATGTACAAGGACGCCGCCACCGAACTGGCCTCCGTCGGGCGGCGGCTGGACCCGCGCGGGATGCGCAACCCGGCCTGGTGCCCGTGGCAGATGGATCTGGCGCTCGCCGAGTTCCACGACGCCCCGGAGCGGGCCGGCCGGACCGCCCTGGACGCGGTGACCCGGGCACGGCAGTTCGGCGCCCCCTCGACGATCGGGCACAGCCTGCGGGTCGCGGCGCAGGTGATCCGCGGGGACACCGGCCTGGACCTGCTCGCCGAGTCCGTCACCCAGCTGGAGGACTCGCCCAACGCCTACCAGCTGGCCTGCTCGCTGGTCGCGCACGGCACGGCACTGCGCCAGTCGCGCCGCACCGGCGCGCTGGCGGAGGCGGCCGACCGGCTGCACCGCGGCCTGGAGGTCGCCCTGCGCTGCGGCGCGGACGGCCTGGCGGCGACCGCGCGCCGGGAACTGGCCCTGATAGCTCCGCTGCGCCCGGCCGGTGTGACCGGCAACGGGCTGTCCGACCGGCCGCACACCGCATGACGTCCGGCTCCCGGCGGACGCGTCCCACCCCGTACGATGGCCGTATGTCCTTCCTCCGCCGCCGTAGCGCAGCCACGCCCACCGGTCCGGACTTCGACGTTCTCGCGATGGACCCGGGGGACTGGCCCGGTGACCTGGGGGCCGGGCTGCTGCCCGGGCCCGACGGGCGGTGCCAGGGCATCTACCTGCGCTACGACCTGTTCGGCGGACGCGGTCCCGCCATGCTGATCGGGAACCTCCCGCCCGGCTCGCCCGCCCGCGAGCTGGCGGAGGGCCAGGTGCCCTTCGAGGTGGCGCAGCTGCTGGCCGCGCTCGGCAACGACGAACACGCCGAGGTCACCGAGCTGGAGGACACCCCGGTGATGCAGGGCGACGGCCTGCTCATCGTGCGCCGGATCAAGATCTCCGAGTCGCGGGTCGCCTGTGCCCAGTTCGACCGCAGTGACGGTGTACAGGTCACCATCGCCACCTGGGACCGGCCGATCACCGATGATCTGTACCAGCTGCTCAAGCCGCTGCCCGCGGAGATGTTCCAGGCCGGCTGAACCACCGGGCACCGCGGTATGCGCGAGGCCGGCCGGGCAGCAGCCCGGCCGGCCTCGTCGTGTTCTCCGCGTCCGGCTCCGGTCAGGGCGCGCCGAGCAGCGACGGCAGCAGCGTCACGTCGTCGGCCCTGACGTACTCGATCCGTGCGCCGAGCTGGATCTCGTAGTACAGCTGCTTCCCGCGGACCACCTGGTGGCTCGCGGGGTCGAAGGTCACCGCGTAGTAGTACTCGCCGTGCACCGCGCCGCCGACCACGTACCGCTGCCCTGCGGGCACCGTGTACGGCATCGGGGTCAGGGACTGCACCGGGACGCCCGCCGGGAAGGCCGACGCCTCGGGGTAGGCGCGGCCGTAGACCGGGATGGTGTCCAGGCCCTTCTTCGGGGTGATCACCAGGCCGAGCGCGTTCACCGCGGTGGGGTCACGCCGCGGGTTGTGGAACCACGCCTTCTGGCCGAGGTACCAGATCGCCGTCCAGTCGCCCTGCCGGCCGGCCACCGCGAACTGCTGCCCGGCCGTGGCCCGGGCGCCCATGTCGTTGACGCCGGTCGTGCTCGCGCCGGTGGCGCCGTGCAGTCCGATGTCCCGCACCAGCGGCGCGTCCTGGCTGGGCGCGGAGTAGAGCCGTACCGCCGCCGAGCCGTGCGCCGGACAGGTGTCGCCGGCGGTGACGCAGCCGGTGTAGACGGGCTGGTTGGTCTCGTAGTCCGGGTCGATGGTCACGATGCCGCCCCAGGAGCCGGCCGTCGCGTGGATCGGGGCGCCGAGCAGCTCCATGTAGTGGCCCCAGTCCCAGTACGGGCCCGGGTCGGTGTGCATTCCGGAGATGTACGAGCCGGTGGGGCCCGGCACATTGTCGTGACCGAGGATGTGCTGCCGGTCCAGCGGGATGCGGTACTTCGCCGCCAGGTACTTCACCAGCCGCGCCGACGAGCGGTACATCGCCTCGGTGTACCAGGCGTCCGGATCGGTCAGGAAGCCCTCGTGCTCCACGCCGACCGACTTGGCGTTGGTGTACCAGTTGCCCGCGTGCCAGCCGACGTCCTGCGTCTTCACATGCTGGGCCACATGGCCGTCGGACGACCGTACGGTGTAGTGCCAGCCCAGATACGTCGGGTCCTGGACCAGCTGCATCGCGGTGTCCCAGTAGCCCTCGGTGTCGTGGATGACGATGGTGTCGATCTTCTCGTCGTGCGGGCGGTCGGCGAGGTCGTAGTTGCCGTAGTCCCCGCCGCCGGTCTCCTGGTAGGGCGCCGGCACCCACTCGCAGCCGAGCCCCGGCGGGCACTCGGTCCCGGTGGCGTTGGTCCGGCGCAGGCCCACCCGGGCCGCCTGGCCGGCGGCCGGCCGCAGGGACGGCAGCGCGGCGAGCCGGATCTGCTGACCGGTGTCGGTGGTCCGGACCTGGCCCTGCCGGATGACGTCGAAGACGTCGTCGGCGAAGGACGTGGCGGTCGCCCGGTCGTCGGCGCCGGAGTAGCGGGCGACCGCCGCGTACCAGTCGGCCGGGTCGTCGCTCAGTGCCTCGCCGAGCGACTTCTGGGCGCTCGCCAGCAGGGCGGCGCCGCCCGCGACGTTGTCGGCGGGGTCCGTGCGCAGCGCGTCGGCGGGCAGGCCGGTGAGAGCGGCGGCCCGGTCCAGGGTGGTCAGGCTCGCCGGGAGGGCCGCGATGTCGGGCGCCTCGATGGTGGCCGAGGTGATCAGCGGCCGGGAGTCGTCGCCGCGGCCGTCACCACCGTCGCCGACCGCGGAGCCGGGGAAGTCGGTGAGGGCGGTACGGGCGTCGGTCAGGTGCATCGGGCCGTAGCCGCCCGTGACGCTCGGCATGCCCTGGTGGCCGTCCCAGCGGGACTCCAGATAGGACACGCCGAGCAGCACGCTCTGCGGCACGTGGTAGTGCTCCGCGGCGTCGCCGAAGGCCCGCTGGAGCGGGCTCGTCGCGGCGCCCGGCTCCGCCTGTGCGGCGTGCGCGGTGCCGAACACCGGCAGCAGTGCGGCGGCTGCGGCGACGGCGGTCACCGTACGCGGCAGCCGCCGGGCGCGGCGTCTGCCGGACGGGGGAGCGTTTCCTGGCACGGGGCCTCCTCCATGGAATACCGGTCGAACAGGCATCACAGAGGTACCGGCCGGCACAGGGTCCGTCAACTATCCGTCAACAGGCCGTATACGGTGTCGCCTTCGTCGTCGTCGCACTTCAGAGTCGGTTCCGCGGAAGTTTCGCGGCGACAGGGCGCCGACCTGCCAGGCATCAGTGGTGTGGACCGGTGCGGCGGACCGGGCGGGGCGGACACCGTACGGCGCAGGTCGCCCAAGCTTTCGCCCGCGCCGCCGGGTCTGACGGCAGGTGGCCGCAGTGACGATTCGCCCGGCCGGCGGTACTCCTCGCCCGCTCAACGGGTCCCCACCGCCGCCCGGACCGCTCCGCGGGCCATGCCGCAGTCGTCGTGCAGCCGGCGCAGCAGCAGCCGCTGCTCCTCGCCGGTCTCGGCGGCGCCCGGCGGCACCGGGCCGGTGGCCCGCATGGTGCGCTGCACGGCCATCTCGTAGGTGCGGATCTCCCGGGTCAGCACCAGCATCAGGTTCACCAGGAAGGCGTCCCGCGCGGCCGGGCCGGGTGCCTGCGCCTGCTGGCTGATCTGCCGGCGGGCCGCCGGGTCGTCGCCGAGCACCGACCAGAGCACCGCGAGGTCGTAGCCCGGCAGATACCAGCCGGAGTGCTCCCAGTCGACCAGCGAGGGCCCGGCCGGGGAGAGCAGCACATTGGAGAGCAGCGCGTCGCCGTGGCAGAACTGCCCCTGTGCGTGCGTCAGTCCGTGCAGCAGCTTCTGCAGGTCGCCGAGGTCCCGGTCGGTGAGCAGCCCGAGCTCGTGGTAACGGCTGATCCTGGAGGGGTAGTCGATGGGCGCGTCGAAGGAACCGGTGGGCGGGCGCCACATGTTGATCCGGGAGTACGCCGACAGCGCGGCCCGCACATCAGCGCGGGTGGGGGGCTGCGAGGGGTGCCGCTGCGGCGCGACCACCCGTCCCGGCATCCGCTCCATCACCAGGACACAGCTCTCCGGATCGGCCGCGATCAGCCGGGGCACCCGGACCGGCGGCCGGTGCCGCACGAAGGTGCGGTAGGCGGCTATCTCCTGGCGGAAACGTTCCGTCCACGCGGGGGAGTGGTCGAGCAGACACTTGACGACCGCCGGAGCGCGTCCCGAGCTGCCGATCAGCAGTGCGGTACGGCCGCCGCGGCGCAGCAGCTGGACAGGGGTGAACTCGGGACAGATCCGCTGCACCGCGGCCACCGCGGTACGCAGCTGGCTGCCTTGGGGACCGGTCAGGTCGAGCCTTCCGCTGAGCGGATGGGAGCCGGCCGCCAGACCGCGCCGGACCGCGGTGGCCTGGCGGGGCCTGAGCACCGGCTCGGCGACCGACGGGTACACGGGCCGGGGCGGAGCGGACACGGAGGACGATGCCGGATACATGACGGAGAGCAGATCCCTTCGTGTGCCTACGAGTTCAGGGGCGCCGCCGCGGCGGGCCACGGCGCGGGGTCCGGGTGCCGGGCCCCGCCTGCCGGGCGCCGCACCCTGGGGAATGCGGTCCCGGCCGGCGGGGCCGGTCCGTCCTCGCGCCGGGTCCTCCCCCGACGGTCCGGCGAAGGACCGTACGGAGCCCGGCTGTTGCCGGGCGGGGTGGCGCTTTCCTACCTGACACCCCGCCGCGGGTGGCAGACCATCTGGCGCACCCTGGCGAACCCTGGCGAATAGTCGCGGGGCCCATGTCAGCGGGATTACTGTCAACTGTGCCGAGGAACCTGGGGGCTTGACGTGGGCAATGAAGCCAACACCCGACTCGCGGACCTGTTCGGCCTCACCGGCTGGTCCAAGGGCGAACTCGCGCGGCTGGTCAACCGGCAGGCGGCGGCCATGGGCCACCCGCAGCTGGCGACCGACACCTCGCGGGTACGCCGCTGGATCGACACCGGTGAGTCGCCGCGCGATCCCGTGCCGCAGGTGTTGGCCGCGCTGTTCACCGAGCGTCTCGGCCGTGTCGTGACCATCGAGGATCTCGGGTTCGACCGGCGCCGGCAGACAGGAAAGAGACAGACCGGAGACGGCCTGCCATTGCCGCAGCCGGAGCGAACCGCGGAGGTCCTCACCGAATTCACGGGAATGGACCTCATGCTCAACCGACGCGGTCTGGTGGGCGCGGGCGCCGCGCTCGCCTCCGGTTCCGTACTCAGCACTGCCATGTACGACTGGCTGCACACCGATCCGGCCCTGCGGGCCGACGCCCCCGTAATGGACCACCCGCTGCGAGCGGACCCCGCCGACCACGACCGCTACGAGGCGGCGCCGATCGGTGCCCAGGAGATCGAGTCCCTGGAGCACTCCGTCGAGGTCTTCCGCGCCTGGGACGCCTCCCGCGGCGGGGGCCTGCAGCGCAAGGCCGTGGTGGGCCAGCTCAACGAGGTGGGCGGCATGCTCTCCTATCCCCATCCGCCGCATCTGCAGCGGCGGTTGTGGGGTGTGGCCGCCAACCTCGCGGTCCTGGCCGGGTGGATGTCCCACGACGTGGGCCTGGAGCCCACCGCTCAGCAGTACTTCGTGCTCGCCGCGCACGCCGCACGCGAGGGCGGCGACCGGCCGCGGGCCGGTGAGGCGCTGTCCCGCGCGGCCCGCCAGATGGTGCACCTGGGCCGGCCGGAGGAGGCCCTCGATCTGATGAGCCTCGCCAAGTCCGGCACCGGGGACGCCGCCCCGCCGCAGGCCCGCGCGATGCTGCAGACCATCGAGGCGTGGGCACAGGCGTCCATGGGCCGCGGCCAGGAGATGCGGCGCACCCTCGGCGAGGCCGAGGACCTGTTCGCCTCTGACCGGAACGAGATCGAACGTCCCAGCTGGATGGCGAACTTCGATGAGGCCGATCTGCACGGCATGCAGGCCCTGGCGTACCGCACGCTGGCCACCTACGAACCGTCGGCGGCGGCGCGGGCCCAGATCCACGGCAGGGAAGCGATCAGGCTGCGTACCGAAGGCCATGAACGCTCCACCATCTTCGACCTGCTCTCCCTCGCCGCCGCCTGCTTCATCGCCGGCGACCCCGACCAGGGCGACGCCTACGCGCGCAGGGCGCTGCTGACCATCGGGCAGACCTCCTCGCACCGCACCTGGGACCGGCTCCACGAGATGTACCTGCTCACCGGCCGGTACGCCGGCCAGCCGCGGATCCAGGACCTGCGGCAGGAGCTGGAGGCGGCGCTGCCCCGGCGCAAGGGCCGCGGCACCCGGAGCGCCCCGAAGAGCACCCGGAGCAAGGGGACGGGCCGGATGTCCGTATGATCCGTATGACCGGCGAGAACGACGAAACGGGCAGCACCGATCCGGCCGGAGCGGCCGGCCCGGCCGCAGCACCGTCCCCCGGGGTCCAACTCGCGTGACGCCGGCCTGACGCCGAACGGGCCGGACCGAACAGAGCAGTTGTCACCGCGGGTTACCGGGCGACGGGCATCACCCGGTGTGCTCAGGCGATCCTTGCGATCAGTACGCAGGCGTCGTCCTCGCGCTCCGGAATGCCGAACTCCTCGGCCACCAGCCGCACGCAGTCCTGTGCGGACTTCGCGGTGGCGAACAGCGGTGCCATCGCCAGCAGGCGGTCGGCACCGCTGTGGGTGCCGGCGGCGGTGTCGGCGCTCCTGCGGGGGATCAGCCCGTCGGTGTGCAGCACCAGCAGGTCACCGGCCGCCAGTTGCTCGCCGGCCTGGGCGTACTGCGCGCCGGAGGTCGCGCCGAGCAGCACACCGTCCGGCGGGTCCAGCGCCCGGCCGATCCCGTTGCGGAAGAGCAGCGGCGGCGGGTGGCCGGCCTGCGACCACTGCAGAAGCCGGGTGTCCGGCTCGTAACGGCAGCACAGCGCGCTGCCCAGGGCGGGCTGCGGGGAGGTGTCGAGGAGTTCGTTGAGCCAGCCCATCAGCGGGCCGGGCTGGAGGCCGGCGACGGCCATCCCGCGCAGCGCCCCGAGCAGCATCGCCATGCCCGAGGTGGCCGCCACGCCGTGGCCGGTCAGATCGCCGACGGTGAGTAAGGAGGAGCCGTCAGGCAACTGCATCGCGTCGTACCAGTCACCGCCGATCAGCGCACTGGTCCCGGAGGGGAGGTAGTGGGCGGCGAGGTCCATGGTGATGGGGCCTCCGTCCTGCGGGAACCGCAGGGTGCCGCGCCACGGGGGGAGCACGGCCTCCTGCAGCTCGACCGCCAGCCGGCGCTCGGTCTGGGCGATGCGCCGCTGGCGCTCCAGGGAGTCACGGGTCTCCCGGAGCGTGCGCTGGCTGCGCCGCAGATCGCTGACGTCACGGATCACCGCCCACATGGACACCGTCCCGCCGTCGGCGCCGAGCACCGGTTCGCCCACCATGTGCACCGTACGGACCGTGCCGTCCGCGCGCACGATACGGAACTCGCAGTCGATCGGCCGTCCGTCGACCAGGCAGCCGGTGACCATCTCGGTGAGCAGCTGCTGGTCCTCGGAGAAGAGCCACGACGGCAGCTCGTCGAGCGTCAGCGGGCCCTCCCCGGGCGATCGGCCGAAGATCCGGAAGAGCTCGTCCGACCACTGGACACCGTCGGTGAGCAGATCCCACTCGGCGCTGCCCGCCCGGCCCAGCGCGCCGACGGTCCCCGGGTCGGGGAGCGGTATGCCCGCGGAGAGGTCCAGCGCTCCGCCGTCGGGTCCGGCGTCCGTTGCGAAGCCGTCCTTGAGCTGGCCGAGGTGGGTACCCAGGTCGTCCAGCTGGTGGACGGCCAGGTCGCACAGGGCCCGCTGCCAGCGCAGCTGAGGATCCTCGGCGGCGACGGCACTGTCGCGCAGCACCGCGTCCACCCGGGTGCGCAACTGACGCGCCTGGGAGATCAGCGCGTCCACAGCACCAGGGTCCGGTGGCTGCGCTGCGGTGTGATCCGCGTGCGTGGGGGACGGCATGACGCACTCCGAAGGTGTCTGCCGGCACGCCTTACGGCGGCCGTGGCGGACGGGAAGACCGGTAACGACTGTTGCACAGCGAGCGATGGGCTGTAAGGGTTTCCGCGATACCCGTTCTGCCGGTGCTCCTGGCATATGCCAATCGCCTGGCGGGCCGCCGTCCCCCCGGAGGACACCACGCGCTCCCCCCCCACGGGCGGCCAGGGGCCGCCGCGGACCGCCCAGGGGGAAGAGAACGCCCGGAAGCGACATCCCGCCCCCGGACTCGGTAGGATTCCGCCGCCCGTCCCCACGGAATCCTCGCTACCGCCAGGTATGGAATGCCCGGCGCCCGGCAAGGATGCCGGGCACCGGCAGCGGAAATCCCGTTGCCATGATTCCCCCCGCACCGGATGCTGACCTCATGTTCGACCCAGACATAGCGCCCAGTGGCACCCTTCTCGGCCTCCTGCAGAGAGGACGTGGAGACGGGCCCCTGCATGCCCTGGCGGCGCCGCGGGCGGAGGCCCTCGCCGCCCTTGAGGCATGCGTACTGCGCGACCCCCGCCTCGACTGGCGGGTGGAGTCGCGCTCCCTCTACTACGCGCGCCTGTACTCGGACCTGGAAGGCCCGCTCGACGGGATCGAACAGCACCTCTTCCACCCCGACGACCTGATCGCCCCCGACGAGCACCGCTGCGGCCTGGCCCTGTCGGTGCTGGGGCACCTGGCCGGCTACGGCCGCCGCGACGCGCTGCGGCTGCTGCGGCGCTACGCGGCGACCGGCGGCTGCTGGGAATGGGCACTGGACGAACTGGCCGTCCGCGACGACGACGAGGCCGCGCTGCGTGCCCTCGGCCCCGCCGTGGTGGCCCGCTTCCCGCACACCCCGGAAGGCGAGGCCGAACTCGCCCGCGCGGTCCGCGAGGCCTACGAGCCCCGGCCCTGGCAGCTCTGGGCCGAGGACGGGGCCCACCCCGGCACCGCGGCGCGCGTCCGCCGGGCCCAGGAACAGGTCTCCTTCGACCGCTGGCAACGCCAACTGCGGCCGGCCGGACCCACCCCCGGCTGGAGCGTCGGCGCCGTGCTCGTCTGGGCCCAGGAGGGCCTGGCCGCCTATCCGGCGGTCGAACGCGACCAGCCCGCCGCCCGCTGCCTGGCCGCCGTGGCAGGCCCCGAGGACCGGCCCACCCTGCTGGAGGCAGCCCGGCAGGGGCCGTCCGCCGCCCGCGCCGCCGCGCTGCGCCATCTCACCGACCGCCGGGACCCCCAGCGGCTGGACCTGATCGAAGCCGCCGCCTGCTGCGGCGACGAGCGGGTGGAACGCGCGGCCCTGGAGTCCTTCGAACGGCTCAGGGACGACGACGCCATGGCCCGCGCCCGCGCCTGGGCGCCCCGCACCGACCCGCTCGGCTCCGCCGCCGCCCGCATCCTGGCCCGGCACGGCGGCCCGCAGGACGCCGGCCTGGTGCTGGCGGCGCTCCGCCGCACCGTACAGACCGGCGGCGCCGACGCCGACGGGCTCGACGCCCTCGTGGCGGGCGCCGGGCGGCTGGCGGCCGGCGCACCCGGTCACGAAGGACAGCTCACCGCCTGCCGCGCCGCACCCGTCCTGCGGCACCTGTACCGGGAGACCTCCTCCTCGCAGCTGCGCGGCACCGCCGCCCAGGCGCTCGCCGCCGCCGACCCGGGGTTCGGCGCCGGGTTCGCCGTCGAGTGCCTGTGGGACTGTGAGGAGAGCACCCGCGAACTCGCCGCACACAAAGCCGCGTCCGGGGACGTCAGAGTGCTGACGCAACTGCGCCGGCTGGCCGCGGATCCCGCCGAGGAGGCCGAGGTGCAGACCGCGGTACGCGGCCGGCTCAGCTCCGGCGGTCCCGGCCGGTGACATTCCGTCCGACGCGGTTCCGGCCGGTGACACCCCGTCCGACGGCCGCCCCGCCACCGGATCCCGCCGCGCCCGGGCGGCCGGCCACCGCCCGACCGGAACGCCACGGGCGCCCCAGAGGTTCCGCCGGGTGAGCCGCGATCCAGAAGCTCATGGGGCGTTTCACTGAGGGAAAGATCCACGTGGCCCTGACAACTTCAAATACGGCGACAACCACCGTATGCGAGTCGCCATCGTCACCGAGTCCTTCCCGCCCGACGTCAACGGAGTGGCCCACTGCGCGCTGCGCACGGCCGAACACCTCGCCCGGCGCGGCCATGACCCCCTGGTCATAGCGCCGGCCGGACCGCAACTGCCTGAACCCGGCCAGGACCCCTGCCCGGTCGTCCGCGTCCCCTCCCTGCCGCTCCCCGGCTACCCGCAGGTGCGGGTGGCGCTGCCGGGCCGGCGCACCGCCGCCGCCATCGCCGCGCACCGGACCGACATCGTCCACCTGGCCAGCCCGTTCGTCCTGGGCGTCCGCGGTCTGGCCGCCGCCACCCGGCTGCGCATCCCCGCCGTCGCCGTCTACCAGACCGACCTGGCCGGTTACGCCAAGACGTACCTCAACGCCGGCGAGGCCGCCGCCTGGCGCCGGATCCGCGGCGTGCACACCGGCGCCGCCCGGACCCTGGCCCCCTCGACCGCCTCCGTCAGCGCACTGGAGGGCCAGGGCGTGCCCCGGGTCCACCTGTGGCCGCGCGGTGTCGACTCGGTCCGCTTCCACCCCGGCCACCGCGACGAGGAACTGCGCCGCGAACTCGCCCCGCGCGGCGAGCTGATCGTCGGATACGTCGGCCGGCTCGCGGCCGAGAAGCAGGTCGAACTCCTCGCCGAGGTCTGCGCGCTGCCCGGCGTGCGGGTGGTCGTCGTCGGCGACGGACCGAGCCTGCCCGGCCTGAAGACCGCGCTGCCCGGCGCGGTCTTCCTCGGCCGCAGAACCGGCGACGACCTCGCCCGTATCTACGCCTCGCTCGATGTCTTCTGCCACACCGGCCCGTTCGAGACCTTCTGCCAGACCGTGCAGGAGGCGATGGCCAGCGGCGTGCCGGTGGTCGCCCCCGCCGCCGGCGGTCCGCTGGACCTGGTCGACCACGGGCGGACCGGACTGCTGGTGCCCCCCGGTGACGCCACCGCCGTCCGCGTCGCGGTCCAGATGCTGCACGCCGACCCCAGGCTGCGGGTCCGCTTCGCCGCCGCCGCCCGTGCGGCGGTGGCCGCCCGCACCTGGGAGGCCGTCGGCGACCTGCTGCTCGACCACTACGCCCAGGTCCTCGTCGAGCGCCAGGCGGTGGCGGCATGAGCACCCCCACCGCCCCCGCCCCGTACCCGCGTGAGCCGGAGCGGGGCCTGCGCATCGTCCGGCTCGCCAACTTCGTCACCCCCGTCTCCGGCGGCCTGCGCACCGCGCTGCGGCACCTCGGCGAGGGGTACGCCGCTGCCGGCCACGAACCCGTGCTGGTCATCCCCGGCGCCGGCCGCAGCGACGAACTCACCGCACAGGGACGGGTCATCACCCTGCCGGGACCGGAGATCCCGGGCACCGGCGGCTACCGGCTGCTGGCCCGCAGGGCGCCCCTGGAGGCACTGCTGGAGTCCCTCCGGCCGGACCGGCTGGAGGTCTCCGACCGCACCACCCTGCGCTGGACCGGCGAATGGGCCCGCCGGCACCGCGTCCCCGCGGTGATGGTCTCGCACGAGAGCGCCGACGGAGTGCTCGGCACCTGGGGCCTGTCGGCCGGCACCGCCCGCCGCGCCGCCGACGCCCTCAACCGCCGTACCGCGCTGTCCTACACCAAGGTGGTGTGCACCACCGCCTGGGCCGCGGCGGAGTTCGAGCGGATCGGCGCCCGCAACGTCGTACGGGCCCCGCTCGGCGTGGACCTGGAAGGGTGCCACCCCTCCTACCACGACAAGGCGGTGCGCGACCGGTACGCGGGCGGCGCGCAGGTGCTGCTGGTCATGTGCTCCCGGCTGTCCCCGGAGAAGAAGCCGGACACCGCCCTGCACACCCTCGCCCGGCTGCGGGCCGAGGGCGTCGACGCGGCCCTCGTGGTGGCAGGCGACGGCCCGCTGCGGGCCCGCCTGACCACCCACGCGCGCGTCAACCGGCTGCCCGTCACCTTCCTCGGCCACGTCAAGTCCCGCGCCGAACTGGCCGCGATCCAGGCCAGCGCCGATGTGGCGCTGGCCCCCGGCCCGGTGGAGACCTTCGGTCTCGCCGCCCTGGAGACGCTGGGCTGCGGCACCCCGGTGGTGGTCAGCTCCCGCTCCGCGCTGCCCGCCCTGGTCGGCCCGGCCGGCGCCGCCGCCGACACCCCCGCCGAATACGCCGCCGCGGTACGGCGGCTGCTCGCCAGGCCGGTCGCGGACCGGCGCGCCCAGGCCCGTGCCCGCGCCGAGCTCTACACCTGGTCGGCCGCGGTCGACGCCTTCCTCACCGCACACGGAGCGGCCCTCGACCGGGTCTCCGAACGGATGCCGTCATGACCGCCGAGAGGAGCGCCGTACGGTTCGCGGTGCTCGGCGACTCGCTCAGCGAGGGCATCGGCGACCCGCTGCCCCGCGGCGGATGGCGCGGCTGGGCGGTGCTGCTCGCGGAGGGGATCACCGAACGGCCGCAGGACACCGTGGTGGTCAACGCCGCCTCCAGCGGCGCCCGTACCGGCGATGTGGCCGGCGAGCAACTGGCCACCGCGCTGCGGCACCGGCCGCACCTGGCCTCCGTCGTGGCCGGCGGCAACGACACGCTCCGCGGCGGTTTCGACATCGAGGCCGTCGCCGGCGACCTGCACCACGCGATCGGCGCGCTGCGGGCCGCCGGGGCCGACGTGCTCACCGCGTGCCTGCCCGACCCCGGCACCGTGCTCAACCTGCCCTGGCCGCTCGCCAGGCCGCTGGAGCGGCGGATGCGGGCGCTCAACGACACCGTGCACGCGCTGTCCGCGCACCACGGCGCCCTGCACGTGCACGCCGCCGACCACCCCTGGACCACCAGTCCCGGGGCGCTCAGCGCCGACCGCCTGCACCCGAGCGAGACCGGGCACCGGCTGCTCGCCCGGGACTTCCACGCCTGCCTGGCCGCGGCCGGGGTCGCCACCGGACCGGCCCCGCAGCCGGAACCGGACGGTGCGCCGCCCGGTCCCGCCGCCTCGGTGTGGTGGATGGCCACCCGCGGCACCCGATGGGTCGCCGACCGCTGCACCGACCTGCTGCCGGACCTGCTCCGGCTGGCCTGGGAGGAGTACCGGCACGTCCGCCGCGGCACCGCGCCGCTGCTCGACCTCGCCGCGGCCGAGGCCACCGCCCGTGCCCTGGACGGCCTCGGCCTGACCGGGACGGCGCCGGCCGGCTACACCAGGCGGGTGGGGGCCACCGGTACGAAACGGATCCTCGTCCCCGGCGGCGACTGGGCGGCGGCCGGAAGCGAGCCCTCGGGCACCACACCGATGACCGGATAACCGCCGGTGGTCGGATGATCCGAGAGAAAGACGACAGGGCGGCCGTCGGGAGGCACCTGGACAGCGCCCAGCACCATGCCCTCGCTGGGCAGTTCGCCGTCGCGGGCCCGGTCAAGAGCCGGGCCCAGCGTGCGCAGGCCGATCCGGTTGGACTGCGGGGAGACCCTGTACGCGCCCTGGGCCAGCGTCCTCAGGGCGCCGGGCGCGAACCAGTCGTCCCGCGGCCCCGGCGCCAGCGGCAGTACCAACTCCTCGGCGAACCCGCCGTACAACGTCACATCGGCGGCCCCGCTGCCGCCGCGGACCGGTCCCACCGGCAGTTCGTCACCACCGGCCACCGGCTCGGGGCCGAGCCCGGAGAGCAGATCCGTCGACCGGCTGCCGAGTACCGCCGGCACCTCGATCCCGCCGGACACCGCCACATAGGAGCGCAGACCGCGTACCGCCGCGCCCACGTCCAGCAGCGCGCCCGCCGGGACCCGCACCGGAGCCCCCCAGGCGGCCGGCCGGCCGGCCAACCGCACCGGGCACGCGGCACCCGTCACGGCCACCACGACCGGCTGCGAGGGCCGCAGCGCACAGCCGTTCAGCGTCGTCTCCAGTGTGGCCGCACTCTCCGCGTTGCCCACCAGCCGGTTCGCCAGCCGGTGCGCGGGCAGGTCGAGGGCCCCGGAGCGCGGCACGCCGAGGTGCGCGTGGCCAGGGCGGCCGAGATCCTGCACGGTGGTCAGCGCACCGGCCCTGACCACCCCGAGGCAGGTGCTCTCCCGGGCGGTCACCGGGCCGCCACCGCGGTGAACCGGACCTCGGTGCCGGGGGCCAGCAGCGCCGCCGGCTCCCGCCCCGGGTCCCACAACTGCGCGCCGGTGCGGCCGATCAGCTGCCAGCCGCCGGGGGAGGGCCGCGGATAGACACCGGCGTACGGCCCGGCCAGCGCGACCGAACCCGCGGGCACGGTCGTACGGGGCGTCCTGCGGCGCGGGACGTGCAGGCGTTCCGGCAGACCGGTCAAGTAACCGAAGCCGGGGGCGAATCCGCAGAAGGCGACGCGGAAGGGCGTGTCCTGGACGATGTCAACGGCCGCCTCGGCACTCACCCCCCAGAGCCCGGCGACCTCCGCCAGATCGGGCCCGTCGAACCGCACCGGCAACTCCACGGCCGGCGCCTCACCCGGCACCACCGGGGGTACGTCCCAGCACGTCACGTCCACCGCGAAGGCCCGCGGGTCCGCGAGGCCGCTGAGCAGCACCGTCCGGGCGGCGGGCACGATCTCGGTGACCTCGGCGAACTCCCCGGCCGCCCGCCGCCGCAGCAACTCGGCGTGCAGCGCCTCCGCCTGCGCACCGTCCGCGGTCTCCACCAGGACTGCCCGGGCACCGGCCGGCAGCACACGGACGTCCAGCCTCATCCGCGTCCCTCCGCGCCGGTCGTCCGGACGCCATACGGCGCGCCGGAGGTACACGGACGCTGCCCATCGCGCCCGGCCCTCATACGAACGCCGCCACGCGCAGCCCCGCCGACTCCAGTGCCTCGCGGACCTGGGCGGCCAGCCGGGCGGCGCCGGGCGTGTCGCCGTGCACGCACAACGACCGGGCGCCGACCCGCACCCGCTCCCCGGTCAGCGCGGTGACGGCGCCCTCCCCGGCCAGCGCCACCGACCGGGCCACCACCGCGTCCGGGTCCTCGATCACCGCGCCCGGCTCGCGGCGCGGCACCAGCGTGCCGGCCGCCGTATAGGCCCGGTCGGCGAACGCCTCACCGACCGTCGGCAGCCCGGCCGCCGCCGCCTCGGCGAGCAACCGGGAACCCGGCAGCCCCAGCACCGGCAGCCCGCCCGCGAGCCGGACGCCCGCCACCACCGCGGCCGCCTGCTCGCTGTCGTGCACCGCCCGGTTGTAGAGCGCCCCGTGCGGCTTCACATAGGACACCGCCGAGCCGGCCGCGCGGGCGAACACCTCCAACGCGCCGATCTGGTAAGCGACTTCGGCGGCGAGTTCGTCCGGCGGCACATCCATCGCGCGCCGCCCGAAGCCCGCCAGGTCGCGGTACGACACCTGGGCGCCGATCCGCACCCCGCGCTCGGCCGCCAGCGCGCAGACCCGCCGCATCGTTTCCGGGTCGCCCGCGTGGAAGCCGCAGGCGACATTGGCGCTGGTCACCACCGACAGCAGCGCCTCGTCGTCGGTGAGGTGCCAGCGGCCGAAGCCCTCGCCGAGGTCCGCGTTGAGATCGATGACCGCATCCGCCATGATGATCCGCCCGGTGTCGTTTCCGTCGTCCGCACGATCATGGCATGCCCGCCCCGTGGGGGTCCGTGCCGTTTCGTGCGTTGTCGGTGGCACGGCTTAATGTGTGGTGCGTGACCACCACCGTCCCGTACTCGCTGCCGGGCGCCGCACGCCCCGCGCCGGGCCCGGCGGCCGACGAAGGCCTGGCCCGCAGGCTCAAGGCACTGGCCTGCACCGCGCCGCTGCACGACCTGGACGCCCGCAAGGCGAATCTGGCCGGCGAGTACTCGGTGTACGCGATGGCCGAGGTGGCCCTGGCCGCGATCGACCTGGTCACGCTCAACATGGACTTCGACACCGGCGCGGACCACGACCAGATAGTGGCCAGACTCCTGCCCAGGGTCGCCGCCCAGGCCCCGGACCGCCGCCACGCCGAGCACGAGCGGGTCGCCCGCTGGGTGCTGGAGAACCTGATCAACGTCGGCAGCGCGGACCGCGGATTCCGCGCCGTGTACGGCACGTTCGACCCCGACGGCGCCTATGTGCGGCGGGACTACGACTTCAAGCTGGTCGAAGAGGTGCCGGGCCCCGGCGGCACCGTCTATCTGCGGACCACCGACGAAGCGGTCAACGTACTGGTCGGCGCGCTCGACACCGACGTCACCAGCGCCCAGATCGCCGCCGAGGTCAAGCTGGAGGTGCTGATCAGCCGCGGCCGGCTGGCCGACGCCCAACTCGCCGCCGAACAGGCCCGCTACCGCACCGTGCAGTACGCCGAGACGCTCCGGCGCACCCTGGAGGCCACCCGGCGCAACGTACGGGCGGTCGACTGGCTGCGGCAGGTGCCCGACATGATCGCCGAAGCACTCGACCACGTCGCCGACCGGTACCGCCACGAGAACGCGATCCTCACCAACATCCGCAAGGCACGCGACGAGGCGGAGGAGCCCGAGCACAAGCGGCGGGCCGCCGAACTGGTGGACATCGTCAAGGACTGCATCCGCCGGCACACCCAGCTCCAGTCACGGCTGCTGGAGGCCGGGCCGCTCTTCCGCGCCGAGCAGGACCGGCAGGCGTTCGCCGCGCCCCCGGCCCGGGCCGGGCTCGACCTCTACGGTCAACTGGTCGCGCCCCTGCTGCCGTTGCCGGTGGAGCAGGCGGCCCGGGTCACCGACGCCTTCTTCGCCCGCGGGGCCGGACTGCGCACCCCGGCCGCGGTCCGGGTCGCCGACCTCGTCGAACTGCTGCTGACACCCCCGGTCGAACGCGAACACCTCGGCGCCGAGATGCCCGAGCCCGACCTGGTCGCCACCCCGGACGACTCCCGTTTCTCCGAGGAGCAACTGGAGTCCGCTCTGGAGCTGCTCGACCTCCCGCACGACGCCCCCCGGCGCCTGTCCGGTCTCCTCGCCGAGGCCCGCCGCCGCGACCCCGACCTCCCGTACCTCCTCGCGCTGCTCGCCGTGCACGCCGCCTCCCCGCCGGTCGGCACCGCCCACCGCCAGGGCGAGCCGCACATCCTCTTCGCCGTCGACGACGGCACCCCCCTGGAGGACCCGGAATTCGCCGGCGCCGACCTCATCCTCGGCACCGCCCGCCTGTCGGCCCGCCCCGCGGAGCCGGCATGACCCGGGACGTCCTGCCGGGGCCGGACGCAGCGCGCAGGACCGGGTCCAGTGAGGAGAGCGGCACATGAGTGAGACAAGCGAGACCGGGACGGTGCCCGGGGCCGGGGTCACCACCGGGGACGTGGCCGACGCCGCGCGCCTGGTGGGCTTCGGACTGCAGCCCAGGACGGTGCCCGCCCGCGACGTCGAGTACGGGGATCTGGTGCGGCGGTACCGGGAGGAGCCCGCCTTCGCCCGGCTGGTGGACGCGGTGGCGACCGGACTCGGCCTGGTCGTCCTGGAGGTCTCGCCGCGGGCGGGCATGGCCGTCGCGGCCGGCGAGGACTCCCTGTTCGCGGTCCGGATGGGCGACTACGCCCGGCGGGCCGCCTCCGACACCGGGGACCGGTTCCTGCACGGCCTCGCCCACCTCGCCGCGGCCGCCCTCGCCTTCCCCCGCCCGGAGGACCTCGCCGACGACGGCTACATCGGCCGGATCACCGTGCACGGCGTGGACGCCTTCGTCCGCCAGGCGTGCCGCCGGCTGGAGGAACGCGCCGACGAGTCCGGCCTGAACACCGACCCGGCCAGCGACGCCCCCGGCCTGGAGGCGGCCTGGCGGGTGTGGACCCGCCGCAGCGCGACCGGCGCCACCAAGGACGCCCGGCGGCTGGCGAGTTCCACCACCGGCATCATCGGCAAGGCCGTCGCCTTCCTGGTCGACTCCGGCTTCCTGCAGCGCACCGGCGACGAGTCCGGCGGCACCTACCGCACCACCGCCCGCTACCAGTTGCAGGTCCGCGACATGGCGGGCAGCGCCGCCATGGCCGAACTCCTCGACCTCGGACTGGTCCCGGTCGGCGACGGCACCGCCACCCTGCTGCCGGCCGCCCAGGACGACGAGCCCGGTCTGGCCGTCGACGCCGGCCTGCCCTTCCACGCCCTGCCCTGACGGAATCCACGACCCGACGAGAGTCCGCCGCATGTACGAGCTGTCCCGCATCCGCCTCTACTCCATCGGCCCGGCCGGCGCCCGCTACGCCGACACCGTGCTCGATCTGCGGGGCGTCGGCGAACCGGTGCCGCGACCCGCCCCCACCCAGGGTGAGTTCTTCGCCGACGAGCCGTCCGGGCCGCCGCGCCGCCCGGCCCCCGCCGGTGTGCTCTTCCTGGAGAACGGCGGCGGCAAGTCCGTGCTGCTCAAACTGATCTTCTCGGTGATGCTCCCCGGCCACCGCAACACCCTCGGCGGCGCCAGCTCCGGTGTGCTGCGCAAGTTCCTGCTGGCGGAGGACTGCGGCCACGTGGCCCTGGAGTGGCAGCACACCCTCACCGGTGAACTCGTGGTGGTCGGCAAGGTCAGCGAGTGGCGGGGCCGCCAGGTCTCCCCGGACCCGCGGAAGTTCGCCGAGGCCTGGTACTCCTTCCGGCCGGGCCCGGGGCTGAGCCTGGACGCGCTCCCGGTCGCCGAGTCCGCCGCGGTCCGGCCGCTCGTCGACGGGACGTCGGGTGCGCGCGGCCGGCGCCGCACCATGAAGGGCTTCCGGGACGCGGTGACCGAGGCCGGGAAGGCCTACCCGCACCTGGAGGTGGTCTGGGAGGAGATCCACGACCGCTGGAACGAACACCTCGGCGACCTCGGCCTTGACCCCGAACTCTTCCGCTACCAGCGGGAGATGAACGCCGACGAGGGCGAGGCGGCCGGTCTCTTCGCGGTCAAGAAGGACTCCGACTTCACCGACCTGCTGCTGCGCGCCGTCACCGACACCCGCGACACCGACGGCCTCGCCGACCTGGTGCACGGCTTCGCCGGCAAGCTGGGCCGCCGCGCCGAACTGACCGCCGAACGCGACTTCACCGCGGGCTCGCTGGAACTGCTGGAACGCATCATCGCCACCGCAGGCACCCGCGACCAGGCCCGCGCCGTGCACGCCCAGTCCGAGCGCCGCACCCGCGCCCTGACCCGGCGGCTGTCGGCCCGCGCCCAGCAGGAGCGCGGCCGGTCGGCCGAACTCGCCCAGCACATGGCCCGGGCCGCGCACCTGGTCACCGACGCCGAGCAGGCCCGCGGCAGCAGCGCCCTGATCGCCGCCGAACTCGCCTACCGGCACGCCGCACTGGCGCTGGCCGCCGCCGAGAAGGACGCCGGCGCGCTGCGCCGCGAACTGGGCGACGCCCGCACCCTGCACGCCGCCTGGCAGACCGCCGAGACCGTACTGCGCCACCGCGCGGCCGGTGACCGGCTGCAGCGGGTCACCGCGGCCATCCGCGAGGCCGAACGCGACGCCGCCCCCGCGCTCGCCGCCCGCACCACGGCGGCCGGCGACCTCGTACGCGCGCTGCAGGCCGCGGCCGCCCGCGCCGAGGAGCAGGCCGACGCGGAGGAGGAGCGCTCGGCCGCACTCCAGGCCCTCTCCGAGACCGCGCACCACGACGCGACCACCGCCGCCACCGAGGCCCAGCGGGCCCGCAGCGAGAGCGAACACCTCGGACAGCGCCTCGCCGAGGTCGAGCAGGAGACCGCCGACGCGGTACGGGCCGGCTGGCTGGACGACTCCGCCCCCGACGCCGACCCGGCCAGGGCGGCGCTGGCCGCCGCCGACGCGGAGAAGACCGCGGAGGCCCTGGCGCGGACCGCCGCCGAGACCGCCACCGGCGCGGTGGCCAGGGCCCGGGAGGCCGCGTCAGCCGAAGCCCGCGCCGAACTCGCCGCCGCCCGCGCGGCGGACGCGCTGGCCACCGCAGAGTCCGCGCGCTCCGCGGCCACCGTCGCGGCCACCGCCCTGACCGCCGACCCCCGCCTCGCCGCGCTCCTCAGCCTCCCGGCGGCCACCGCCGGCACACCGGCCGACGCCCCCGGCGCGCCGACGATCCCGGCCGCCCGCACCTCCGGCGCCGGCGCGCCCGCGAGGTCCGGCGACGGGGACTCGGGCGCCGGTCCCCTGACCACGGACACCGGCCCCAGGTCCGCCGCCACCGCACGCCAGGACGACCCCGGCGGCCGGCCGGCCCGCACCGGCGACACCCCGCTCACCCCGGCGGAACTCGACCTCTTCGCCGACTCCCTGCGGGAACTGCTCGACGACTCGGTGAGCACCGCGGAGCGGCAGCTGTTCGAACTGCGCACCGCGGCGGCGGACGACGCCCGCATCCTCGGCGCGCTCGGAGACGGCGGACTGCTGCCGGCCGGCCCCGACGTCCTGGCCACCGTCGAGTACCTCGGGGAGCACGGCGTCCCCGCGCTGCCCGGATGGCGCTACCTCGCCCAGGCGGTCGACCCGGTGGACCACGCCGTGGTGCTGGCCGCCCGCCCCGAACTGGTCGACGGCGTGGTGGTGACGGACCCGGACACCTACGCCCGTGCCAAGGACGTACTGGCCCAGGCCGCCCTGCTGCCGCGTTCCACCGTCGCGGTGGGCACCGCCGCCGCCCTGCTCGCCCCGCCGCCCGCGACCGGCCCCGCCCAGGACATCTACCTCGTACCGCCGAACCCGGCGATGCACGACGAACTGGCCGCCGACGGTGAACGGCAGGCGCTGCGGGCCAGGGCCACCGCGCGGGAGGAGGAGATCCGGACGCTCGCCGCCCGGCTCGCCCACGACCGGACCCTCGCCGCCCGGCTCGCCTCCTGGCGCACCGCCTGCCCGCAGGGCCGGCTCGCCGAACTGGCCGCGGACGTGGCCGCCGCCAAGGAGACCGCCGACCGGGCCCGTACCGAACTCGCCGCCACCCGCGAGGAGCGGGCCGAGGCCGACGCCGCCGCCGCGGAGGCGGCCGGTGAGAACGACGTACGCCGCACCGCCGCCGAGCAGGCCCGCCGCAGGGCCGACGCGCTCGCCGGACTCGCCCACCGGCTGCGCGAGCGGGCCAACTGGCAGCGCCGCAACCGGGAACTGGCCGCCGACGCCGCTGAGGCGGAGGCCCGCGCCGAGGCGTGCCTGGCCCGGGCCCGCGCCGCCGACGAGGACCGCCGCGCCGCCCAGCGTGCCTCCGACGACGCCCGCCGCACCGCCAGGGTCCTGCGCGCGGAACGCTCCGAGATCGCCGGCGCCCCCGAGGACGGCCCGGACACCACGGCCACCGCGCCCTCGGCCCAGTCGCTGCCCGCCCTGCGGGAGGCGTACCGCGCCGCCTCCCAGGTCTACGAGAAGGTCGGCGTCGGCGCCGACCTGCGCGCCGAACAGGCCCGCGCGGAAAGCACCGAGAACGCCGCCCTCGCCGAACTCGAACGCCTCACCAACAAGGTCCGCAGCCGGGCCGCCCGGCTCCTCGAAGGCCCGGACGGCGCCGACGGCCCGTCCCGGCAGGCCGCCGCGGCCCGGGCCGAACAACTGGTGCAGACCCTGGAATCCCGCCAGTCCATCGCCAGTGAGCGCCTCGGCCGGCTGCGCGGCGACGCCGAACGCCTCGCCCCGGCCGACGGCGACGCGCACACCGAACTGCCGGCGGAACTGCGCCCCCGCGACGCCGAGCACGCCCAGGAGCTACTGCGCGCCGCCACCACCGAACTGGCCTCCCGCACCGAGGCGCTGGAGCAGGCCAGGACCGCGCACGCCGACGTCGTCAGGTCCCACCGGGCCGCCGAGGACGCGGCCGGCGGCTTCGACGAGATCGCCGCGACCCTCCGTGACCTGCTGCGGGACGGCCCCCAGGCCGCGGCGGAGGACGAGGAACCGGAGCCGTACCCCGGCAGCCCGGAAGAGGCCCGGCAGGCCGCCGCCGAGGCCCGGCGCGGCCTGCGCGGCTGCGCCGCGGACCTGTCCACCGCCGAGACACAGCTGCGCGAGGCCGCCGACGTCCTCATCCGGCACGCCAACGCGGTCCGCTACGAGCAGGTGCGCACCCCGGCCCGCCAGCAGATCAGGGAACTGCCCGCCGCCGCGCTGCCCGACCACGCCGCCGCCTGGGCCACCGCCTTCGCCCCCCGGCTGCGGGTGCTCACCGACGAGCTGAGCCAGCTGGAGCGGAACCGCGACAGCATCGTGGACCGGCTGCGCGGCCTGGTCGAGTCGTCGCTGGCCACGCTGCGCTCCGCCCAGCGGCTCTCCCGGCTCCCCGAGGGGCTGGGCGAGTGGTCAGGGCAGGAGTTCCTGCGTATCCGCTTCGAGGACCCCGACCAGGCGGTGCTCTCCGAACGCCTCGGCGAGGTCATCGACGAGGCGACCAGGGCCGCCGTCCGCAAGAACTCCGACCTGCGCCGGGACGGTATGACGCTGCTGCTGCGGGCGGTCGCCGCCGCGCTGGAGCCCCGCGGTATCGCGGTGGAGATCCTCAAACCGGACGCCGTACTGCGCGCCGAGCGGGTCCCGGTCGGGCAGATGGGCGACGTCTTCTCCGGCGGCCAGCTGCTCACCGCCGCCATCGCCCTGTACTGCACCATGGCCGCGCTGCGCAGCAACGACCGCGGGCGGGACCGGCAGCGGCACGCCGGCACCCTCTTCCTCGACAACCCCATCGGGCGCGCGAACGCGACCTATCTGCTGGAACTCCAGCGGGCCGTCGCCGACGCGCTCGGCGTGCAGCTCATCTACACCACCGGACTGTTCGACACCACGGCGCTCGCCGAATTCCCGCTCGTGGTCCGGCTGCGCAACGACGCGGACCTGCGGGCCGGGCTGAAGTACATCAGCGTGGAGGAGCACCTGCGCCCCGGCCTGCCGGTGCCCGATCCGCACGGCGAGCAGGTGCACGGCGAGATCACCGCCACCCGGATGTTCCGCCGCCCCGCGGAAGCCGCGACGGCCGGCGCGGGAACCGCGGAACCGCGGCCGTGACACGGTGCGCGCGGCGGCCGTTCAGACGCCGTGCATCCGTGGCACGTGATACCGGCGGCGGCTGCCCCGCTGCCGCCCGGCCGACCGCGCCGCCCGGCGGGCTCTGCGCCGCTCCCTGCGCAGCGCCCGCGCCGCGCTGCTCGGACTGGACACCACACCGTTGCGCTGGTTCCACACCTGGCGGGTCACCCATACATCGAGCACCGCCCAGGTGGCGACCACACAAGTGAGCACGGTGAACAGCATCATGGGGGCGGTGAGCCAGGAGTGCCCGGCCGCCAGCAGCAGCTCGACCACCGCCTCGATCAGCGCCACCGACACGATCAGTACGGCCCGTACCGCCGCGGCGCGCACCGGATCAGGCAGCCGCGGAGTACCGACCGCCTCTTCCTCCCACACCGATTGGCTCTCGAACGTCATGAAAGGTCCCTGCCCCGAAAAAACCGGGTGCATTCAGGAGGTACGTTTCCGGCCAGACCTGCCCAACCCGCGGGACGAACTTTCGAGTTACCCCGAACGCAGTAGTAGGCTCACGCCGTTTAAACGCGACACAGGACCCCCGAAGTGGGGGAGACGTTGGGGAGGCCATGCGCTTTCGCGGTACGACGATCCGCCGGAAGATCGTGGCGCTGCTGCTGATCCCCCTGGTGTCCCTCACCGCCATCTGGGCCTTTGCCGCTACGATCACCGGTCGCGCGGTGTTCGGACGGCCGGACATCAAAACGGTGGCGCAGAACATCGGCTACCCCGCAGAGGCAGTCATCAGCAGCCTCCAGCAGGAGCGCAAGGTCGCGCTGATGTACGTCGCCAACCCCCGTGACTCCGAAGCCCGTATCGCTTTCAGCAAGCAAGAACACGCCACCGACGCGTCGATCGCCAAGCTGCGCACCCAGATCGCCACCTCGCACGCGCGTGGCGAACTGGACAGCACCGCCCAGGACAAGCTGGACATCTTTCTCAACACCGTCGAAGGCGCCACCTCGTTGCGCCAGCGGGTCGACAACCAGCGCATCACCCGCAACGACACCTATGACGCGTACAACGGACTGATCACCCCGGCCTTCGATCTCTTCGACGACCTCAACCCGCTCTCGGACACCGCCAAGGACAGTCGGCGCCGGGCCGGCGTCGGCCTGATGCGGGCCCGCGAACAGGTCAGCCGCGAGGACGCGTTGATGACCGTGGCGATCAGCAGCGGGCACATGAACGCCGCCGAGCTCACCTCCTTCACCTTCGCCGTCGCCAATGAGCGCAACTACTACCAGGACGAACTGCAGGCGCTCGGCCCGGCACTGCGCGGCCCCTATGACGCGTACTGGCAGAGCACCAACGGCAAGGAGATCCGCGCGGCGCAGGACGCGGTGATCGCGGCCGGTACCGAGAACGCCCCGGTGGTGGCGGCCCATCTGCAGTGGCCCACGCTGGCAGGCGACGTCTTCGACGATCTGGGCCGGCTGGACAATGCCTCGTCACTGGAATTCACCCAGGAAGACCCGCTGTCCACGTCGGTGATCACCGAAGCGGCCATCGCCGGCGGTTTCGGTCTGATCGCGGTCATCGCGTCGGTCATCGTCTCGGTCCGCATCGGCCGCAGCCTCATCCGCGACCTCACCGGGCTGCGCCGTGAGGCCCAGGAGGTCTCCGGCACCCGGCTGCCGCGGGTGATGCGCCGGCTGGCCGCCGGTGAACAGGTCGACGTCGAGACCGAAGTGCCGCGGCTGCAGTACACCGACGACGAGATGGGCCAGGTCGGCAAGGCGCTCAACATCCTGCAGCGCACCGCGGTCGAAGCCGCCGTCCGCCAGGCCGACATGCGCAAGGGCGTCTCCGACGTCTTCGTCAACCTGGCCCGCCGCAGCCAGGTGCTGCTGCACCGGCAGCTCACCCTGCTCGACGCGATGGAACGCAGGACCGAGGACGCCGAGGAACTCGCCGACCTTTTCCGCCTCGACCACATGACCACCCGTATGCGCCGGCACGCCGAGGGCCTGGTCATCCTCTCCGGCGCCGCGCCCTCCCGGCAGTGGCGCAAGCCGGTGCAGCTGATGGACGTGGTCCGTGCCGCCGTCGCCGAGGTCGAGGACTACGAGCGGATCGAAGTACGCCGGCTGCCGCGGCTCGCGGTGAGCGGCGCCGCGGTCGCCGACCTCACTCACCTGCTGGCCGAACTCATCGAGAACGCCGCGGTGTTCTCGCCGCCGCACACCCAAGTGCGGCTGAACGGCGAGGCCGTCGCCAACGGCTTCGTGCTGGAGATCGACGACCGCGGCCTCGGGCTGACCCCGGACGCGCTGCTCGAAGCGAACCTCCGGCTCGCCGAGACCCCCGAGTTCGAACTCTCCGACACCGACCGGCTCGGCCTGTTCGTGGTCAGCCGGCTCGCCCAGCGGCACGGAGTGCGGGTCTCGCTGCGGCAGTCGCCCTACGGCGGCACCACCGCGGTGGTACTGATCCCCGCGCCGCTGCTCACCGAGACCGGCGACGACACGGGTTCCACCCGGATCGGCGACATGCCCGAGCCGCACCTGCTGCGGCCGTCCGCCGACACCGAACACACCTTCCGCCAGTGGGGCCTGGACCCGTCCGGCGGCGAGACGCACAAGGAGCACTCGGCCCACGCCGACGAGCCGGCCCTGGTGCCCGAGGACGAGACGGAGCCGGCGGAGCCGGACGAGCCGCTGCCGTTGCCGCGTCGGCGCCGCAGCGCGGGGGCTCCGGTGCTGGTCTCCGACCACGGCCGGCCGGTCGCGGGAGCAGCGGAACCCGTCGCCGAACCCGTCGCGGAACCAGCCGTGAAAGCGGCCGCCGAGCGGGCCGCGGGGCCTGCCTCGCAGCCGTCCGCCGGGGCCGGGAGCCCTGCGCAGCCGCTGCCCCCCGCCCAGCCTGTCGAGCCGGTGTCCCCGGAAGCCTCCGGGCGGCCCGCCAGGTCCGCGGCACGCGCGCCGGACGCCACCACCCCGGAAGGCGGCGGTACCGTGCTTCCGCGCCGGATCCGGCAGGCGAGCCTCGCGCCGCAGCTGCGGACCGAGGCCACCCAGCAGAACGCCCAGCCGGCGCACGAGGCCAGGGAGCGTTCCGCGGACGAGGTCCGCGACCGGATGGCGTCCTTCCAGCGCGGCTGGCAGCGCGGTCGTGAAATGGCCGACGCGGAGACCGACGACACATCGACATCGGTACCGAGAACGACACCTGAGGGGAACGGTCGATGACCGCACCATCAAGTCCGACACGTGAGCTGAGCTGGCTCCTTGACGATCTGGTCGCCCGGGTGGCCAGTATCCGCAAGGCCCTGGTGCTCTCCGGCGACGGCCTGGCCATCGGTGCTTCGGACGGGCTCACGCGTGAGGATTCCGAGCACCTGGCCGCCGTCGCGTCCGGCTTCCACAGCCTGGCCAAGGGCGTCGGCCGGCACTTCGGTGCCGGCGGCGTCCGGCAGACCATGGTGGAGCTGGACGAGGCATTCCTCTTCGTCACCGCGGCCGGCGACGGCAGCTGTCTGGCGGTCCTCAGCGACGCGGACTCCGACGTCGGTCAGATCGCGTACGAAATGGCCCTGCTGGTCAAGCGGGTGGGCGCCCATCTCGGCTCGGCGCCGCGCGCCGACGGCGGCACGGCGCTCAGCGGCTGACCGGATGAGCTGACGGACGGGGTGAGGGGGTGTCATGACGTCGGAATCGGACCGCTGGTACGACGACGCGGCGGGCCCGGTGGTGCGGCCGTACGCGATGACGCGCGGCCGGACCAGCCACGCGGCCGAGGCGAAGATCGACCTGATCGCCCTGGTGGTGAGCGAGACCGACGCCGGGGACGACACCGCCCTGGAGGACCACACCCTGTCGCCCGAGCACCTGGACATCGTGGAGCGGTGCCAGGTGCAGGCCACCTCGGTGGCCGAACTCGCCGCCGACCTCGATCTGCCGGTCGGGGTGGTGCGGGTGCTCGTCGGTGATCTGCTGGAGGCCGAGCATGTGCACATCCACAAGCCGGTCCCGCCGGCCGAACTGCCCGACGAGAGCATCCTGCGAGAGGTGATCAACGGGCTGCGCGCCCTGTAGGCCGCCTGTCGAACCCGTCCGCCCGGCGCGGTCACCGCCGAGGTATCCGCACTCCCGCCAGGGACGCATCCGCCGAGGAAGTAGAGAACAGACCATGGCCCTCGTCCGCTCCGAACGCCGCCCCAAGCCGCCCGCCGACGAGCCGGTGGCGCTCAAGCTGCTGGTGGCGGGCGGCTTCGGTGTCGGCAAGACCACCCTGGTGGGCTCGGTCAGCGAGATCCGGCCGCTGCGTACCGAGGAGTCGCTGAGCGAGCTCGGCCGCCCGGTGGACCACACAGAAGGCGTCGAGTCCAAGCGGACCACCACCGTCGCGATGGACTTCGGGCGGATCACCCTGCGCGACAACCTGGTGCTGTACCTGTTCGGCACGCCGGGGCAGGACCGGTTCTGGTTCCTGTGGGACGAACTGGCGCAGGGCGCACTGGGCGCGGTGGTGCTGGCCGACACCCGGCGGCTGCAGGACTGTTTCGCGGCCGTCGACTACTTCGAGCGGCGTGGCATCCCCTTCACCGTCGCGGTCAACTGCTTCGACGGCGCCGAACTGCACGAGCCGGACAAGGTCCGTGACGCGCTCGACCTCGATGGCGGGGTGCCGGTCGTGCTGTGCGACGCGCGCGAGCGCGAGTCCGCCAAGAACGTCCTGATCAGTGTGGTCGAGCACGCGGCCGAGCTGGCTGTGCGGCGCCGGGAGCCGGCCGCCGACTGACCCTGCGCGCAGGGTGGTTGATCACCGCCGGGAGCCGTCCGCCGGGCCGTCCGCGAGGCCGCCGGTGCCTTCGTCGTGGCCGCTGCCCTGCCCGGCGAGCCACTTGGCGGCCGTCTCGGCCAGTTCTGCGTCCCGGCCGGCCAGCATGGTCGTGATCATCTTGACGTCGCCGCGCAGCGACCACGCCGGGTGCCCGAAGGTCGCCGGATTGTTCTTCTCGATCAGGAAGTGCGCAGGCCAGGCCGTCCCGTAGCCGATCAGCGGCAGCGCGGCGGCGTACCTCCCGCGGCCCCGTGCCAGCCCGTAGCCGGTGACAGCGAGCCCGGTGAGGGTGCCTGCCAGGTGCACCCAGCGGGTGGCCGCCTTCGAGTGCATCGCCACGTAATACGGCCAGAACTCCTCGAAGGTGCTGAAGGTCTGCTTCGTCATCACCGCACCGTAGCGCTGCCCCTGGACGTTGTCAGGGGTCCGTGTTACGTTGTTCTCGTCTTGAGAAAGACTCATATTGAGATCAACGTGAGCGGGCTCAACCCGCGGCGGCTGCCGCGGACATGGGCGACGGAGAGGACCGGGTGGGCGCCATGCACAGGGCGGACGGAGTGGACAGGGCGGACGCGGCAGAGCGCGAGCGGGAGTTCCTCGCCGGCTACGACCCGCGCGCCTTCGACCCCATCGCCGTCACCGTCGACGTGGTCGCGCTGACCCTGCGGGACGACCGGCTGCATGTGCTGGCCGTCCGGCGCGGTGGACCGCCTTTCGACGGTGCCTGGGCGCTGCCCGGCGGATTCGTCCGGGCCGGCCGTGAATCGCTGGACGAAGCCGCGGCCCGCGAACTCGCCGAGGAGACCGGCCTGGACGCGTCCGCGCTCGGCCGGGTCCACCTCGAGCAGCTCGGCTCCTACGGACGTCCGGACCGCGACCCGCGCATGCACGTCGTCTCCGTCGCCTACCTCGCCTTCGCCCCGGGCCTGCCCGACGCCGAGGCGGGCAGCGACGCCGCCGGCGCGGCCTGGGTCCCGCTGGAAGCGATGTCCTCCACCGGGCAACCGGAAAGACCGGCTCCGCGTCCCTTCGAGCAGGGTCGGCGGCCCGGGACCTACGGGGGTGGACCCGGCCGCCGGCCTGACCCCTTCCCGCCCGGCGCGATCCAGCTGGCCTTCGACCACCTCGACATCCTCGCCGACGGTCTGGAACGCGCCCGCGCCAAGATCGAGTACACCCCGCTGGCCACCGCCTTCCTCGCCGAGACCTTCACCATCGGCGAACTCCGGTCGGTCTACGAGACGGTGTGGGGCGCGTCGCTGCACGCCGGCAACTTCCACCGCAAAGTGCTCTCCGTCCCCGGCTTCGTGGAGTCCACCGGGGCGACCGACGCCCGCCAGGGCAGCCGCGGCGGCCCGCGGGCCAAGCTCTACCGGGCCGGCGACGCCACCTTGCTGCACCCCGCCCTGCTGCGTCCGGACCGGGAGGCGACCATACGATGACGGCCGTCCGTGAGCCGATCCGCACCTTCGACGACGCGCTCGCCGCCCTTCCGGCCGGCTTCCCGGCCGACGCGGACGCCGCCGCCCGGCACTACCGGCGCCTGGCCCGCCTGCTCCACCCCGACACCGCGCCGCCCGGCCGCACCGACCAGGCCACCGCGGCCTTCGCCCGGCTGAGTGCCGCCTGGCAGGCCCGGTCCGCCGACCTTCCGGTCCTCACCTCGCCGCACCACTCGTACGTGCTCGGTCCCGCCATCGCCACCGGTGACCTCGCCGAACTGCGCACCGCCCACCACCGGCGTGCCGGCGAGCACCGCGAAGCCGTACTCAAGATCCCGCTGCGGCCCCGCGACAACGACCTGATGTCCCACGAAGCGGCCGTCCTCACCCGCCTCGGCACCGTCGGCGAACCGCGCCACCGCGCCTACGCGCCGACCCTGCTCGAAAGCTTCCGGGACCGCTCCGCGGACGGCACCGAACGCGTGATCAACGTGCTCGCACCGCTCGCCGGCTTCCACACCCTCGCCCAGGTAGCCGCCGCACACCCCGGAGGGCTCGACCCGCGGGACGCCGCCTGGATGTGGCGCCGCCTGCTGGCCGCCCTCGGCTGGATCCACCGGGCCTGCCTGGTGCACGGCGCGGTCTTCCCCGAACACGTCCTCATCCACCCCGAGTTGCACGGCCTGGTCCTCCTCGACTGGTGCTACGCGACCGCCACCGGCACCCACCTGCCCGTCCTCGTCGACCGGCACCGCGACAGCTACCCGCCGGAAGTCCACGACCGCGGCCCCGCCACGGCCGCCACCGACATCCACCTCGCCGCCCTGTGCATGCGGCAGCTGATGGGCGATCAGGCACCGCCGCCGCTACGGGCGTTCGTACGCGGCTGCACCCTGCCCCGCCCCGGCGCCCGCCCGCAGGACGCCTGGCGGCTCCTCGCCGAACTCGACGCCGTGCTCGACCGGCTCTACGGACGGCGCACCTTCCGCCCGTTCACCATGCCGACCGCACCGGCCGTCTGACACACCATCACCCACCACCCAACACACCACCACCCAGGGGGAATCACCATGGGAAGCGGAAGCTGGTCCACCAACGTCTACGACGCCGCCGCGCGCTACCGAGCCGCCTCCGGCACCGACGCCTTCGCCTACAGCGACCACGTCACCCGCTCGGCGCCCCGCAGCAGCTGGCGCGCCCACCAGACGCTCGACCCGTACGGCCTCACCGTCCGGGAGAGCCGCGACTCCGCCGAGCACCCCACCTCGCTCGCGATCTCGGTGCTCTTCGACGTCACCGGCTCCATGGGCGGCGTCCCGCGGGTCCTGCAGACCAAACTCCCCGATCTCTTCGGCCTGTTGCTGCGCAAGGGCTACACCGAGCACCCGCAGATCCTCTTCGGCGCCGTCGGCGACGCCACCTGCGACCGTGTGCCGCTGCAGCTGGGCCAGTTCGAGTCGGACAACCGGATGGACGACCACCTCGGCAACATCCTGCTGGAAGGGGGCGGCGGCGGCCAGATGACCGAGTCCTACGAACTCGCGCTCTACGCGATGGCCCGGCACACCGCCCTCGACTGCTACGAGAAGCGCGGCCGCCGCGGATACCTCTTCGTCATCGGCGACGAGATGCCCTACGGCAAGGTCAAGTCCCGCGAAGTCCGCGATGTGCTGGGCGAGTCGATCTCCCGCGACATACCGCTGCCGGAGATCCTCGCCGAACTCCAGCGGAAGTTCCACGTCTTCTACATCCTCCCGGCCGGCGCCTCCTACGCCGGGAACCCCGAAGTGCTCGCCTTGTGGCGCAAGCTGCTGGGCCAGAACGTCATCGAACTCGACAACCTCGACGCCGTCTGCGAAACCATCGCCCTCACCGTGGGCCTCGGCGAAGAGGCCATCGACCTGGCGGCAGGGCTCGCCGACCTGGAGGACATCGGCTCCACCGTGGTGGACTCGGTCGCCCGCGCACTGGAGTGATCCGCGGCGCCAGCCCGCGCCGGTCCGCCGCGCGGGCGGGCGGGCGGCGCACCGGCAGCCATACAGCAGCAGCCCCAGGCAAGGAGTACCTGTGCACACGCTCGTGGTGGACTTCGGCTTCGGCGACGCCGGCAAAGGCGCCACCGTAAGCCACCTCTGCGCCACCGCCGACCGTCCGGTCCCCGCTGTGATCCGCTTCAACGGCGGTGCCCAGGCCGCCCACAACGTCGTCACTCCGGCCGGCCTCCACCACACCTTCGCGCAGTTCGGCGCCGGCACCCTCCACGGCACCCCCACCCACCTGTCCCGCTTCATGTCGGTGGACCCCCTGGCCCTCACCGCCGAAGCCGACCACCTCAGCGCGCTCGGCGTACCCGCCCCGTACGCCCTGCTGAGCACCGACCGGCGGGCACCGCTCACCACCCCCTACCACGCCGCCGCCAACCGCCTGCGCGAGCAGTCCCGCGGCAGCGCCCGGCACGGCTCGTGCGGAATGGGCGTCGGTGAGACCACCGCCTACGCCCTCGCCCACCCCGACGACGCGCCGACCGCGGGTGACTGCTCCTCCCGGCCCCGGCTGCTGCGCCGGCTGCGGCTGCTGCGGGACCGCCTCACTGACGAACTGGGCCCGCTGCCCGCACCGCCGATCGAGGCGTTCGCCGACGTCTGCACCGCTTTCGCACAGGCCGTCACCCTCACCGACGAGGACGCACTGCGCGCCCTCGTCCGCCGGGGCCCGCTGGTCTTCGAAGGCGCCCAGGGCGTCCTGCTCGACGAATGGCACGGCTTCCACCCGTACACCACCTGGTCCACCACCACCTTCGCCAACGCCGAGACGCTGCTCGCCGAGGCCGGTGACACCGCGGGCGCCCGCCGCCTCGGCGTCGTCCGCACCTACACCACCCGGCACGGCCCGGGACCGCTGGTCACCGAGGACCCAGGACTGCGGCCACTGCTGCCGGAACCGCACAACGGCCACGGCCGCTGGCAGGGCGCCTTCCGGATCGGCCACTTCGACGCGGTCGCGCACGCCTACGCGGCCGAGGTGTGCGGGGGCGTGGACGCCCTGGCGGTCACCCACCTCGACGCCCCCGGCCGCTGCCGTCGCTTGCGGATCTGCCGCGCGTACGGCATCGACGGCCGGCTGGTGGAGCGGTTGCCCGCAGGGCCGCCCGGGGACCTCGCCCGTCAGGCCGAGCTCACCGCGGAACTGCTCGGCGCGCGCCCCGCGCTGTGGGAGACCCCCGGGCCCGACCCCCGGTGCTGGAGCGACACCATCTCCGGGCTGCTCGGCGCCCCCGTGCTGCTGGAATCCCGCGGACCCTCCCGCCAGACGGTGCGCCCGGCCGTCCCGCGCCCCGTCGGGTAAGGTCCCCCCGTGCCGAAGGACTCCCACTGCTCCGCCTGCGGAACCCCGTTCGCCGCCGACGCCGGCTGGCCCCGTACCTGCGCCGCCTGCGGGACGGTCAGGTACCGCAATCCGCTGCCGGTCGCCGTCGCCCTGCTGCCGGTACGGGCCGCCGGCAGCACCGCACTGGTGGTGATCCGGCGCACCATCGAACCCCGGCGCGGCCGACTGGCCCTGCCCGGCGGCTTCATCGACTTCGGGGAGAGCTGGGAGCACGCCGTCGTCCGCGAACTCGCCGAGGAGACCGGCATCGTCGCCCCGGCGGCCGATGTCACCCTCGCCGACGCCCTCACCGACGAAGCCGGCGGCTATCTCCTGCTGTTCGGGCTGCTGCCGGTCCTCGACGCCGCCGAACTCCCGCCGTCCGCCGCAACCGACGAGACCGAAGGCCACCAACTCCTGCACGCCCCGGAAGAGTTGGGCTTCGACCTGCACACCCTGGCGGTGCGCCGCTGGTTCGCCGGCGACTACGGCGCGACGCCCCGGACCCGCACCCGGTAGCCGGGCTCCCCGCCACCGTCCCGCTCCACCACCACCTTGCCGTCCACCCACCGGGACACGAACCGCTCCACCCGGGGCGCGCCCCACCCCTCGGGGTCCCCGGCGAAGACGACCCCGCTGCCGGTACGGCCCTGCCGCGGCGCCCACACCTCCAGCTCGATCGCGCCGTCCGCCCCGGCCACCGGCAGGATCGACCCGGCCTTCGCCAGCACCGGGATACGGTCGAGCGGCGCGTCCAGCAGCACCTGCCCCCGCCCGCGGTACTCCGTCTCTGTCAGCGTGTCGTACCAGCGGCCACGCGGCAGCCGTACCGCCCGCGTCACCGACCCCGGCTCCAGCACCGGCGCCACCAGCAGCGCGTCGCCGAGCAGGAACGCGTCCGCGCACTCCCGCAGCGCCCGGTCGCCCGGCGACTTCCACCACAGCGGCCGTACGTAAGGGGCGCCGGTACCACGGGCGATATGGGAGAGCGTCTCCAGATACGGCAGCAGCCGCACCCGCTCGACCAGCGCCGCACGGGCGTGTTCGAGCGCGGCGGCGCCGAACTCCCACGGCTCCCGCCGCCCGCCGTCGATCGCCGAATGCGTCCGGAAGAACGGCAGATACGCCCCCAGCTGGAACCAGCGCACGTACAGCTCGGGCGACGGCGTACCGGTGAAACCGCCCACGTCAGGACCCGAGTACGGCACCCCGCACAGCCCGAGGCCCAGCACCAGCGCCAGGGAGGCCCGCAGCCCCTCCCAGCCGGTCGCCACATCGCCCGACCAACTGCCGCCGTACCGCTGCATACCCGCCCAGCCGGAGCGGGAGAAGAGGAAGGGCCGCTGCTCCGGCCGCAGTCTGCGCAGCCCCTCGTACCCGGCCCGGGCCATCGTCAGACCGTAGACGTTGTGCGCCTCACGGTGGTCCCCGCCGCGGCCGTCCAGCACATGGCGGGCGGACCGCGGCAGCGTCGGATCGCCGAACGGGGCGAAGGACACCGGTTCGTTCATGTCGTGCCACACCCCGGCGAAGCCCTGCGCCAGCCGCTCCGCGTAGAGGCCGCCCCACCAGGCCCGCGTCCGCGGGTCGGTGAAGTCGGGGAAGACCGCCTCACCCGGCCAGACCACCCCCCGCACCGGCTCCCCGCGGGCGTCCCGCACAAAGGCGTCCGCGGCGCTGCCCTCGTCGTACGCGGCCAGCCCCCGTTCCACCTTGACCGCCGGGTCCACGATCGACACCAGCCGCACCCCCTGCCCGGCCAACTCCGCGGCCAGGCCCGGCAGATCGGGGAAGTTCCGGCGGTCCACCGTGAACACCCGGTGGCCGTCGAAGTGGTCGATGTCCAGATGCAGCACCGACAGCGGCAGCCCGCGCTCGCGGTAGCCCGCCGCCACCCGGCGGACCTCCTGCTCGCTGCCGAAACCCCACCGGGAGTGGTGGTGGCCCAGCGCCCAGCGCGGCGGCAGCGCGGGGCGGCCGGTCAGCGCCGTCCAGCCGGCCAGCACCCGGGCGGGCGTACCGGCGATCACCCAGTACCGCAGCGGTCCGCCGTCCATCCGCACCTCGCAGCCGCCCGGCCGGTCATGGCCGGAGCCGGCGCCCTCCTCGCCGTCGCGCAGCGTCACCCGGCCGTCCCAGGTGTTGTCGTGGAAGATCAGATGGCAGCCCGCGTCCGCGACCACCAGCTGCAGCGGCATGGTGATGTACAGCGGGTCGTCGCCCGGCGCGAAGGACCCGCCCGGGTCGGTGTTCCACAGCCGGTAGCCGCCCGCGGGCAGCCGCGGCCCCGCCGCCCGGCCGCCGAGCCCGTACACCCGGGCGTCGGCGGGCGTCTCCGAGCGCTGCACCCAGCGGGCCCCGCCGCCCTCCTGCTGCCCGGTGGCGTCCCACCAGCGGGGCGGCAGCTCCCGGCGCAGCAGCAGCCCGCCGGGGGTGCGGATCTCCACCGCGCCGTGCCGGGAGATCAGCACGGTGACCCGCTCCGAGACCACCCGCCAGCCGTCCTTGTCCGGCTCCAGCACCGCCCGGGTGTCCGCCGCGGGACATGCCCCGCCCGCCGGACCCTCGCCGGCCAGTGCGTACGAGGGCTCCGGCGCGGCTCCGTCCCAGCCGCAGAAGACCGCGCCGCCGACCGCCACCCGCACCCGCAGCACCGAACGCGTGAAGCGGACGACCCCGCCGCCGGGCAACGGCTCGGCCTCCACCGCGGCCCCCGGCACCCTGGCACGCTCCGGGCCGCGCCGGGGGAGATCCCGCGCGTCGGCCCGCTGCCGGCGCCACGCCGAGCGTGCGGCACGCCGGCCATTGGCGGAACCCGCCATCCGAACCGATCTCAGCAGGTCCCGAGCATTCATGTGCCAACTTTCGCACTGAAACCACCATCGGCGCCGCCCGTTCAGTCAGCGTTCACCTGCAAGGGGCCGCCCGGATCATCGACGCGCGTCACACGGCCGTCCCGCGGCGCCCCGGGAGCCGCCCTGGCGTACCGGACGATCACATGGCATCGTCCTGCCCAGCCCCCCGCGGCGGGAGACCCCCGCCCGGGACCCAGCAGCCACGCAACGACGCGTACCGTCCGGGAGCCGCCAGATGAGCACCACGCCCGAGCCCGCCGCCCCCGCGGAACCGGCGGACGCCCCGCAGCCGCTGTGGACGCCGGGCCCCGAGCGTGTCGCCCGCGCGCAGCTCACCCGCTTCCACCGCTGGGCGGCCGGCCGGCACGGTGCCCCTGCCCCCCGCGCCGCAGACCCGCAGGCCGACTACACCGCCCTGCACTCCTGGTCCGTCCGCGAACCCGAGGCGTTCTGGGGGGCCCTGGCCGAGTGGTACGACGTCCGCTTCTCCAGTCCGTACGAGACGGTGCTCGCCGACCCGGCGATGCCCGGCGCCCGCTGGTTCCCCGGCGCCCGCCTCAACTACGCCGAACACGCGCTGCGCCCCGCACTCGACCCGGCGCGGGCCGCACAGCCCGCACTGCTGCACCTCGACGAACGGCAGCGGCCAGGAACCGTCAGCTGGGCCGAACTCGCCCGGCAGGTCGCCTCGTTGGCGGCGGCGCTGCGCCGGCTCGGCGTCGCCCCCGGCGACCGGGTGAGCGGCTACCTGCCGAACATCCCGCAGGCCGTCGTCGCCCTGCTCGCCACCGCGGCCGTCGGCGGCGTCTGGACCTCCTGCGCCCCCGACTTCGGCGCCCGCAGTGTCCTCGACCGCTTCCAGCAGGTCGAGCCCGTGGTGCTCTTCACCGTCGACGGCTACCGCTACGGCGGGAAGACCCACGACCGCACCGCGGAGGTCGCCGAACTGCGCGCCGGACTCCCGTCGTTGCGCGCCACCGTCCACATCCCGCTGCTGGACACGGTGGCCCCGGAAGGCGCCCTGGACTGGACGGCGTTGACCGCCGGCACGGAGGAACCTGCCTACGAGCAGGTCGCGTTCGACCACCCGCTGTGGGTCCTGTACTCCTCCGGCACCACCGGCCTGCCCAAGGCGATCGTCCAGTCCCAGGGCGGCATCCTGCTGGAACACCTCAAGCAGACCGGCCTCCACCTCGACCTCGGCCCCGGCGACCGCTTCTTCTGGTACACCTCCACCGGCTGGATGATGTGGAACTTCCTGGTCGGCGGCCTGCTCGCGGGCGCCACCATCGTGCTTTACGACGGCAGCCCCGGCTTCCCCGACATCTCCGCCCAGTGGCGGGTCGCGGAACTCACCGGCAGCACCGTCTTCGGCACCTCCGCCGCCTATGTCATCGCCTGCCGCAAGGCCGGCATCCACCCCGGCCGCGCCTTCGGCCTCTCGGCGGTCGACTGCGTCGCCACCACCGGCTCCCCGCTGCCACCTGACGGTTTCCGCTGGCTCCACGACGAGGTCAAGGAGGACCTCTGGATCGCCTCGGTCAGCGGTGGCACCGATGTGTGCAGCTGCTTCGCCGGCGGGGTGCCGACCCTGCCGGTCCACATCGGCGAACTCCAGGCCGCCTGCCTGGGTACGGACCTGCAGGCGTGGGACGCGCAAGGCCGCCCGGTGTCCGGTGAGGTCGGCGAACTCGTCGTGACCAACCCCATGCCCTCGATGCCGATCCGGTTCTGGAACGACCCGGGCGGCACCCGCTACCGCGAGAGCTACTTCGAGATGTTCCCCGGCGTGTGGCGGCACGGCGACTGGATCACGCTCACCGACCGCGGCACCGTCGTCATCCACGGCCGCTCCGACTCCACCCTCAACCGGCAGGGCGTCCGGATGGGTTCCTCGGACATCTACGAGGTCGTCGAACGCCTCCCGGAGATCCGCGAATCACTCGTCATCGGCATCGAACAGCCCGACGGCGGCTACTGGATGCCGCTCTTCGTCCAGCTCGCCGACGGCGCCGCCCTGGACGACCCGCTCCGGGACCGGATCCGCGCCGCGATCCGCGGTGAACTCTCCCCGCGGCACGTCCCCGACGAGATCATCGCGGTGCCCGGGGTCCCGCACACCCTCACCGGCAAGCGCATCGAGGTCCCGGTCAAGCGGCTGCTGCAAGGCACCTCACTGGAGAAGGCGGTCAACCCCGGCTCGGTGGACGACCTCGGGGTGCTCCGCTTCTACGAGCGGCTCGCCGCGGACCGGGCCGGCGGCCGCTCGTAGAAGCGGCTCATACTGCTGAACGGGCCTCCACAGCCGGGCTGTTCAGCCTGTGTACGGGGCGAAGATCTTCGAGAACTCGTACGGCGCCTGGGAGATGTTGGTGCACTTGTACAGGGCGCCGGTGCAGGCGTTGGCGTCCCGGCCCTCTTCCCAGAACGAGAGCATGCCCAGGTGCTTGCTCCTGGCGAAGGTGACGAGCTGCTGCGCGTCGGCCTGGTTGTAGATGTGCCCGTCGTCGTTCTGGCCGAGCATCGGGGTGACCCCCACCATCGCCCACACCTGGGCGTCGGACTTGCCCGGGTAGAGCGATGTGAGCTGGCTGAACAGGCTGTTGGCGGCCTGGACCGCCGCGTCGCCGTAGTCGACGTTCTGGTAGTAGTCCATGGCCATCGCGTTGACCATGTCCAGGTTGACGCCCGCGTTCTTCGCCGCGGTGACGACGTTCAGCCCGTCGGAGGTCAGGCCGTTGGGCAGTACCGGGAGGGTCAGCGAGATCCGCAGACCGGGGTGGGTCTGCTGGAGCTTGGCCAGGGCCTGGGAGCGCAGCGCGATCGACGCGGGTTCGGCGACCGCCGCACCCTCGATGTCGAAGTCGGCGTAGGAGAGGCTGTAGGCGTCCACCACCGCCGCGTACTCGGTGGTGAGAGCGTCGACCGAGGAGCACGCCTGGGCCAGTTCGATGCCGCTTGCACCGCCGAAGGAGATCTTCACGTCCCCGCCGGCCGCCCTGATCGCATCGATCTGGTCCTTGGCCCACGCCTGCCGCGGGTCGTAGGCGTTGAACCACGAAGCCTTGCAGCCGGCCGACGTGACGAAGCCGAGCGTGAAGCTCTTCACCCCACTGGCCTGGGACATCGCGGTGAGACTGGGCGTCGGCCACGCGCCCATGTCGACGTAGGGAGCGGTACGGATCAGGCCGGGCGCCGGGTTGCCGCCCCCGCCGCCGGTCGCGCTGGTGGTGCCGGAGACGGCCGCGCTGTACGCCGAGGTGTTGCCGGCCGCGTCCTTGGCCCGCACCTGGAAGGAGTAGGAGGTGGCGGCGGCGAGGCCGGAAGCGGTGTAGGAGGTGCCGGTCACGGCGACGGGGGCCGCGCCGTTCCGGGAGACCTCGTAGCCCGCCACCGAGCCGGAGTTGTCGGTGGAGGCGTTCCAGTGCACGGTCAGCGAGGAACTGGTGGCCGACCCCACGGTGACGCCGCCGGGGACCGACGGGGGAGTGGTGTCGCTGCCGCCGCCCCCGGTGCTGCCGCCCGCGTCGCAGGATCCGCCGTTGAGCTTGCAGTTGGCGGGCGTGCCGGGGCCGGAGTTCACCCACCCGAAGACCGCGGAGGCGTTCGGCGCGAGGGACCCGTTGTAGTCGCGGTTGGTGAAGGTGTAGTGCGTCCCGCTCTGGGTGAGCAGCGCGTCCCAGTAGCTGCCGACACTGCTGCCGGCCGGCAGGTCGAACTCGACCTTCCATGAACTGATCGTGGCGCTGCTGCCGTTGAGGACCGTGTACTGCGCCTGGTAGCCGCTGCCCCAGTCCGAGGTCTTGGCGAAGGTGGCGCCGACGCCGCCGGCCGCCGACGCGGGAGGAGCGAGGAACAGGATGAGCGTGCCGAAGAGCGCGAGAAGGAGGGTGAGGGATCTTCGCATACCGGACTCCCATTTGGTCTGTACCAATGCCGCCCGCGTTCTGGATACTTGACCCGCTGTACCGCCGTCAAGAGGGCCGTCACGCGGCCCCTGACGTCGCATCAGTCCCCTGTAGCCCGGGAACCCCGGGGCACGGCTCCGGCCGGACCGGCCGTTGTCAGAGGGTCCGGTTACGGTGAGTGAGCACGGTCGAGCTGTGGGACACCGGTCCCGCGGCGGCCGGAACCGGAGGGGGAAAACCCATGACACAGACCAGGAACGACGGAGCACGAGGAGCCGGGCGCAAGCGGACGGCCGACGACCGCCGGGGGAGCGGCGGACACCGCGGCGCCACCTCACGGCGGACAGCGGGCACCTCCCGGCAGCGCAACCGCTACCGGCGGGCCCTGCGCAAGGAAGCCCCCGTCGTCGTCGGACTGCTCCTGGACGACCAGGACTTCGCCCTCATGACCGGCGACCGGAGCTTCCCCTTCGACGAGTACGCCGTCTACCTGCACCACCTCGACGGGCTTCTGCACAGCCTGCACGCCCAGGGCACCCACATCGCCGTCACCCTCTTCGACCCGGACGCCTACACCCACTACTGCGAGAGCACCCGCCAGCCACCGGACTCCCCACAGACCCGCACCCGCTACGTCGCCGACGTCACCACGGCCGGCCCCGCCGTGCCGTACGAAGGGCAGCACATCACACAGCTGCGCTCCCACCTCGCCCGCGAAGCCGACCGCAGGGCCACCTGGGAGCGGGCCACCGACGCCCTGATGGACGCGGGACCCTGCCCCGACTGCGACCGGGACCTCGCCCACTGCGCCTTCGACCGCGCCTCGCACACCCTCCTGCGCGTCATCGAAGCCATCGGCCCCGGCGCCCACCACGTCGTCTGCAGCCTCCCGGCGCCGGACAGCCCACCCCTGCTCGCGGCCGTCGAGATCGAGGCCGACGAGGACGGCGAGGTGGACATCGCGGAGGCGGACGCCCTCGTCGTCTGCACGATCATGGCCGCGGGAGAAGCCACCATCCGGCGGCCGGGCGGCCTGGTGGTCCGCACAACGGACGCGACCGGCGCCGAGACGGTACGGGGCTGGTCACTGCGGAAAGGCGAACCCCACCCACTGACCGAGGCAGAGGTCTTCAGCGCCTACTGCACCGACCCGGAGACCGGCGACCCCGTACCGCCGGAGCCCGGCGTCCGCTACCGCGCGGGACTGCCACTGCCACCACCACGGCAGGAGCACCTGCCTGGACGGTAGAGCACGCCAGCAGGCCGCCCCCTGCCCGATCACCCCGGCGACCGGGCAGGGGCCGGCGGCCCTACTCGCCGGACAGCACCCCCTGCGCGGCCCGGCGGGCGCCCTCCGCACTGTCGGTCGCCCGCGCGGCCGAAGCCGCACGCTCGCACTGGGCCAGCGTGTGCTTCGCCAGCGTCGCCCGAACATACGGAATCGACGCCGCACCCATGGAAAGGCTGGTGACACCGAGACCGACCAGCACACACGCGAGCAGCGGGTCCGCCGCCGCCTCACCGCACACGCCGCAGCTCTTGCCCTCGGCCCGCGCCCCGTCGGCGGCGGACGCCACCAGGTCCAGCAGCGCCGGCTGCCACGGATCCTGGTACCGGGACACGGCGCCGGCCTGCCGGTCCGCCGCGAAGGTGTACTGCGCCAGGTCATTGGTGCCCAGCGAGATGAACTCCACCTCCTGGAGCACCGACCGGGCCCGCAGCGCCGCCGCGGGGATCTCCACCATGACCCCGAACTTCGCCGGCAGGCCCGCCTCGCGGCACGCGTCGGCGAAAGCCTTCGCATCCTGGCGGTCGGCCACCATCGGGGCCATGACCTCCAGATGCACCGGCAACCCCTCGGCCGCGAGGGTGAGCGCCCGCAGCTGCGTGCGCAGCACCTCGGGGTGATCGAGCAGCGTCCGCAACCCGCGCACCCCCAGCGCCGGGTTCGGCTCGTCCCCCGGCGTCAGGAAGTCCAGCGGCTTGTCCGCCCCGGCGTCCAGCACCCGGACGACCACCCGTCCCTCGGGAAACGCCTCCAGCACCTGCCGGTACGCCCCGACCTGCTTCTCCACCGACGGCGCGTTCGCGGAATCGTCCAGGAAAAGGAACTCGGTACGGAACAGCCCCACACCCTCCGCCCCCGCCTCGACGGCGGCCGGCACGTCCGCCGGACCACCGATGTTCGCCAGCAACGGCACCTTGTGCCCGTCCGACGTCGCCCCGGGCCCCGACGAAGCGGCCAGCGCCGCCTTCCGTGCGGCAGCGGCCTCGGTCAACGCGGTCCGCTTCGCCGCGCTCGGCTCCACGAACACCTCGCCGGAACTGCCGTCCACCGCCACGACCGTGCCCTCGGCCAGATCCGTGGCCCTGGGAAGCGCCACCACCGCCGGTACACCCAGCGCCCGGGCCAGAATCGCGCTGTGGCTGGTGGGCCCGCCCTCCTCGGTCACAAAACCGAGCACCAGCGCCGGGTCGAGCAGCGCGGTGTCGGCCGGCGCCAGATCCCGTGCGACGAGCACATAGGGCTCATCGCTGTCCGGCACACCCGGCATCGGCACACCGAGCAGCCGCGCCACGATCCGGTTGCGGACATCATCCAGGTCCGCGACCCGGCCGGCCAGATACTCACCCGCGCCGGCCAGCAGCGCCCGATAGGAGGCGAAAGCGTCGTACACCGCCCGTTCGGCCGTACTGCCCACCGCGATCCGGCGTTCGACATCGGCGATCAGCTCCGGGTCCTGCGCCATCAGCGCCTGGGCCTCCAGCACCGCCTGTGCGTCACCCCCGGCCAGATGGCCGCGGGCGGTCAGATCGGCGGCGACCGCCTCCACCGCCTGACGGGCACGGCCCTGCTCACGCGCGGCGTCCTCCGGCCGGATCTGCTTGGCCGGCGGTTCCAGCACGGCTGTGCCCATGTGCCGTACCTCGCCGATCGCCACACCGTGGCTGACGCCCACACCTCGCAGTGTTGTCTCCATCCCCATCTCACTACTTCCAGTTGAAGAGGGTGTCCCCGGCGACGATGTCCCCGGCGTCGATGACCTCGCTGAGCGCTGCCCCGGTGGCCTCCAGTGCGATCACCGGACACACCGGGGACTTCCCGGCCGCCTCCACGGAAGCCGGGTTCCACCGCACGATCCCCTGACCGCGGACCACACTGTCGCCCTTGGCGGCCAACAGCTCGAAGCCTTCGCCATTGAGCTGCACGGTGTCCACACCCAGATGCGTCAGTACCCCGTGTCCCTCGTCGTCCACCACCACGAACGCGTGCGGGTGCAGGGAGACGATGACGCCGTCCACCGGGGACACCGCGTCGGTCTGCTCCCTGAGCGGATCGACCGCGGTCCCGGGTCCCACCATCGCGCCGGAGAACACCGGATCGGGAACCTGGTCGAGTCCGACGGCCCGACCGGCGAGCGGCGACGAAACGGTGGTCATGGAAGCCTCCTGAGTACGGAGCTCAACAGGGGTGTCGTCACTACC